>JAHFOW010000134.1 GCA_023261465.1 Planctomycetota bacterium
TTTGCATGATGACTCCTGGAAAATTCTTCGTACTCCCGTTGATGGCAACGTGCACAATCCTTTGGGGTAACTAATGTAGCTATCAAGACCCCTGCATGCTGCCAGGCATCAATCTCTCCCGGATTAGCCTTGTGACAATCCACGCAGCCAATGCCGTGCTGTGCATGACGTGACCGTTCCCACTCCATAACCAGCGCCGGCCCACGATTCTTATGACAACCGACACAAACTCTATTTGCTGCTGTAATGACCGGTACAGGCTTTTTTTCATCACGGGGAAGCTTCGACATTTCGGCTACTTCCCGCTCAAGGTTTGAGACATTTTCACTCAGTTTCTGGTTTTCCTGGCGTAATTGTTTAAAATCAGCGCAACCACATATACCGGCTTCTATGAGCCCAAGTATTACTATTAAATAAGCGCTTCTGATTACACCCTGCCTTTTCTGCATAAGGTCATTACTCCTTTCATTCTGTTATCATGCGTATAGATTCATACATAATATTGAGCATCCTGCCTAACTCATCTTCTTTGATAGTCAGTGGGGGTATAATTACCAAGATATGTCCGAGCGGTCTGATAAGTAAACCACGTTTTCTGGACTCAAGGCATATTTGAACTCCCACCCGTTCTTCCCAGGGGTATGGTTCCTTTGTGGCTTTATCACGAACAAGTTCAATGGCGGCGATGAGTCCACATTGTCTGATATTGCCAACATGTTCTAATGATTCAAATTGCTTAAGTTTGTCCCGTAAAACATTAATTTTCGGCGCTAAATTTTCCAGGATGTGCTCTTTTTCAAAAAGTCTCAGACTGGCCAGCCCGGCCGCACAACCCAGAGGATTTCCCGTGTATGTATGGCCGTGGAAGAAGGTCTTGAGTTCGGCGTATTTTCCTAAAAAAACATTATAAATTTCTTCTGTGGCAAGCGTAACCGCAAGGGGCATATAACCGCCATTAATACCCTTCGACAAGGTCATAATATCAGGGACAACGTTTTCGTGATTACAGGCGAACATTTTTCCTGTTCGACCAAAGCCTGTCATTACCTCGTCTAAAACGAAAATGACATTATATTTTTTACATAGGGCGCGCGCGCCTGATAAATAACCGGATGGATGGACGATCATACCGCCGGCCCCCTGTACCAGAGGTTCCATAATCATGGCTGCAATCGCATGTGCATGCGTCTTTAAAACATCCTCAAGTTTATCGAGACATGCCAGATTGCAACTGTCCACCTGTTTTTCCAGGGGGCAACGATAACAGTATGGCGATGGCGCCAGGTGGGTCTTAAAATAAAGTGGACGAAATGCCTTTTGATATATTTCAACACCACCCACGCTCATTGTCCCGATGGTATCTCCATGATAACCGAATTGTAAGGCCAGAAACTCTACTTTGTCTTTATATCCTCTGTGCTGCCAGTACTGAACAGCCATCTTCAATGCAACTTCATTGGCAGTGGAACCATTATCTGAATAAAATACCTTGTTCAGACCATGAGGGACAATTTCAACGAGCCTGCTGGCAAGTTCAATGGCTGGTAAATTAGATGGACCCAGGAGTGTGGTATGTGCAATCTTGTCGAGTTGCAATTTTATAGCATCATCAATTTCCTTCTTGCGGTGGCCATGGATATTGCACCACATGGACGATACCCCATCAATGTATTCTTTACCATCAACATCTTTAAGGTAGATACCGTTTCCTTCTTCAATAATAAGGGGTGTTTCCTTGGCATAATCCAGCATCTGGGTAAAGGGATGCCAGACGTACATCTTATCCCATGCCTGAAGTTGTTCTTTGTATGTACTATCTATCATGTTTTCTCAGATATAATTAATCATATCTTGTAGTCCAAAATTCTTAAACAATATAAAACATTTCTTCGTGGTACTTTTTTATTGAAAAAAAGAATGCAATCGTTTAAAAGCATCAACCTTTTCTGTATTTCCCACCTTTGCTTGTTTAAGCGCCTTTTTAAGTATATCTACTGACTGATCATACACCTCTCTGTTTACAGGATACGGATGTCCATCTTTACCGCCATGCGCAAAGCTGTATCGCACGGGGTCGCTGAAACTGGGGCTTTTGCCGTAAACAATCTCTGAAATAAGCGCAAGAGCACGAATGGTTTTTGGCCCAACCCCTTCAATACCAAGCAAGGACTCAAAATCTTTTGGAACATACTCATAGGTTTTTATAAATATTTTATAGAGCCTGTCAGGATGAATATCATGGACAGAAACATCGTGGTGTGCTGAAAGATGCAGGTTTTGCAATTTTTTAATTTCAGTTACCAGCGTGTCTGGTTTTATCTGTGAAAGCATAACGGTTGTTTGCCGCGCCTCTTCACTCTCCGTTGCCACCATATTCAGGGTGTTGCCTTTTGAATCACAACAAATAGCATTATGAGGTTCTACCACAAAGTTTTCAACCTTACTCCCCAGCCAGTGGTATCGGCGGGCGTATTTATTGGCGTCATTCATGCCTTGCTGAACAACCGCCCAATCTCCCGACCTGGTAAAGATAAAAGAATGGTGGTAGAGTTGATAGCCATCCTGTACGGCGCTATTGTCAACCTTTGCGCTCATCCTGCTGGCATAGACGAGTTTTTCAGGACTACAGGATAATTGCGCACCTGCGGCAATAATTTCTGAGGGTGTTTTACGGGAAGTAGCGCCTTTCCCTCCGGCAATATAGATGCCCAGCTCTTTTTCCAGTCCCTTTATACCTTCTTTTAGCGCTCCACATGTTGTGGTGGTTACACCGCTTGAATGCCAGTCAAAACCGAGGACACAGCCCAATGCCTGAAACCAGAATGGGTCTGAAAGCCTCTTGAGCATCTCCAGAGAACCGTATTCGCTCACCACAGCAATTGTGATTTCACGCGCAAGCCGCTTCATTCTCTGAAAGAGCCAGGACGGGGCCTTCCCGCCGTGTAGTGGTAAATGGGTAATACCTGTTTTCATAATTTCAACTTATTCATTTCGCAATAGATTACCAAATCGCTCGTTCCAATCGATATAATCGATAACGTAATTATATCCACAAACCGTGCTTATATTTTTATCTTTGAGTACTTCATAGATTTTTTTCGCACATGCCCTGGTCTCTTTTGGAGGACCGAAGGGATTAAAACGCATTCCCTGATTCTCCAGAAAGACATAATCACAGATAAAAAAAGTGTCATTAAAAATATAACAAGTAAAGCCAGGTGTGTGCCCTCCAATATGAAAGGCCTGGATGCCATGCTCAATAAAATTCTCGTTGAAGGTTACATCAAAGGTAAAACCCTTACATATCGTGTGTGCGGAATCGAGTGTATGAATACGTACCTGAGCATGGAAAAAGTCACGGTAGAGATTGCTCGCACCAAGAAAGTGGTGATGGGTAAAGAGAATGGCGTCTGTTTGCTTAAGACTTTTGTCAAAACACGAAGGGCAATCTATCCAGAATATTTTCTCATCCGTTTCGATACGATAGGCAGCATGTTCAAGACCTAATGCAGGAACAGAGTTTAAACGAGTTACCTTTCTGTTTACGGAAGTACCTATAACCTTGAATTTCTCAGAACATTCCTCATCAGTAATGAACTTCTCTTTTGATGCGCCACAAAAAGGGCAAAAGTCGGGGTAATAACCAACGATATTATATCCACATACCATACAGACATATTGTTCCTTTTGCATAACCCCCTCCTATTTTTAATAGTTTTAAAAGAGGAACGCTTGCAGAAGCAAACGTCATTTCTACGGAGATAAGAAAACCATTAGGGTGAAACTTAGCTTGTTTTATAAGCCGGGTCGGGGAGAATTTCATTGATTAGTTGAGGCAGGATATTCCTGCCTCAACTAATGCTTTGTTGCGGTACTTAAAAAATTACTGCTATTAACCCTGTGTACATAAACAGAGAATAATACCATCTATTTTTAATTTCCAATTCCTCCAATATTTCGTGCTGCATACGTCAGTAACACCCTTAGGAGGAGTGAGACTACTCTTATAGCTTGCCCTCAGTTGACAATTGTGTACCACACCATTCATTGTCCCTTCACTATGCGGCCACTTGCAGCATTCCTGTAATGAAACATGTGTCTCAAGCCCATTGGTTCCACCCATATCACCAGAGCCAATTAGTTCGTTTTGGGCATTAAATAGCTTAAAATCACCCTTATGTGTACCAACAGGACTTCCGCATGGTCCATTTTTTCTTATGTGATAATCCAATTCTGCTATAAGGTAACTGCCCTCCGGGATCAATTGTTGTTTCAATGATTCATCACATACTTCAATATCCTTACTCTTGAGATTCACTTTCCATTCAATATGAAATATGCAGTCATCGCAACCACCGGCAGCTGTCAAACAATCTTTTTGGACAATACATATAGGTTTGGAAGCCACACCCGACTTTGCAAGGACAGTTAATTTGGCACAAGGATCCTTGATTTGGCATTCTGCATGTGCAATGCCTGACCATACTACCATAAATAAAAAAACCAGACAACTAGTAAACAATCCATACCTTCTCATTTTTACCTCCTTTTTTATCATTTATTTACGATTTTAAAATAAATACTGAGGCGGCTTTCTTTATCAAATCACCTCCTTCTATAGAAAGTAAAGTAATAGAAGAATAAAACGCGTTTCAATTATATTATGAAAATAGTATTACGTCAATATAGTTTAATTTAACGTTTTAAAAGTTTATCCCCTCTGGCATGCGAGCACGGTGAAGCAATCTTTCCCTCAGTTGTAAATAATTCCGGGAGATTGCTTCGGACAAAACCCTCGCAATGACAAGTATAGCAAACTTTTTTCATATATCTCAGCATATTATTCCTCTTATTCCTCCACGGTTTGATTACTATACTAACAGGTTATTTATTACTCTACAGGAAAATCAGAGAGGTTATTTGGTAAAAAAGCGTATTCTGTTATAATAAAAATAATGTATCGATTTAGCCGGATGTAACTCAAGGCTTTAGTTTTGATACTCCTGTCCAGACTCAAACCTGAAGGTTTGAGTTACATCCGGATATATTTATGGAAAAAGACGTGGAGTGAGCATGGAGAATACCTATGATAAAAGAAAGAAAATACATCGTTTCTGCCCATATATTAACATTTGGAATAGTCCTTTTTTTAACGATGGGATGCCATGTTATACCAAAACAGGTGAGGGAACACGCAAACCCATCCATAACCTTTCAGGAACTCATGAAGGACCCTGAAAAATTTAAAGGCCAGACAGTTATCCTGAGCGGAGTTATTATTGAAACGACAAATACTAAAGAAGGCACCTTAATTAAGGTTTTACAACGCCCTGCCGGTTTTCGTGGACAACCGAAGGATACAGATGAAACAGGAGGAAGATTTCTTGCCCTTGCGGATCAATATTTAGACCCAAAGGTATACGCTAAAGACAGAGAGGTTACCATAGCGGGAGAGGTGCAGGGGAAAAGGGTGCTTCAAACCGGTGAAATTGAATATACTTACCCTTTAATTCATATTAAAGAAATATATATTTGGCCCGTGTATAAGGAGTATAATAATCCTTACCCTTACTATTATCCGGGTTTTTATCATCCCGTGTTTATAAGGACATGTCCTCATCAACACAAATGCAAATAAAATTCATAATTTCAGAATTACCGGTATGGCTGGCAGGAAGATTCTCTAATCCGCTTTTAAAATTTACGTGTGATTGTGTTCATTGTGCGTATTATTTACTTTGCATTCACACCCGAATTGAATGACGGTATGGCCAATTTTAAATTTTTCTCCCAGGATGCGATTAATCTCCTTGGAAAGCATGGTCGTTTCACTGATCAACATGTCTTTCGTGTCAATATGGCCACTCATGGCAAACATGCCAGAGGTAATCGTCCAGATATGGATATCATGCGCATCATCAATACCGGAAATTTGTTTGATGCTTGCAGTAACCTCATCAATATTAATTCCCTTCGGCGTTGCTTCTAACAGGATATCAACCGATTCCATAGTCAGCTTATATGACCAGATGAGGATCAACACACAGAGCATAACACTGACGATAGGGTCGACGATCACCCAGTTGGTATAGTAAATAATGACCGCACCCGCGATAACACCTACCGATGAAAGGGTGTCGCCCAGCATGTGGAGAAATGCCGCCCTGACATTTAAACTGTGTCCGTGTTCGTGTTCATGCCCACCGCCTTTAAGAATGTATGCACAGACGAGATTAGCAACAAGACCAATGCATGCCACAATAAACATCTTGCCGCTGGAAATGGTCTCTGGATGAACAAACCGATGATACGCTTCATAAAATATCCACACCGAGATCATGAAAAGAGTTATGCCGTTAAACAACGCCGCCAATATTTCCAAACGATAGAACCCGTACGTCTTTCTCTCTGTCGGCGGCCTTGAGGCAAAAAACAATGCGAAAAGGCTTACCAGCAAAGCAAACAGGTGGGTGAGCATGTGTCCCGCATCGCTGACCAGGGCAAGACTGTTGGTCATAAATCCGCCAACAATCTCCACGATAAAGATAGCGCCGGTAATGACACTTGTCAGGAACAACCTTTTTCGTTCATGTGACCTGTACTCGTGCTTGTGGCCATGCTCATCTTCGGCATGGTAATAATCTATGCTATGGATGTGTTCGATGTGTTTATCTCCTGTTTTAAATATTTTATAATTTCCCTGCAAAATGCAGGCAAATCATACGGATTCCGCGAGGTAATCAGATTACCGTCAACAACCACTTCCTTATCAAGAAACACAGCCCCGGCATTGACCATATCGTCTTTTATTGCAAAAAAGCCGGTAGCCTTTTTCCCTTTTAATATACCTGCGGAAATTAAGACCCATCCTGCATGACAGATTGCAGCGACAAGCTTGCCCTGCGTATGCATATTTCTGACAAAGGTATTGACATCTGCGTGTCGGCGCAGGATGTCAGGGGCATACCCACCGGGAATAATAACCCCATCGAATTCACTTATCTTTGCATCCCGTAAGGAAAGCTCTTCGAGTGCAGGATAACCCTCTTTGCTCTTGTATTCCTTCTTTGCTCCGGAACCAATAAAGACGGTTTCTATGCCTTCCTCCCTCAACCGCAAGTAAGGATACCACACTTCTAAAACCTGGTACAGGTCTTCAATAAGGACTGCTACTTTCATCACACACCACCTTATATAAATTCTTTCAGGTATTTCCCTGGTAACAGTTCGGTTCGCCGCAGAGAACGTTGAGATCGCGGAGAGGCTGGCAAGGGATAAACAGAAATAGTATTCGAAATTCCCCCTCTTAACGTATTTCTCTGCGCCCTTTGCGTCCCCGGCGGCGAACTATTACAAGTTTTAAAACGCCCTCTTCCCAAAAACCGACTCAAAACGTTTGTTAAATGAATCTGTAGTAAACTCAAAATTCTGAGAACCATAGACTTCTACGGTATAGGCAGCACAGACAGCGCCTATTTTCGCAGCGTGAACAATGTCATTTTTTGATACGAGCAGCCCCTTGATAAGCCCCGCCCGGTATGCATCGCCGGCGCCCGTTGGATCACATACCTCCTCCACTTTTGCTACGGGGATATCAAAACTCCTTGCTTTACCATTTTCCTTACGCATGACCACAGAACCAAATTCACCTTTTGTGATAATAAGGGTTTCCGTTATCCCCAGGATATCATTAACCGTCATAGCGGTTTTTTCCTGAGTCAGTTGCAGTTCATAGTCATTGCAGATAAATATTTTTGAGCCGTGAATCATCTCGGTTAAAAGTTCCTTAGTCCACGCCGGAAGTGACTGGCCAGGGTCAAAGATATAGTCAATATTTTTCTTTTTGTAGATGTTTGAAAAATTCATCATATCCCCCAGATTACCCGGCGCAACGATCGCAATAGTCTGTTTGGAAGCGACAGAATCAAAATCAAAATCGGCGTTGAATTTCATGGCCCCCGGATTAAATGCCGTTATCTGATTATCGGATTGGTCGGTGGTTATGTATGCGCCTGCCGTGAGTTCCTCCTCGATAATCTTGATAT
>JAHFOW010000278.1 GCA_023261465.1 Planctomycetota bacterium
CAATGTGATGCTTTTTTAGTCGCTTTAGAAGAGCAGGATATTTTTTAAGAAAGTCGTCATAGCGTTTGGCAGATGTTTCAATTCTCATTGAAATTTCCAAAGGCTCTTTTTCTATTATCCAATGCAGATCGTTGTAGGCGATATAAAATAATGCAAGGTCCGGATAAGTGGGAAATAGTTTTTTGAATTCAAAAAAATCATATTCCAACACGGTTGTGTCTTCAATTGCAGTGATATAAAATTCACTGGCTTTGTTAGCCAACATCGCACTTAATGAAGCTGCCATTCTTTGCTCCGGAAAGAAATATTTAATAACCGTATTTCCATCGTCATTGATGTAGTTTTGAGAGAAAAGTCCTTTAATCACAAAACCAATTTTTTTTGGGTATTGTCCAATAGTTACAAAGTGGTCGTGTTTATTGTATTTTTTCAGACGTAAAAGATTGGTCCACGCCAATTCTGCCTGTTGAGAAATGTTGTGATAGGTCCTAATCTTTTGAAAAAATATGTCGGCATCCATTTGCACTAATGTGTCGGTTCAAAATTTGTCGGGTGTCTCGCTACGATTGCTAAGTAATGTTTTTTCAAAAGTTAAAACAGAATAATATGTTTCATAGCTGTAGCTAAGGTAATTAATATCGCTTTGAATACGACAATCGAGTAGGAAGTAAGGGATTATTTCCCTTACTGTCCTCTCACACCACCGTACGTGCCGTTCGGCATACGGCGGTTCATTAAACATTAACAGTTTTCAGTGGGGTTGTGGTGTCTTTCAGACTTACAAACCCCGCTTTCTTTAAGAAGGCATTGCTTAAAGCTGTGGTAAGAATTGGGCTATGAACCGTTCGCCAGTAACCCTTTCGGGTGTTGCCCCATTGGTAGGCTTTATTGGGCTTGATGGCCAGTTTCTCTAACTGGCCGATTCGCGTCTTTACCTTCTTCCATTGTTTCCAGTAACATAATCGTATGCGACTCCTAACCCATTCGTCCAGCGCCACAAACACCGATTTCGCTTCGCTTAGCTTAAAGTAATTCCCCCATCCCTGATTTAATTGCCTGATTTGCATCATGCGCTCTTCCATTGCATAGGGTTTGCTCCGGCAGGTTATTGCACGGATTTTATCCTTATAGGCTGAGATGCTCTTACGATGAACCGAGATCCCCTTTTCGCCTTTCTTGTGATAGAAAGTAAAGCCTAACAGCTTGCTGAACCATGGGCGTGTCACTGAACTCTTTTCTATGTTAACCTTTAGTTTCAATTCCTTTTCAATGTAGGTACCGATGCTTTTCATTACCCGTTCGCCTGCACGTTTGCTTTTGACATAGATACTCACATCATCGGCGTAACGTACAAACCGGTGGCCTCGTTTCTCCAATTCCTTATCTAATTTATCAAGAATAATATTGGATAGCAGCGGGCTTAACGGACCACCTTGGGGAACCCCCTGTTTACACGGTGCCAGGCTTCCTTGTTCCTGAATATCTGCCCGGAGGATTTTGTGTATGAGTTTAAGTACTCTCTTATCCTGTATCTTCCGGCTCAATTCATTCATTAAGTAATCATGGTTAACACGGTCGAAGAATTGGGCAAGGTCAAGGTCGACTACATGGCTGTAGCCTCCATTAATGTACTCTTTTGCCTTTTGCAAGGCTTGGTGTGCATTCTTTTCCGACCGGAACCCGTAGCTGTTTTCTGAAAAGTCAGCATCATACATCTTAGTTAGCTCCTGGGATATGGCTTGCTGTATCAGCCTGTCCATATACGTAGGGATACCTAATTTGCGTTCGCCACCATTTGGTTTTGGGATGGATACTCGTTTTACAGCCTGTGGCTGATACGTTCCGGTTTCAAGCTTAGTCCTGATTGCTTCCCAGTCTGCTTTAAGCTGACCGGGGAAGCCCGCCACTCCTATGCCGTCTACTCCGGCTGCACCTTTGTTTCCCGTGACCTGCCGGTAGGCCGACTGCATGTTTGATTTGCTGATGATTTCCTCCAATAGCATTTCGTCTGCACTTTTTTTTCCTCTTTTTTTTTTTCTGTTTCCTCGTTTCCTTCCTTCTTTCAAGTCACCGCTCAGCGCTTCCTGTTACCTTTCTGCTTCCAGCATATCCGTATACAGGAAAGCTCTCCATCCGGAGTTTTCTGCTTTCTTTACGATGAGCCCACTGCCAGAGGTACTCCTCGGACGTTTAATGTTCAGCCCTTCTCCACTGTCTGGCGGATACTATGGCCTCGGCTGACTTCTGATAAACAAACTATGCATCGCTGCACGCTCTTGCTCCTTCGGGCTGCGCTTCTCCCTCCGTCCACCATTTATCAGATCTCCCCGGGTAAGAACGCAAGCTTTCTCTCCATATACCTGTCAGATTTACAGCAACATGCTTCGGATAGTTTTGGGCTTTGTTTTGTTGTGCAAACTCACCCGCATGGAACTGCCTGATCTGCTTCCTGTTCGTCAGGCCAGAGATTTACCGCCGGGCTTCCTTCAGATTCGCAGTCGCCCGCGACACCCTTGCCTTTGGTTAACGCTTCCCACTATCAAGGCGCGTTCGGGACTCTCACCCTATAGCTTGCGCCCGTGCCGGGCGCACATAAAAAAACCACCTGCCCAAAGGCAGATGGTTAGAAATTAGTTATTTAATACCCCTATTAAAATAACTGCCTGCAAAGTAAAAAAATATTTATCGGTCTGCA
>JAHFOW010000279.1 GCA_023261465.1 Planctomycetota bacterium
TCTGTGTGTACCATTCATAGGTATTCTTTTTGTTAAAAGAGACGCACGGCTGTAAGACGTCAATCAAAGAAAAGCCTTTGTGTTTTATCCCTTCCTCTATTAACCAGGAAAGATGTTCGATATCTAACGAATATCCCCTGGCTACAAACCCTGCACCCAATGCAATTGCCATCTCCAGGGGATGCAGGGGTTCGAGGATGACTCCCTCAGTCTGTACCTTCGTTACATATCCCGGATCGGTTGTAGGAGAGGCTTGCCCTTTTGTAAGACCATATATCTGATTGTCATGTACAATGACGGTTATATCGGTATTCCTTCGTATATTGTGGATTAGGTGGTTGCCACCCTCTCCATAACAGTCGCCATCTCCCGTGGTAACTATTACCGTCAATTCACGGTTAGCAATCTTTGCCGCTGCAGCAACGGGAAGCGCCCTTCCATGAAGGCCGTTAAAACAATTGCACCTTACATAATGAGGAAGTTTTGCTGCCTGTCCTATCCCTGAAACAAGCAGGATATCTTTTGGAGGTTTATTCAGTTTAACAAGGGTCTTTTTAACTGCATTTAAAATGCCGAAATTGCCACACCCCGGACACCATGCTATTTCATCATTACTTTTAAAATCTTTTATGTCCATAATTATTATCCTTATCCTTCCTTTTTGACACGATCGATAAGATAATCCAGATCAAAAGGCCTGCCATCAAATTTTAAAACGGAGCCGCCGACCTGCAACCCGGTCTCTCTCCTTAATAATCGGGCGAGTTGGCCCCCCGCATTGTTTTCTACCGTTAAAACCTTTTTGGCATCTTTTAACAACTTGACCATCTCTGGCGCTGGAAATGGCCAGACCTGTGACAGATGAATAAAACCTGTTTTTTTGTCAGCTACTGCATCACTAACTTCTTTCATTACACCATAGGTTGACCCAAAACCGAGAAGAATGACATCCGCGCCGTCTGTATTATAGGCGGTAGGCCTTTCTACCTCTTGCGAAAGGCCCGAAAATTTCTTATAAAATCTCTTTTCAACCATCCTTCTGCCCATCTCGGCATCTTCCGTAATGTGGCCTTCCTCTGTATGTTCATCACTATCAGCGTAAATAACGTCTTCTATCCAGGAGGGTATTGCACGAGGAGATATTCCCGATTCAGTAAATTGGTATCGTTTATAATTCTTTATATTTTTGGAATCCTCCTTTGATATGATGTATCTTTGTACTTTTACTTTGTTCAAATCGAACGTCTCAATATTTCTATAAGATTCTGCAAGGTGCTGGTCTGTCATAATAAAGACCGGGATCT
Source organism: Planctomycetota bacterium (assembly GCA_023261465.1). Lineage (GTDB taxonomy): Bacteria > Planctomycetota > Brocadiia > Brocadiales > Brocadiaceae > JAHFOW01. The sequence continues at coordinate 1,305 of JAHFOW010000279.1, forward strand.
GGTATTTTTCTGCACTGTTGAATGCCTTTATCATTACAGAGAAGGCCTCTTCTATCGTACCAGGGGCATATACCGCTCTGGCAAATTCCCCATGTCCTGCATGAAGCACAAACTCAAGGTCCGCCTGTGCAGTCCTCGTGGGAAAACCGGTTGCAGGTGCAGGTCTCTGGGCAATAACGACGACAATTGGCGTCTCAGTCATGGCAGCCAGACTCAGCCCTTCCACCATGAGGGCAAATCCACCACCGGCGGTGGCGGTCATAGACCGGACTCCGGCAAACGAGGCGCCAATGATCATATTGATGGCAGCAATCTCATCCTCTGCCTGTTCAACGACGATATTAAATTTTTTTGCATACTGAGCAATCACATTCATAATACTCGTAGAAGGAGACATAGGGTAGGCCGAGTAAAATTTACAACCAGCCCGTATTGCCCCCAGGGCAATTGCATCGTTTCCGTTCATGACGAATGTTCCAGTATCTTTGATTGTACCTGCCTTTATTTTGAATGTATCTTTTTTAAAATTATTTTTGACAAAATCATACCCTGCCCGCACAGCCTCTTTATTTTTTCGAATAACCTCTTCACCCTTACCAGCAAAAATAGTCTCCATAACCTGCTCAACAGAGCGGAATTCTATGCCGGTAATTCCTGCAATAACGCCGCATGAAATGGAGTTAATAAAAATCTCGCTATCCCCTGTACGTGTCGCCATATCATAGAGAGGGACATCAAAAAATGCATTATTTTCTTCAGTAATATTAAATTTCTTCCTATCCAAAACCAAAACACCGCCATCAGTCATATTTGGTCTATGAAGAGCAACACTTGCTTTATCTAAAGTTACGGTAATATCTGATTTCTGACGGAGGGTGTAAAGCGGTTTATCTGAAATCCTGAGCTGAAAGAAATTGTTGCCGCCGCGTATCCTTGACATATAATCCTGGTTGGCAAAAATATGGAATCCTGTGTTTTTGAACATCTGGCACAGGGCTGCCCCTATGGTCTGCATCCCCTGGCCAGCCTCGCCTGTAATCTTTATCGTAAGTTCATTTGTCATGTTATACCCACCTCCTTTAGAATAATGGAAAGCACTGAACCCGGTCCGTTATATCAGAATGCGGATGGAAATGTGGTTGGGGCATCGAATGTTGATTTTGTGGAAGAAATTGCAGGACAGATAAGTGCTAAACACCTCAGTTCCGCTTCCGCATAAATTCACGGAGATTGGCAAGGGGTGTTTCTAAAAGCAGTTTGAATCCTTTCTCTTCTCGTCTCAACAAAACTATTTATCAAGTTTGCCAAAAACGGCTTTCAACAGATCTGTTACCCTTGCCGCAGGGTCTGTTCTTATCTTCTTTTCCTCCTCGCCAACCATGTG
>JAHFOW010000135.1 GCA_023261465.1 Planctomycetota bacterium
GACAGGAAAAAAGGTTAACCGAAGAAATAAGCGTTAAACCTTCGCTCTAAGCGGAACGTTCTTTGCGAAGCTTAGAGGGAAGGGAATGAATTGGGTAAAATAGGGTATTCTTTTAACGACGGCGATATAGGGAAACGTGCGTATTGTCAATCGCCGTCAGGAGACGGCTCCTACCACAAAAGTCGGGTCTTCGGTGTCTTTGCGCGCCTGTCTGCGTGCGGATATGCACAGGCTGGCGAAGCCTCAAGGAATGATACAAGCACGAGAATATCGAAGGATAAGAAATATTTATAATTCGAAATTCCCTGTTCAATATTCGTTATTCAATACACGGTTAAATTTATCAGTCATTTTAACTTAACTCCTGTGTGGATTTATCCCCCGCCGTTGGTCAACCACAAGGGATCGGCGCTACAATAAAAAATCGCCGAAGGCCTAATTTGTGATGGACACTGTGGAGGTATGACAACTGAGGTCGTCTCTACGAACTTAATGTTTCTGGATTTCAATATTGTAGAGACGCAAGATTTTGCGTCTCTACGTTTTATCTTGACTTACGAAAGAGCCTCTCTTGTTAACCCCGCCGCCGTTTTAATTATAGCGGTAAGGTCTTCCCGTGATCGGGTTTCCACATAAAACCTTACCTTCGGTTCTGTCCCTGACGGCCGTATCAAAAACCAGGAATCGTCATCGAGGATCACCTTTATTCCGTCTATATGGATAACCGCTTTAATGGTTTTCGTGGTATTACCTACCGATAATTTACTTCCCACAGAAAGTTGACCCCTGAGTTTCTCAAGCTTTTTCAGGAGCGGTTCGCCTGCGAGGGAACGGTCAACCTCTATTCCAGCCCTTTCAGGGAAGTATGTCCCGAATCTTTCTTCGAGTTCATGGAGATAGTCGCCAATGTTTTTTCTGGTAACGCTCATCATCTCCAGCGCAAGCAAAAGACCAAACATGGCATCCTTTTCGAGGGTATTATTATAGCCTGAAATACCGTCGCTTTCCTCATAGGCAACGACAGCCCGTTCTTTTGCATTGCTCACCATGAATGGCCTGAAGTTCTTAAAACCCACTGCCGTTTCTCTCAGGGGTATACCAAGTTTTTCGGCAATGGCATTTCCAAAGTTACTGGTAGCAACAGATTTCACCAGCACACCCCTGATATTTTTGTAGTGATACAAGAAATGTAATCCCATGGCGCCAAAGTGATTCATAGTAATATCGGTCTTCCCATCCGTAAACCGGATTCTATCACCATCAGGGTCCATGATTACCCCTAATTTAAACCTGCTCTTACTTCCCGCCAGGGCATCCATCACCAGCTTCAAATTTTTTTCAGATGGTTCAGGCGGTATACCGCCAAACAAGTAGTTATCTTCCGTCCTCAGGTAGTGTATCTTTCCGCTTTCTCCAAGAATTCTGTTTGGTCGTTTCCTTGTAGCGCCGTGGACGTGGTCTATGCAGATAAAACAATCCTCCTCTTTTATAAAACGCTTAATCCTCTCAAGGTTTATTGTATCGCGTTTCCTGATAAAATCTTCATACAGCTTTATGGGATCTATGGTTTTGAAACCTGCGGGTTTTACCTCCGGAATAACCGTCTTTGCATCCATTAATCTTTTTGTATATGCTTCAATGAGCGTTGTTATTTCAGGACCTGCCGGGCCTCCATCCGCGGGGTTAAATTTGAATCCTGCATAATTTGCCGGATTATGAGAAGGCGTGAGGTTTATAGAACATGCCGCATTCAGCGTTTCAATTGCAGTTGAAAATTCAGGCGTTATCGCCTCTCCTGCATAGTATACCATTATTCCTTCTTTGCCCAGCAATCCCATGACAGATGACGCAAAGTCGTGACCTAAGAATCGGTTATCATGACCCACGATGACGCCACGGTTTCTGATCTCTTCAAAGTTTTTTACCCCCAGCGCATCCAGCACCTTCTTTTCGCCTGTTTTAAACATCCCGATAATTGCCGTAGTTACCATACGTATGTTATGAAAGGTAAAATCCGTGCCAATCTCTCCCCGCCAGCCAGACGTGCCAAAAACTATTTTAGCCGGTTCAACGTTTTCCCGTGCAAATTTCTCAATTTCTTTCAGTGCAATGGCATTCTTTTTTACATCCGAGAGGATAAATTTCCAGCATTCACTGGCATTTTTAAAGGTATTCATTTTCATTAAGCTGTTTACTGTTTGTAGTAGCGACTTCGGCCGCTTACAAAGGGACCGATGTAAAGACTAAAATAGTCATTACAAACTCCATTACATAGAACTAATTGTCAGCGATGTGGCAAAGTCATAGCCAAAGATGGAACATTTCTTGAGGTCTTCATCGGTGGGTCTGAAAAGCACTTTGAAAGGAGACTGGACAGTGGTGAGCTTGAGACCTTTTAACCGGTCTTCCATAAGCCGTGTGGCTTCGCCGCTCCATCCATACGTGCCAAAAGTTGCGCATTTCTTTCCTTTTATGTTGACGCTAAACAGTACATTGATAATATCCCAGATGGGACGTAATGCATCTGCATTTAGGGTGGATGAACCAAATATGACACCATCGGCAGATTCTATTTCACACCGCACATATTCAGGTGAAACGGTAGTCGCATCGTACAATTTGACTTCGGTATTCATCGTAGAAGCGCCCTTTGCAATTGCCTCTGCCATTTTTTTCGTGTTGCCATACATTGATGCGTAAAGGACAAGGACGAGCCTCTTGTTAGGGTCTTTTCTGTTAGTACTCCAGTCTTCATAGGCCTTAATATATTTCCAGGGATTTGTCCGAAGGATAGGACCGTGACTTGGAGCAATTACCTGAATCTTCAAATTACGGATCTTATCTATTGCCTCTAATATCTTCTTCCGGTAAGGACCCATGATGTGCTCAAAGTAATGTCTAAAATCTTCGGTAAAATCATCCACTCTATCGTCAAAGAGGCGTTCATCACAGAAATGTGTTGCAAATCCATCACAGGGGAAAAGCACCTGATCGTCCTCCAGATAAGTAAACATGGTGTCTGGCCAGTGCCAGTATGGGGCATGAATAAATTTTAATTGCTTATTGCCCAGGCTTATCGTTTCGCCATCCTCAACCGCCTTTCCCCTGAAATCGCAATGAAGGATATTTTTCAGGAAGAGAGCGGCTGTCTTGGTTGAGAGAATTTGGGCATTGGGTGTCTCTTTCAATAAATGTGCCAGCGTTCCGGAGTGGTCCATCTCTGTATGATTAACCACAATGTAACAGATATCTTTGAGATTGATGAGTGAACGGAGTTTGTCGAGATATTCAGGGGTAAACTTCTCGTGCACGCCATCGATGAGCGTGGGTTTGTCTGCGCGGATAAGATAGGAATTATACGTAGTGCCAAATTTTGTTTGAAATACCACATCGAACACCCTGAGCGTGGCGTTTAGTACACCAACCCAATGGATGTTTTTTTTTATTTCTAAGGTTTGCATTGCGTTTTTATGGTGAAATATTACACAGCCATTTTCTTTTTCACGAAATTCATTAACCCGCCTGCCTGGATGATCTCCTGCATTTCGAGGGGAAATGGCTCGAATTTAAATCGTTTTTTGGATGTAAGGTTGAGTATCTCTCCTGATGAGAGGCTAACTTCTGCTGCATCTCCTTCCCGAATCTGTTCTGCTGCCTCCGGACACTCAAAAATGGGCAGTCCGATGTTAATGGCATTTCTGAAAAAAATACGGGCAAAGGATTTTGCAATCACACACGAAATTCCGGCAAATTTAATGGCAATGGGAGCGTGTTCACGGGACGAACCGCACCCGAAATTATCGCCTGCCACAATGATGTCTCCCGCTTTTATTTTTTTCATGAAATTTGGGTCAGCATCTTCCATACAGTGGGCAGCCAGCTCCTTCGTGTTTGTGGTATTCAAATACCGTGCAGGAATAATTTCGTCTGTATTAACGTTGTTTCCAAACTTCCAGCATTTACCTTTCATACTTACCTCGCTGATGTAATTAATGTTCGCGTCTTTTTTACTAAGGGTGTTTTATGCCCTTTTGGCGCGTGCGAATTCATGTGGCTTTCCATCCTCTGATATGCCTGATGCATAAAGGCCTCCAGCCGTGTTTCTTCATTCGTCTGCTCCTGACCGTCGAATGAAAGTTTCAGGCATGGTATATTTTCACGATCTTTTATAAATCTTTCAAGCACGCCATTTACCACGGTTCCCGGCATACAATGGAAGGGTATTACATTTATAATACCGTCAAAACCTTCTTCAACATATTCGACCGCCTTTCCCATACTAAGCACAGGGTCACCCCGGTACGAATCGTCAATATAAGGCTTCCCCTTCCTGATAAGTTCTTTTATTGATGCGTCTTTCAGGAAGCGCCTCACTTTGCCTTTAAACACGCGGGTAAGCCGGTAAGCATCGTATCGCTGCACAATATCGGAAATAATTTCACCAAAGTAACCCTTATAGTCCTTTTCAAAGCGACACGCCTCACGGCGGCAGTGCGCTATATAATTAATCCATTCTGAAAACGGCGGAACAAATGCCTCGCCGCCAAGTTTCTCGATGCTTCTTACCAGGAAATTATTTGCAAACTCATTGCACCGGACATAGGTTTCTCCGATGACACCGATTAACGGTCTTGGCTTGCTTCTATCAACCTTTACTTTCAAGAATGCATCTGCCGCTTTTCCGGCAAACTCTACCAAATCCAGATGTTTTTCAAGCGCATCCTCTGCCTTTTTTACAAAATCCTCATAAATAGCATCCGTTTCACCCTTGTGTATTTCATACGGCCTCGTCTCTCTCTGCATTTTTTGTAAGAGATCGATATACATAATGCCTTTCCATGAGAGTTTGAGAAAGCGCGTACCCAGCTTTTTGGTATCCTCTCCATAGTTTTCTTCCTGGTCAAGGGTATGGATGGGTACATTCGGAAACCCGATCTCATCCAAAACCAAACGATGAAATTTATTATACTGGCCAAACCGGCATGGACCTGATGCGGTTGCCATGAAAAAGGCGCTTGCTTCAGGGTCAAAATCAGGACTCATTGCCTTCTTTACAATATCACCCGTTGTAAGAATGGCCGGGTAGCATTCCTTTCCCGACGTGAATTTTCGACCGATGTCTACCGACTCCTTGTTAGCCATAGGAAGCGACTCTGCCGATACGCCATTCGCCCTCATTGCAGCGGCAATCATCCTGCCGTGGTCACACATGTAAGGGATGTAAATAATCCTCTTTTTTCTCTCCGTAAGTTCCCGGAAGGGGACATCATGCCTGACCTTTTTACTGTCAGAATTTGGCCTTACATTTTTCAAGCTGTCAATAAATGCCTCGCACCGGGTTATTGCCCCCACATCGGAACTATGTTCATCAATCTCAATTGTCAGGCATGGTTTACCGCACAATTCCTTGTTAAAGAATTTTGTAATGAATGAGTCCGGACCGCAGCCAAAATTGGTAATATACAGAGGATAGAGTCTCTTGTCTTTTGCAATAACTCTTGCAGCAGCAAGGAAGCGTTGACCCGTTTTCCAGTACATATTGGGATAATCGTGCGCTATTTCATCAAGATCCAGTTTCAAATAATCAAGAGGGATAGTCAGAATACCCAGGTCCCGAAGTTTTTCAGGAAGACCAAGATTCATTCCTGTATCACATCCATTATACGAACGGCTAATGAGTACGAATGCCTTTTCATTCTCTCCCAGTTTATCCAGTATTTCCTTGCCGCGTACTTGTAAGGTATTATTAAAGTTCTGGAGTGATTCATGAGCTGACCGAATGGCTTTTTCTACAATATCGCCAGACTTTCCGACTTCCCGGGCAAGCTCGCGTAAGGTTTTATTTACATACTCCTCGCCATATTCAAAATGTATAACCGGAGACAGCACCGTAAAGTTCTTATCTTTAAAATCTATCGCTGCTTTTACCAGATACGGGAGGCACTGCACGTAGGGACATGCATACGAATGGGTAAACTTCGTGTTTGAGTGCGTTAGATTAATTACGCTGGGAAGGAAAAGATAATCAATGTTCCTTTCCAGCATATCGATAACATGTCCATGAGCCACCTTGATGGGGAAGCATGTCTCAGCCGTTATCACTTCGACCCCATGGTAAACAGTATCTTTATTTGTATCGCCTGAGGTTACTATGTCAAAACCTAATTCAACGAAGAATGCCTTCCACATGGGGAAAAGGTCATGGTAAAAGCTGGAAACCTGCGGTATTCCAATAGTCTTTCCGGCAGGATTCTCAGGTTTCGTTTTCTTATAGGTGTTGATGAGCGCATCTTTCCTTTCGCGGAAGAGCCTTGGCAGGTGTTTCCCTTTTTTCAGAGACCTGTCATCGTCAAATTTACCGCAACGGCTACCGTAATACAGAGGGTTCTCTCCCTCGATATTAACCTGTCTGATTTCACAAATATTGGAACAATCCTTACAAACGAAGGATGTCAGTTCATATCTCTTGTTCCTCAGGTCAAATCCCTTGAATTTGGATTTTTCCCAGGTCCTTTCTTCCATGGATATAATGGCGGAACCGATAGCCCCCATGATGTCATGGTGGGGGGGCACAATGATCTTCTTTCCGGTTACCTTTTCAAAAGCAGCTTTTACGCCACGATTAGCGGCTACACCGCCCTGAAAGAAGATGGTATTTCCAATCGGCCGGTCCTCAACTACCCTGTTGATAAAGTTCAAAACTACCGAGTAACTGAGACCTGCCAGCAAGTCTTCTTTAGAAGTGCCACGTTGCTGGTGATGATTCAGGTCGGATTCCATAAAAACGGTGCATCGTTCACCAAGATGGGAAGGACAGCATGAGGAAAGAGCCTTTTTGCTGAATTCTCCCTTGATACTTACGCTGAGTTTTTCCGCCTGTTCTTCCAGAAACGAACCTGTACCGGCGGCGCATACCTTGTTCATGGCAAAATCCACAATTGCCCCGTTTACCAGGCGGATAAACTTTGAATCCTGCCCGCCGATTTCAAAGATGGTATCCACATTTTTATCTACATTCGCAGCGGCGGTTGCATGGGCAGTGATTTCATTCTTGGCAATGTCAGCGCCGATGAAATCTCCCGTCAGGTAACGGCCGGAACCGGTAGTTCCTGCCCCGCATACGTTTACTTTATCGCCTACCTCTAAACCTACCTCGTAAAGACCCTGTTTCACAGCCTCAAGAGGTCTTCCTGCGGTCATAAGATAACGTCGCGCGAGTACATTTTTGTTTTTATCAATAACAACAATATTTGTGCTAATTGAACCGACATCCACCCCGACATAAGCCTCTACTTTTTCATTTCCGCCGAGAGGATGGATTGCTTCGATGACTTTATAATTATCGCACTTGAGTGGTTCAAGGTCGGATGGTTTTGCGCTACGATTTCTCAGGTATTCCTCGATCTCTTTCAAACCGCGGAAAGGCGTATGAATTCCCTTGTCAATAATTGAAAATGCCGCCCCAATTGCGCCCATAACATTAAAATATTTCGGGATAATTAACTCGCCGGATTTGAGTTCCAGGGTATCTTCAAATGCCTTGATCATTCCGATGTTTGCCGCAACACCGCCCTGGAAGACAATGGGTTTATGAAATTCCTTTCCCTTTCCGATATTGCTTTTGAAATTCCTGGCCATAGCGTAACAGAGACCGGCAACAATGTCATGCACCGGTGTGCCTTCCTGCTGGAGATGGATCATATCAGTTTTGGCAAATACACTGCAACGGCCGGCAATACGGGGTGGGTTTTTAGATTTTAAGGCAAGATTCCCAAATTCCTTCTCAATGGCAATATCCAGTCTTGTTGCCTGTTGATCCAAAAACGAACCTGTCCCTGCAGCGCACATGGTATTCATGGAAAAGTCAGAGACCTTTGTTTGCCCTGTTGTTTCATCCTTTTCAACGAGCATGAGCTTTGAATCTTCACCGCCGATCTCGATAATCGTGCGAATTTCCGGATATAATGTTGTTGCTGCGGTACTGTGTGCAACAACCTCATT
>JAHFOW010000136.1 GCA_023261465.1 Planctomycetota bacterium
GTTGTTATTACGCTCTTTCAGAGCTTAAAAATATTATTGTACTTTTACCCAGGGCGTTGCCCTGGGCTTCCTTATGCAAGCCCTTTGGGCTTTTATTTAAAATTGAAATATCTTTCCTTAATTCAATGACATTGCCGTACAAAAGATACGTACTATCAATGCCATTCTTTTGCCTGACGACATGAAATAATCCGTGCTTTAAATCAAACTGCGACCATCGCAAAGATACAAGCTCAGAGACCAGCAGTCCATGACAGTAAGCCAGCAGGATCAGTGAGCGTCCATCTGCTTCGGGTCATTGAGAATTTGCGATCTCGAAAAAGCTGTCCTTTTTATGACGTTCGTAAGTGTTTTTACGAAAAATTTCACGGGAACATTTTTTCAAATTATTAAAAATAGTAACAGTTCAGCCCACCCCGGATAATGCTGACTCACAACCCAAATTTATGAACCAGATGAACCGTGACAAATGTCTCTCCTTCCCCAACGTGAAATTTAACCTCATCCCATTTTGGATGGCGTCTTATTTTTTGAACATCAAGCCTTGAAAAACCGACAGGTTCTTTAGGTATCCCCAGCATACCGCTGCTTTCTAAATCACCGGTATTATTAAGATCGTGATATGCAGAGAGGGAGTAATCTCCTGGCTTTATATTTTTAATTCTATATTTCCTGGACTGCCCTGTAAATTCAATAAGTTGAGCATCTATATCGACATATCCCTTATCTCTCTTCTCGTGACTTTCCTTATTATTACAAAGTGAAAAGCGTACCGGCGCTTTATTATTACCTTGCGTAAATCTATCTACAGTAACAACCACGTCTCCTGCAAAAACACGGGCAGAAGGTAAAATAAACATTAAACCCCACCAAATAAAGATCATTTTTTTCATTTTTATTCCCGGATTAAAAAAGGCAAGGCAATTAAGGCCAAGCCAATCGAAATTAATAAATATTTATTTGAAACAAAATACGGATAGACCATAAGACCAAGACCGCTCAACAGCGCTATAAATTTGTGTTGTTTTTTCCCATAAACAAAATATGCAAGCCCAAATGAACCATACAAAACAGAAATGAATAGTTTCAATGATAAATTCAAAATATTTCCTCCTGAGTTTTGGTGGAATTCTCCACGCAAATCAAAGTAAACGTCTTATCCTTTTAAGATCGGGATTTGCTTCGTGGAGTTTATTTCTCACCGGCGCCTTGAGAACTTTTAGAAATAAGAAATGCTATATTGGTGAGTATCCGTGGTAGTGTAAAACCACCAGGCGATGCTAAATATTTTGGTTCCCATACAGGATCAAACTTTTCTTTGTACTGCCGCAAGCCCTGGAAATTAAAAAAATGCTCCCCATGCCGAAAAATAAACGCGCCAAGTCTATTCCAGACCGGCGCAGAAACACGGCTCTCAAGTCCGGAAAAAGGCGCCATGCCAAAATTGAACCATTTATAACCTTCCTGTTTTCCCCAGAGCATGAGTTGAATGAACAGGTATTCCATAGTGCTGTTAGGGGACTCGGGAAGATAGCGCATAAGATCTGACGAGAGTTCCTCCTTTTCCGCTCCTTCCCATAAGTTCAAGAAAGCAATTATCTTGCCATTTTTTCTTACGATTCCAGCAGGAAAATTTTTCAGGTATTCTGTATTGAAAAAACCGGTACAGAAAGATTTTTCTGTAATATTTTTTTCGGCTAGCCATGCATCGGATATTATTTTAAACTCTGGCAGGAGAGCGGGAACTTTTTCTTTGGGAACCAATTCAAAGGCACACCCTTCTTTCTCAAGGTGGTTACGTGTATGACGCAGCCCTTTTCGGGCAATTCCCTCAAGTGAAAAGGTGGGTAGAGAAACCCGGGCTTCTTCTCCCAGCTTAAGCAAGGTTAATCCAAGGTCAATGTACTTGTAGAGATGCTTTTGCTCAACTTCATAAAAGATCGTCCATCCTCCGTGAAGGTCGCACATCTCATGAAACTTCCAGATTAATTCAGGCATTTCACTTTCCGGACCAACGGGGTCACCCATTGCCACCCAACTTTTTCCATGCGTGGCATACATGATGAATGCGTTTTTACTTTCACTCAGGAGGAATGACTTGTCTCCAAGGAAGGCTAAATTTGCATACATTTTTTTTGAATTTTTTACTATAGTACGTACTATAGTCAGATCCACTGCGCCAGAAACATAAGGTTTCGCCGTTGCAGAGCGTAACAGTTTCAACAGAGCAAAAAAAAGAGCCAGGACACATGCTCCCACCGTTGCGCGGAGAAATCGTGGCGCATCTCCGGACAAACTGAAGTGCCACCATAACTCACTCGAATATTCGATGTGTTTATATGAAAAAAGTCCGAGCCATATTGAACTTAGCATAACAAGGACGATCGCTGCAATCCAACCTGGGGTATACGGTTCGTTTATAAGAGATGTCTTTCGATAGAAATGTTGATGGGACGGCAGGAGTGCGCCCAACATAGCCGTCAGAATAATCGCCTCTTCGTAATCAAACCCTTTGAGCAGGGAAAAAACAATTCCCGATGCAAGAAGAGCCACGGTAAGATGATAGGCGGCATTCATTCGACGCTGCAGACCCCAGGCCAGAATAAGGAGTAACACACCTGCAAGACTACCAAAGAAATGGGAGATTTCCATAATCGGGAGTGGAATAAATTCCCTGAACCACATCATGCGAATATTTTCAGTGGGAGTTGAGCCGGAAAAGATCAGGATAATACCGCCAACAAATGTAGAAAAAGAGAGGACATTTGGTACAATCTCTGGCACCCACTGTCCAAAAAAACGGGCGGTCAGTGTAAGTGCCTCTTTTCTCTGAAGTAACTCATTTATGCCGAGTAATATGGCGGCAATACACATAGGGAGCAAATAGTAAATTCCCCGAAAAGTTAAGAGCGCTCCTAACACCGAAGAAGCCGGCGCAACAGGTGAGAGAAAAAGAATGATTACGGTCTCCATGATCCCCAGTCCGCCGGGAACCTGGCTTATTAATCCCGCTATCTGTGATAAAATAAAAATACCTATAAACGTAAGGTATGACAAACTTCCTATTGAAGGGAGCAGAACATAGAGCACACTTCCATTCAGGAGCACATCCATACAGGCAATGGTAATTGAGGAAAGTGAAAATTTTAGGGAGGGGACCGAAAACTCCAATCTCAAGATTTTAAGTGGATTTTTCCTCAAAGCGCTCAACAAGAGAAATCCACCGACAAAGATGATAAAGCATATTCCCAAAAGATGTATAGATGCGAAACGAACGTGAATTAAAGAGGGAATTTCCAACGGTTTTGTCATGAAAACGATCCCCCCTATCGTAAAAATGCCGAGCCAGAAGGCAAGACCACAGAAGGCGACTATTTTTGTGATATCTATTGTTGAGAGTCCCCAGGCTGCGTAAAGGCGGTATCGTATCGCGGCAAGCATCGAAATACCAATGTTGTTGCTAAAGGCATAACCTATGAAACCAGCAGTTGCAATCTTACTGTATGCGAGCGGATGATTTACATAGCGAAGGGCAAGGAAATCGTACCCTATCAATGCTAAGTAGCCCAATAGAGTAAATACAAATGCAAGAAACAGGCGCAGCAGAGAAAGTGTTTTGAAATGATGCGCAACATCGTGGTAGTGGTATTCTTTAAGTTCATATTGAAGTACCCATAGCGCTGCCGCAAAGAGGAAGACCCCAAATAGGGGGCCGATACTACGAATAAGTATTTTTTTCATAAGAACTGCTGGCCATCATCCTTTCTTTAATGACATCATTAATTTACTTAAATCTGAATCTTGTAATCAAGGCGAAGCCCAATTAGAGGATAAAGAGGAAAAAGTTGAATCTCTAAGGGCTTTGAAATTAGAAAACGAGGTAACGGCGATTCACCTTTTCAATAAAAATATATCACAAAAAAAAGAAGAATAAAGCCGAAAATCAGGACAGAGATAGATGTGAAGGGATTAACAGTGAAGACAGGAGTTTTTATTCAGAAATGCACCACAGGAAACATTACCACGTTTTAAAAGTTTGCCAGAGTATTCAAACGGGCAAACCATCAGGAAACCGGCAAATCCTCGCCGAAGCCGAAGTTGGTAGCGGGGGTGGGATTCGAACCCACGACCTCCGGGTTATGAGCCCGACGAGCTGCCAGACTGCTCTACCCCGCGTTATTTATGTGTAGTTGATTTTGCAAGTATAAATGTTTTACACATCGATTATTATTCAAAGTATAGCAGTCCATTCTTAACTGTCAAGTGTAAAAAAACTTTCCTTTTTTTGTAACTTTTTCTTGTAAAATATGGTAGATATAGTGTTAATTTAATAAAATTCTTTTATTTATTTGAGCAAGTTTTTTACCCCATCTTTACATTAAAGTTTTTTTTATAAAGGGGACTTTTCCGTGCACCAAATATGCATATTTGAAGACGGTCAGTATTCACGGTTGACGCCGCTTGTATACACACGGCCAGTTTTTGAACTCCGGTGCGGACTTTTTACTCCCCTGGAAAGAATTACCCAACTCTATCCCCATACTCCTCTTACCATTTTTTGCAGGGATTACTTAAAGGATGTATTGCAGAAAAAATACCCTGACGCTGTTAACACCCTTCAATCTGCCGGCGATACATACCTTTTTCTTAATGGCCGCGCTATCTTTACCATGCCTGTTTCTCTGGAAGGTTCTGATGAAATTGGAATTCAGGACGACACTCTGGTATATGTCCGGCTCAGGGGTGAATATATCAGGGAGTTATCTCATGAGGCTTTTCTTGCCGGGGATGTAATAAAATTATTGAGGGACAAGGTTCGTGTGGTCAATACAGACATTCCCCTTATCCACTACTTTTGGGATATCATGAAACACAACAAGTCACAGATAGAGAATGATTTCAGGATTTTTATCAAACATGGCTCTGTTTCAGGAAAGGTGTATGAAGGCGCTTACCTTATGAACGCGCAGAAAATTTTTATCGGCAATGACACCCTGATTAAGCCATGTTGTGTGTTAGACGCTGAGAATGGACCAATTTATATAGGAAACCATGTTACCATTTCCCCCAATACGACTATCGAGGGACCTGTCTTCATTGGCAATCATGCTGTCATACAACCAAACACGCGGTTACGCGCCGGAACAAATGTAGGGGAGTCGTGCAAGATAGGCGGAGAAGTCTCAAATACGATTTTCCACAGTTGCAGTAATAAGCAGCACGATGGATTTCTTGGCGATTCTTATATTGGCTCATGGGTTAATATCGGGGCAGATACGGTAAACAGCAATCTCCTCAATACGTATGGGCATATAAAGGTGGAGATTGAGGGAAACGTTATCAATACCCACCACATGTTCCTTGGTATGGCAATGGGCGACCACACCAAAACGGCCATCAACACAACGATCATGACGGGAAGTGTTTTTGGCTTTGCCTGTAATATTATTACCCCTGCATATCCCCCGAAACAACTTCCTTCTTTTACCTGGTATTCAAGACAAGGTATGAAGGTTTATATCCCGGAAAAGGCCTTAACGGTAGCAAAAATAGCCATGAAAAGGCGGAACAGGGAAATGACTCCCGCAGAAGAACAACTCTTTATGAAGGTATTTCAACTTACAGAGAAAGAGAGAAACACCGTT
Organism: Planctomycetota bacterium; assembly: GCA_023261465.1. Classification (GTDB taxonomy): domain Bacteria; phylum Planctomycetota; class Brocadiia; order Brocadiales; family Brocadiaceae; genus JAHFOW01. The sequence continues at coordinate 5,646 of JAHFOW010000136.1, forward strand.
TATGGAAAAAGATATCAGGCAGGAACGAATTATCATTGATACAAGTATTTTTACGAATCCCGATGTTTATCAATCATTTGGGGCCAGTTCGACAGAGGCATTATATACATTTTTAGATATAGCCGGCAAACTGGATGGCCCTGCTTTTTATATGCCTCCGGCGATTTATCAGGAACTGCTCAATTTTGTGGAAATTGACCAGATTCCCGTCGAGTTTCAAATTCGGATATTTCAGAAACCGCCAAAACGGTATGAAATGTCTGTGCCAGCCTTTTTATTGTACGAACTTATCGAGGATGTGCGCCACAGGATTGACAAGGGTTTGCGGGTAGCAGAAGAGGCGGTGAGAGAGGTGTCGTCAGAAACAGAACCAGGAACGATTGCCAATCTGAGAAAAAAATACCGTATGGCCCTCCGCGAGGGCATTATTGACAGCAAGGAGGATGTCGATCTCATCCTCCTTGCAAAAGAGATGGACGGCATTTTAATTTCAGCGGATACAGGGATCGTTAAATGGGCGGACAAGCTTGGTATACGGTATCTTGATCCCCGGAAGTTGCGGAGTATTTTAGATAAGCTTCTAAGTTAAGAATTTATATTTATGTATAGGAATTTCAAAGCGATCTCGTAGCGCGGGGGTTTATCCCCCGCCATTGGCAGACCACAAGGGATCGGCGCTACAAGAAAAAGTCGTTTTGTTTTGCCGTGCAAAACAAAACCTAATTAAATATTTGATAATCCCGCGTGTTCGTGATAAATTTATGCTCATGAAGAATTTGCCCGCTCCCTTTCAACAAAAGCCCTATTTGTTAAAACATCGCTATTTCCCTTTTAGTGAATATCTCAAAGAACAATTTCCTTATAAAGTGCACAAGATACCACTCCACGCTGGTTTTACCTGTCCGAACCGTGATGGACGGGCAGGAGTTGGTGGGTGTACCTACTGTGTGAATGAAAGCTTCAGTCCCAATGTCAGGATACCGTACCTTTCCATAAAGGAGCAAATTGAGAAAGGGAAGGAATTTCACAAAAAGAGGTATGGCGCAGAGAAGTTTATCGCTTATTTCCAGTCTTTTACCAACACCTATGCAGAGGCGGAAACCCTTCGGTTGTGCTATGAAGAGGCGTTAGCAGACCGGGATGTTATTGGAATTTCTATTGGCACGCGCCCCGATTGCATTTCAGACGGTATTTTAAATCTCATCAATAGTTATACAGGTAAATACCATGTATGGATCGAATACGGCCTTCAATCCATGCATGACGCCACCCTGATACGCGTGAACCGCGGTCACGACTACCCGACATTTTTAGATGCCATCTATCGCACAAAAAAAACTTGCATACATATATGCGTTCATGTTATCTTAGGGCTACCTGGCGAGACAAGGGAAGATATGATGGAGACGGCAAATGCGCTGGCAGGGTTAGGTATACAGGGCATTAAACTCCACCATCTCTATGTTGCTAAAAATACGGCACTGGCTGAAGAATATTTCAGGGGCGATGTACAGACGATGGATATGGAAACGTATATCCTGCTCGCTGCAGATTTTCTGGAGCGCATTCCATCGAATGTTACGGTACAAAGGTTAGTAGGTGATACGCATGGCAGTTTTCTTATATCGCCTCTGTGGAACGCCAGCAAAGCTGAGATTACACACAGGTTAACAAAAGAACTAGAACGAAGGGGAACCTGTCAGGGTTTTCTCTGCGATTCATCAGTGCACTATTCAGCGCCGTCTCCTATTCGTGACTTACAGAAACAGGATAGAGGAAAGCTGAAATTTCATCCCATAGAAGTATAAAGCGGGCGTAATTCAGTGGTAGAATACCAGCTTCCCAAGCTGGGTATGAGGGTTCGATTCCCTTCGCCCGCTCCATTTTCTTGAAAACTTCAAAACTATTTTCCCTGAGGAGATATCTCCATGTCCTTCACAACTCTTATATCTGTTTCAGAACTGGCAAACCATATACATGATCCTGCTTTTATCATTGTGGATTGCCGTTTTGCGCTGGATGATATTTACCGTGGCCATAAGGATTACCTTCACTCGCATATTCCCGGCGCCGTCTATGCCCATTTAAATGAGGACTTGTCCGGTCAAATTGTCCCGGGCAAAACAGGCCGGCATCCGCTACCGCCTGTTGAGATATTTGTTAAAAAGCTGTCAAGCTGGGGTATCGGCGCAAAGGTACAGGTTGTTGCTTATGATGATAAAGGCGGGGCAATGGCTGCGGCACGGCTCTGGTGGATGTTACGCTGGCTTGGGCATGATAATGTTGCTGTCCTCGACGGTGGCTGGCAGCAATGGAAAAA
>JAHFOW010000137.1 GCA_023261465.1 Planctomycetota bacterium
CGCATACGGATTGCTCCATTGTATGCGCATAGGTACAAACTTCTCTACGAGGGATTAGGCTCGCAGTGGCGGTATTTTCAACCACTCAGGTATTCCATACTTCAAGGCACGCCACCCCCTGCCCCCGCCAGCGGGGGACAGTCGTTACCCGTACCCACAAGATTTTAAGCTGTTGTGGTTTGCAAGAAGACACGGACAAACAGAGTTTTTCCATGCCACCCCAAAAACCGCTTAACTTAACACGCATGCCCCCCAACCCCCTTTTCTAAAAGGGATTTTATGCCACCCAGAAACCCATCTGCCTGTGCGGGGCACGCAGACAGGCATAAATAAAACAAAATTCCAATACAACTAAAACAATAAGTGCCTACCAGCCGCCTCCCCCGCCACCTCCACCTCCACCGCCTGAATGGCCTCCGCCACCACCGCCAGACCAGCCTCCGCCGGAACTTGAGCCCGGGGAATGCGATGATGATGAAATGGCATGAGGAAACGACGTTCCCAAAGAAGTGGTAAAATTGGTGGGCGAAGTAATATTCCAGGAGTGTCCATAATACCACTGCGGTGAATACCGCCCATGGGGATATTCAGTCCCGGCGCCTGCTGCCTGCTGGAGGACTTCGGTAAACTGCTCTGCCCATTGCTGTTCTATGTTCAACGCCAGTGCATAGGGCAAATATTTCTCAAAGAGTTCCGGTGTTTTATTTGGCGGATTCATACGGTTCAGGCGGTCGCCTTCCACTGCGGAAAGATACATCTTAAAACCCTCGATCTGATCCATCACCTTTCTGCCGGGTAATGTCGGGGCTTTTAAAAGATAGCCGAAAAGCACATTTATTCCTAAAAGTAAGGGGCACGTGGCAACAAGTACAATAAGCGGGCCTGATTTTTCATATACAAGTTCAGATATCAGCATTAAAAATTCGCCTATAATTAAACTGAGTGAAATGCCAATCCCCGGGATAAGATACATTATATTAGTCACAAAATATCGTTTTAGGAGCGATTTTTTTAATGAATCCTTGAGTGTTTCAATCAGGGAACTGATAATTGCGTAGTTTTCCTGTTTCATCTCCAGGGTTTCCGGAAGATAGATATATAAAGATTCTTCTTCCGGTGAAAGTTTCTGATTCGGGTCAGGTCTTGGCTTTTTTTCCAGAAGATATTTTGAATTTTCTTTAATGGTAAGGCATCCATTCACGGCTAAATTAATGAGTGATGCAGCAAAGACCTTGTTATGATACCCCATCTTTAAAATATAGCGGATGGCTGCAGGGGATAAACCGAGAGGCGGTGTGTAGATAGGCATAATCACGCCCTTTTTCGGATCTTTTCCCACCCGACTCCATGCAAAGAGATAATATGCCAACAAAACGAGTATTCCCATACCAGCGATCAGCAACACCTTTGCGTCACGTATAAAATACGACCATCTCATGAAAAGGGTTGGTGGTTTAATAAAGCCTTTAGGCCAGGAAGCGGCTATGGTAAGCCCCTCGTGGCTTCTCAGGGGCGCTGTGGTAACAAAATGAATGTCGCCAACATCATCACACCATGATTTGTGCCGGGCTCCACGTTCCCCGTAAAACCCTGTGTACCCATCACTCACAACCGCCTCTCGTGGAATACCGGCAGGAAGGTAAACCGTTGCAGACACCTCATCAATCGGGAACATCCAGCCATTCCCCGTGACATTCCAGTATAACTCGTCATGGTCTTTAAAAAAGCCAATTTGCCGGTCTGTTTTATAGAGTATTGTGTAGGTATGTTCGCCTGGATTTACAAAAACTTCCTTTTTTCCGATATAAATACGTTTACCATTGGGCATTATTTTAGTATGGTAGCTTTCGGGTTCGCCATCACGTGTCACCGATGCTATATCAAAACCTACCACATGTTCCATACCAATCGTGCCGCCCTTGTATTTCGTGGGAGAATCCCTGTAGATGCCGTGTCTGATTTCTCTTCCTTCGCTCATGGCCTTTATTGTCTCGCAAACGGTCATGGTGGAATCTTCATGGACGGTGATGTCGCTGTGGAATTGGAGTATCTTTTCTTCTGCGTTGGAGGGATAACAAAGTAAGGCAAATGAGAGAAGAAACCATACGGATGAGATAATAATGATTTTGTTAGATTTTGCAGTAAAAATTAATGTCTTTAGTTTTCGATAAGTAACCATAGAATTATCCACCCTTTACCCACTCCTAAATCCCCTCCTGGGAGGGGACTTTTTGTATTCCCCTCTTGAAATATGTATGAGGAGGGATGTGAATTGTTACAATTTTTCTGAAGTAAGCCAGGGAAGTATTTTGGAAGAAAAATTCACAGAGAACTTGCCGCCGTATATGGCGCGGCGAATAAGCGTTAAGCCAAAGGTGTATCAATTGAGTGTTTTGAAAAATAACATTAAAGGCTCCGTTAGTAGCAGCATATTATTAATAGAAACAGTTTACGCCAATGGCAAGCTACTCGGGATCTTTCAAGAGAGTTTGGCGTTGTTAGCTATTTATATTTCACCCCTACGGGGTTATTTTTCAAAAAAACTAAAGTATTACCAAAAAGAAGTTTTTATAGAGTAATGCCAGAGCAGGGGCGTATTGCAATACGCCCCTGTTATATCAAATACAAGGTTTGCTTAATACTATTTCGACTATGATTTCTGGATAAGATTGCGATATCTGCTGATTGCCATTAACGGGAAGTAGTTGCGGTACATGTGGTATTTCAGATAAAAGACTTTTGGAAAACCCGTTGCCGTCCATTCGGTTTCATCCCAGCTTCCGTCCTCTTTTTGCCTTTTCAGGAGGAATTCAATACCGAGTTCGACAGCCTTCGATTTTACCTCGCCTGCAAGTAATAATCCCATGATTGCCCATGCTGTCTGGGACGCAGTACTATTCCCAATCGCCTTCAATGTTGGGTCATCATAGGACTTTATCGTCTCACCCCATCCGCCGTCAGAATTTTGGACGCTTTTTAGCCATCCGCCAGCCTTTTTGATATAGGGCGTGTTAATATCCTCTCCAATCGCAATAAGCCCGGTAAGCGCTGACCATGTGCCGTAAACGTAGTTTGCGCCCCAGCGTCCAAACCATGAACCGTCTTTTTCCTGCTCTTTTTTGAGATATGCTATAGCCGCACGGACATTGGTATAATTGTGGGTAAATCCTATCCGCCCCATAAAATCCAGACATCTTCCGGTCACATCACTGGTGCTGGGGTCTAATAATGCGTTAAAATCGGCAAAGGGAATATAGTTTAAGAGCGATTTATTATTATTTTTATCAAACGCCCCCCAACCGCCATCATCACACTGCATAGCCTGTATCCATCGCAAACCCCGGAGAATCGCCTTTTCCTTATGAGTGCCTTCGGGCATCGTCACACGCTGCAACGCCATAAGTACAGCGGCGCTATCGTCCGTGTCAGGGTAGAATTCGTTTGCATACTGGAAATACCAACCGCTTGGTTCCTGCACCTTACACTTTAATGCCCAGTCACCATACGTACGCACCTCCTTGCTTAAGAGCCACTGAGCAGCCCTTTGCAAGACCGGATGGGTAGCCGGTACTCCTGAATCATGGAGCGCAATGACCGCCCATGCCGTGTCCCACACGGGAGATACACAGGGTTGCAGATAAAGTCTGTTTTTTTCATATATAATTAAAGATTCTACCTCTTTAAGCTGACTCACCATCGCTGGATGGCTATCAGGATAGCCAAGGCATTTCATAGCAAAGATGGAATTAATAATTGATGGCCAGATAGCTCCGATTCCACCCGATTTTTCCATGTGTTCCAGCATCCATTTTTCAGCCTTCTTTATCGCAATCCTTCTCACAAATTTAATGGTATTTTGTTCGTAGCGCCTGAAGATACAATCGGCGTCAATAAAGAAATTACGCCAGCTTAATCCCGGCTGGTCTCTTTTGATACGATAAACAACCTTATCGCGGGGCACCGGATAAAGCTCTTTCAGCAGGTCGTCTCCCACGGCGATATGTGGCTTTTTGTCAATAGCAATGGAAAGCGGAACAACGATACATCTTGACCAGTAAGACATCTCATAAATACTAAAATAAAATCCCGGCGGGAAGAGTATCATTTCCGCAGGAACGGCGGGCACTGCCTGCCAATCAACCTGACCAAACATGGCCAGATAAATCTTGGTAAAGCAATTAGCCTTCATGATTCCACCCATGTCCAATATACACTTCCTGGCCATCTGCATAAAAATCTCATCAGCGGCATATCCAGCCAGTTTTAAGGCAAAATACGCCTTTACTGAAGCGCTAATTTCACTCTGACCACCGTAAAAAATATTCCAGCCACCATCAGGAAGCTGATGGTCAAGGATAAATCGTGCAGCCTTTCTTTGTTTCTCGTGGTCTACCTTTCCCAGGAAGTGCATCAACATGATGTAATCTGAGGTTATGGTCGTATCTGCTTCTAAAATTCCAACCCAATGCCCATCAGGACTCTGACCACTGAGTAAAGAGTGCTGGGCCCTGTTTATAGCCGTGTCTAATGGGGTTTTGGTCGATACGGGAGTATGATAAACTGTCCTCCCAGCCGCACTCTCTAACCTTAGATCCTGTTTGGGTAGTTCGGGAACCTTGTGTTTTCCGTTTCCGTTTCCATTTACCCGGTAGATACTGGTTTCCAATCGCTCAAAAAAGTTAAAAAGAAAATTTCTCATTTCGTTAACAATCCCCAATTGTTTTAAGAAAACCGATTCTTTGCCATCCTGATAATAAGTACTGAATTATCATCAGGTTAAACAAATATTGTGTGAATAAATTAACAAATTTACTATCCAATTTCAAGTAAAACATACCTTTTTAATGAGATTTATAGCATGGATAGATGTGGATTTTTCTTACATCCCTGTTTTATCTGCGTTTTACGTGTCCTCTTTGGTTAATATACCTTAATTTGTCATTTTTCAGGAATTATATGTTTCCAATCCCACCCCTCAATTTTTTTATACATGGCATGGTCAGTCAAATCATAGCGGAGGGGGGTGATGGAAATATAACCTTCGTTTACGGCGCTCAAGTCCGTTCCTTCTTCATGATGGATCAATTTGTCAGTGCCCATCAGCCAGTAATATGCCTTTCCACCCGGGTCGGTGCGTTTGTCAAAGGTTTCTTTGAAATCGTGGGCAAATTGCCGGGTTATTTTAATCCCTTTAATTTGATTGGCGGGACGGGAAGGGATGTTTACATTCAGCAAAGAACCTCTGGGTAACTTATGCTTAATGATACGTTCTATAACGTTTCTTGCCACTTTTGCCGCATCGTGGACGTCTGCATAGTGTTCGGTAATTTCAAAGGAGACTGCAATTGAGGGAAATCCCATAATAGCCGCCTCCACAGCGGCAGCTACGGTGCCTGAATAGAGGATGTGGATACCCACATTTGCTCCCATATTGAGCCCCGAAATAACCACGTCGGGTTTATTTTCCATAATCTCATGTATGGCCAGCTTTACGCAGTCCGCCGGTGAGCCGCTTACACCGTAGCCAACAAATTCTTTGTTTAAATGTACTTCACGGATACGGAGTGGCTGGCTGAAGGTAATGGAATGTCCCACGCCGCTCTGTTCTATAGCAGGCGCTACGACCGTAATTTGCCCTAAATCCTGAATCTGATGTTTTAATGCCGCAATCCCGGGTGCGTAAATACCATCGTCATTTGTTAGCAATATCCGCATATTTCACCTCAAATCGTCATAAAACCGTTTAATGGTGTGAATATCTATACCTGCCCAGTAGGATAAAACCACACATTTATTAATAAGTAATTGCCGAAGTATTCCTTTTTTGATAAACCTTCGCGCAGAGGAAATTACCGGCATTCTTAAAAGGATGACCTTTCCTTGCCCCCTCAGTCTCTTGTAAAATTCATAGTCTTCCATAATAGGCATGTCCTTGTATCCCTGGAGGTTTTCAAAAACATTCCGTCTTACAAAAATGCACTGATCCCCAAAGTGGAAGAGTCTGAAATTAAAGCGGGTGATAAATGAGACGCCCTTTAATATAAAGTTATCTCCATCAAATGCAAGATAAAATGACCCACCCGCAACGGTATTGTCCTTCATCCTTTTTCTTATCTCACGAAAGGCATTATCAGGCAAGAAAGTATCGGCATGCAGGAAGAGTAAAATATCCCCCGTGCAAAGCCGCGCCCCTGCGTTCATTTGTGTTGCCCGCCCACGATTACTCTTTATTACCGGGGCGTACCGTTCGGCTAAAGCAACAGTATTATCCGTACTTCCCCCATCTACCACATAAATTTCATAACTACCCTCTTGTTTCCGTACGCTCTGGAGTGCCTTTTCGATATTGAGTTCTTCATTGAGTGTAGGGATGATTACGGATATCTTCATAGACCTCATTGAAACCAGGGATTTCTCAGATGCCTCATGTTTTACCAACAAAAGGTATTGCCAGCATGCGCGGAAGTGTTGTGCTTTGTCTTACATCGAGAAATTCCCGAAGGCCGATAATCATAAAGACAGGCACGGCTTGAAACATCACGTGCTGAAGGTATATGAAAAAATCCATGTCGATAACAGATGAAAGAACTGCGAATGTATACGATACCTGTAGGTAATAAAAGAATCCCCAGCTATGTTTTTGTGCAAAGGTCGCCACACCAACTGCTGCCTATGGAAAGATAATACACAACAGGAAGCTGTTGAGGAATACAATACCGATATTGTTAATCCTTTGAAACAGGGGTCTTCCAAGATTAACAGCATTTTGGTCCGCAGGATGTTTTTGCATCCATGTTTTGCGTATCAGATACGATAAACATCCCTTTATATGGCGGATTCGATAGCTTCCATACCGTGTCAGTACAAACCTCCACAGGAACTCCAAGGGGATATGTGTGTCCGTCATCATCCGACACGTTGCTGAATGGACCCCTATATGTTGCATATTGTCCTGTATATACACACGCCTTTGATTTTTTATATTTATACCCCCGCACAGTTATAGAGTAAAACCTGAATCCGTCTATCTCCTTATAAAGATAACTATTTACTATTTCCAGTCCGTAAAAACCAACCTTCTTTGTTATATTAAAAAACTCTGCCTCTGTAATTGCCCCTGATATACATTCACTCCATAAATTTTTATTTTGCTTCATGTGCAGGGGGACTTCCTTGTCGGAGATAATATCGGATATTACAAATCTTCCGCCAGTCCTCAATACCCTGAATATCTCCTGAAATGCCCTTTCCTTATGAGTTGATAAATTGATAACGCAATTAGATGTTACTAAATCAATACATTCATCTTCCAAAGGTATCTCTTCCAGAAACCCTTTCACAAAACGTATATTATCAAAACCCAGGTTCCCCGCCACAGCCCCTTTTGATGCATTGGCATTTTTAAGCATTTCGTCAGTCATGTCAACCCCGATAACCTGCCCATGTTCGCCTGCCATTTTTGCCGCGATAAAACAGTCTATCCCTCCGCCTGAACCCAAATCTAACACACTTTCACCAGGTTTGATGTTGGCTTGCGTCACAGGACTGCCGCATCCATAAGAAATATCCAGGACTTTTTGAGGGATATGTGATACATCGGCAGGATTATAACCGGACGGACAACACAGTTCCTTCTGCGGCTGTATAGCGGCAGTAGCATAAAACTTGTTAACGGATCTTCTCGTAGTGTCTTTTACATCAACTTTTGGCTCTTCATTTTTACACGTTAATCCTGATGTCCTGCAGGTATAACAGGCAGATGATTCCATCACATACGGCCGCAGGGCTTCTTTTAAAGTCCAGCCCATCCATGACTTGGGGTCATTAATAAGTATGGGGCAAACAAAGACCCCTTTGCTGGTAACAATACGGCTGGTAGTACACTGCAAGTTATCCATGGAATAGTTATCAAAGCACTGCTCAGTAACCCGTTCATTTTCAT
>JAHFOW010000005.1 GCA_023261465.1 Planctomycetota bacterium
TCTGTACGCATTTGAAAATGCACATGTTGATTTTATCGTTAATGCCTGCGCTACCTGTGGAAGGACGCTCAAAAGGGATTATCAGCATATATTGGGAGATCGCTCCCTCGAATTTTCGAACAAAATATACGATATATCAGAATTTATTGAAAAATTTTTCCACTATGAAACAAAACAGTTAAATACCAGGATCACGTACCACGACCCTTGTCACCTGTATTGGGGACAAAACATATCAAAAGAACCACGGAATATACTAAAACGGTCAGCCCATTTCCAGGAAATGGAAACCCCGGAACGATGCTGCGGTGGCGGTGGTGTATTTAATTTATTACACTACGATCTGTCCATGAAGATCGGCGCTCATAAGGCAAAGGCTATTGAGAAAAGCGGGGCTGGGATTGTGGCAACGGGTTGTCCGGGATGCCAGCTCCAGATCGAGGATTTGCTTGCCACGCGGGGTTCACCGGTTAAATGTACACACACAATACAGATCTTGCGGGATGCAATAGTGTCCTCTCATAATGAAAAGTAGGGTGGACTTCGTCGGAAACTTTCGGCGGGATGGTTCGACAGGCTCACCATGAACGGATGAAAGGATACTGTTCATCCTGAGCTTGTCAAAGGATTGTAAAATCTATCTCTATTTCTTGCATTATTTTTGGTTCTTCCTGTGTCTTTTAGGTAAATAAGCATATCTTATTTATTTGTTGTTTTCGTATCCAGGATAATGCCGCCACCAGAAACGGACGATATCATACCAGTGACATCCCTATACCATACGTATATCGTTTTATATCCATCATCGCCACTCAGATTGTATGGAACGTCTCCGGTAAAATAAGCCGTGGGCGTAATTGTTTTCCATCCAGGGCCTGTTGATGCTGGCACTGTTGCATTGAGAGAAATATAATAAGCAGTAATTGCGACATCATCCATGGCTGTAAGGTTTACTACCACATTTCTTGAATGCGTCACTTTACTACCCCTATTAACCGTTAGCGAACCGACTGGCGGTGTAATGTTCAAGACAATATCATCACTCGTGGCTTTTGAGACATTTCCAGCGAAATCCTTGTACCATGCATATATGATCTTCGCCCCACTCTTGCCGCTTACTATATAAGAAACATCTTCTTTTAACCGGGGGGTGGAAGTTATATATTTCCATCCCGGATTAAAAGAAGATGGTGTGGCAATGTCCATAGAAATATAATATCCCACTATGCCAACATTGTCGGTGGCAGAGAGATTTACGGCAACACTTCGGGAGTCTGTATATTTCTCATCATTATTTATTGTTATAAAACCATCGGGTGGCTCTGTGTCTTTGATATGAGCGGATTCGGACGCTTTTTTACTCTTATTACCTACACGTTCTTTTGCTGATTCCGGCGTTCTGATGTTCTTGTTTTTTTTGTCTACCTCAGAAACAACGGGATCAGGCGATGCTTCTTCTTTTGATACATTTTCTGCCGAAGAAGGTGTTGCCGTGTATGTTGGTTCAAGGCACGTATCCGTAATTGATACTGATGGATCTGTTGTGTCTAATATATCAAATGACATTTCATCTCCATACGTTGTTCCCGCATTGTTCCTGGCTACCACCCTATAATAGTAAGTCTTACCTTGCAATAACGCCATTATACCTGCGCTTATCACACTATCGGTAGTTCCTTCCAGGTTCTGTGGTGGGGTGGTATTACCATACTGACTACTTTCTGTTCCATATTCAAACCACGCCGTTGTGGACAATCCACAAGCATTTACCTTGCCACCCAACGTCACTGAATCCGAAGTTATATTCGACGCTGATACGGTCATCACCGTGGGTGCCATACCGTGTGCAATAATAATTCCGGTACTCCCGGTATTCCCTGTGACATCCATCGCTGTTACCGTGATCTTTATGCTGCCTAGTGGTAAACCTATGTCAGAAATTGTCCAATTTGTAGTACCATCAGCTATACCACTTCTACCCATATCGTCTGACCATGTCACACTATTTACTCCACTTTCATCATCCTCTGCACTGCCGCCCAAACTTATCGTGCTGTTTGTACTCAGGTATTCTTTACTGGATGCGGGAGTCGTGATATTAACCACGGGCGCTGTCATATCCAGATATATTGAATCACTGGCAACCTCTGATATATTTTCAGAGGTGTCCTTATACCACACATATACTGTTTTTGTGCCATCACCTTTACCAAGAGTAAAAGGAACATCTTCGGAGTAACTGGTTGTAAATGGCACTGATTTCCACCCTGAATCGGTTATCAATGGTTTGGTTGAATCTATAGAAATAAAGTATCCGGCAATCCCTGCATCATCCGAAGCGGAAAGATTTAGCGTTACAGAACAAGAGTTTGTGTGATCTGCATTATTGTTAATTTTTGCAGTCCCATTCGGAATATTTTTATCTGTACTATTCACACCTTTCAACCCGGCAGCAACCGGTTCAGGGTCAGTTTGGGTAATCACTGGTGTTGCTGGTGCAGGAACACCCCTGTTACCTGTTATTTCAATGGTATCGTTACCATCATTCCCCGCTTTATCCCTTGCAGTTACCGTAGATGCAGAGTGGAGTGCGACCGAATTTGATGTTATGTCTGTGGCGGTGTCCGTTTCCAATAAAGGCAATTTAACAGGCACGGGTAAGGACCGATTCGTAAATGTCCCATCCCCCAGTTCTCCAAGTTCGTTATATCCCCAGGCATACAAGGTGCCATCTGACTTTTCCGCTATGGAATGCATCCATCCACTGGCAATAGTAATAATATTGCTCAGGTGTTTAACCCGTACGGGCTTGTTTTTTGCGCTGAATGGAATTCCAATGCCCAATTGGCCAGCCCAATTGCATCCCCAGGCCCAGACTGTACCATCCGACTTCAGTGCTACTGAGTGAGCGCCACCGCCGGCAATTGCAATAACATGGGAAAGACCGCCAACCTGTACGGGTATATTTCTATCAGTATCTGTCCCATCTCCAAGTTGGCCATCGCTGTTACTTCCCCATGCCCAGACTGTGCCATCAGATTTCAATGCAAGGTTATGCGAGTTTGTATCTCCACCCAGAGCGCCTCCGGATGTAATAGCAATAATCCCGCTCAGTCCGTTTACTTTCACCGGTGAGGTTCTCTTAATATTCGTACCATCTCCTATTTGACCTTTTTGGTTACATCCCCAGCCATAGACTTCTCCATCTTTACTTAATGCAATAGTATGGCTTCCGCCACACGCAAGTGCAATAATCCCGCCCAGTCCGTTTATCTTTTCCGGCTTATTTTTTTTACTTCCCGGGGAAGTTTCCCCTCCAATTCCTAATTGGCCATATTCATTTGCCCCCCACGTCCAGACATCCCCATTCCGATTCAGCGATACCGAATGATTACCGCCACATGCAACGGCAATAATATCCAAAAGACCATTTACCTGCACGGGTATGTTCTTGTTTTCGGTCGTCGCATCTCCCAGTTGGCCATAATTATTTAACCCCCAGGCCCAGACGGTTCCATCTAATTTTGCCGCCACGGTATGTCCCGCGCCACCGTCAATAGCAACAACTTTCGAAATCCCGCCAACCTGTATGGGCAACGACTTAGCTATGGTAGTCCCATCTCCCAGTTGGCCGAATTTGTTAGCTCCCCAAGTCCAAACTGTTCCATCGGATTTCAAGGCAACGGTATGTTCCCATCCTGCAGAAACCTGCCGGATAGTTTCAGCCAACGATACATTACAAACTATGCACAAAGCAAACAAAAGGGAAATAGGCGCTTTCGAAATTGAGCTATTAAATCTACCCAGTATACAGCTCACGGCGTTTTTCATAAAGACATACCCTCAGGCCAACCGTATCACGCGCAATGATGTTGGTAAAATACAGATGATTAAAAATTTTTGATAAAGAACGGCTAGATAGCCTTTTCGCCTCTTTCGCCAGTTCGAACACGAACAACATCCTCGATAGGGCTGACGAATATCTTACCGTCGCCAATGTTTCCCGTCCGGGCTTCTTTGACAATGCACTGGATAATTTCATCAACGGTCTTATCAGAAACAACCAGTTCTATCTGTACTTTCTTTAAAAAATCTGTTTTATACGTTCTTCCACGCCACTGTTCTGTAATACCTTTCTGATGGCCGTGTCCTTTCACCTCAGTTACCGTCATTCCAGGATACCCAATATCTAACAGTGCATCTTTAACCATTGCAAATCTATCTTCCCGCACAATTGCAGTAATTTTCTTCATGTTTATCCTCCCAATATGCTATTTCCCTCATTATGTTACATTTTCTTCCAGGCTAAATATCAAAACTAATTTAATCTGTTATTCTATATCCCCGTCATCCAACCGGCAAGGGGCGCTAAAACCTGGACGGGAAACTAGTTTACCCGTAAACGTGATCGTATTCCCGAGCCTTAGGCTCATAACCTTTTCAAACATCTGCCAATCAAACACAATTTCCACTTCGGCATCTTTTCCACCCTGATGACCTACTCCAACTCTATTCCAATCCACGCGTCCCATTCCCTTATAAACGACCACCCCGTGCCATCGAACATATTTATCCTTGTATTTTTTCCACAGTTCATTCTTTTCAGAACGGGAAAGGGCGCTTTCCTTACCCAGTTGATTCCACATGTCTTCGAGTGATAGGTCTATAAAGTCCCTTGCTTTTGGTTCCTGTGCAGGTTTTAAAGATTCGTTCTCCGGTAATCCCTTGCTTAAGGGAAAACCTTGCGATACCTGGCCAGTGCTCGTCTTGTCAGAACCTGCATCAGATACAGGTAAACTTCCCTGCACAACCAGGTCTTTTTGACTCACCAAAAATGATGAAGGCTCTCCTTCTGAAAAAAGTTTACAAAATGTGTCCTTGTATGCGCGTATTTTGTCATTATCATAAGAAAAGAGTATGGCATTATCCATGTTTCTGTCCCGATATGCCAGCCAATTGAAGACGCCCGTTATAACTACCCGGTCATCCAGAATAATAAAATCCTCTCCTCTTTCCGCACCCTGTGAAAGTTTTAGGATTCTGACATCAAATCCTTTTTGAATTAATGCCTCTGCCAATTTTCCCCTTGAAGTTGATTTGTCATATTCAAGGATTACTACATGCGCCCGAATTCCCCTGCTTCGCGCATGTTCGAGGTCTCTGTCAATATCCAGGGCTGCAAAATCATGGATACAGATATCCATATTCCGCCTGCAATACTCAATTCCCTCAATTACACGGTACCTGACAGAACCGCCAGGCGTAAAGGAAGATTCATCTGATGCATACGTAAAAGTGCTATACCAGAATAAAACCAGCGTATGAATTACAAAAATAATTAATCGCTTATACATACGCATTTCCCCTGTATGTCATAAAAGACCTTGGCAAAGAATCGAGGATATCGGTTGCAATCAGGGAGATTTCCCCCTTCTCCTGCGCGGCAAGATCACCGGCCAGTCCGTGCAAAAACACACCGAGCTGCGCGGCCTCGAAGGCGGTGTATTGTTGACCTGAAAGGGCGGCAATCATACCCGTCAACACATCACCGGAGCCGGCAGTAGCCATTCCCGGATTACCCGTCGTATTAATATAAAACTTTTCTTCATCCATAACAATAGTCTTGTGGCCTTTCAATACAAGGGTCACATTTTTCTTTCCCCTCACAAACATTTGCGAAACTTCCATCCGTTTCGATTGCACCTCACGGGTGGAAGATGCTCCAATAAGGCGAGCCATCTCTCCGGGGTGCGGAGTCAGAATAATCTGCTTTTTTATCTGACCCAGTATTTCAGGATTATCAGCAAGGGCATTAATACCATCGGCATCCAACACAAGAGGACGATCCACATTTTGTAACAACCACTGCACCAGATTCCGGGTCTCCGGATACTGGGACAAACCAGGACCGATGGCGACAACATCAAACCGTTGGGAGAAATCAAGGATGTCCTGTCGCCCCAACTCCGACAGGGTTTTTGCCGGTGTTTCAGGGAGTGGATGAGTCATAACACAGGTCAATTTTGACGCCACAACCCCGTGAAGGCTCTCCGGAATCCCCAGCGTTACAATGCCCGCGCCTGCGCGCAGGGCAGCCATGCTGCACATATACGCAGCGCCTGTCATGCCCTGGGAACCTGCCAGCACGAACACCCGTCCATAGTCCCCCTTATGGGTATCCGGTTTTCGCGACCGGATCTTCGGAATTTCTTTTACTTCATACATAAAACAATAACCCTCTCTTTATCTCCGTGTACGGTTGATCAATGATGCGACATACGCAGCTCCAAAGCCGTTGTCAATATTTACCACGGAAACACCGGAGGCGCAACTGTTCAACATAGATAAAAGCGGGGTTACACCCAAAAAGCTGGCGCCGTAACCAATACTGGTTGGCACACCAATAACAGGGCAATCTACTAATCCCCCAACAACACTTGCCAAAGCGCCTTCCATCCCTGCGACAACAATAATCACGTTGGCCTTGAGTAGCTCGCTGTGGCTCTTCATCAACCGGTGAATGCCCGCCACGCCGACATCGTACAACACCTTTACTCTATTCCCCATAATTTCCGCTGTTACCCGCGCCTCCTCAGCAACGGGGATATCAGAAGTGCCAGCCGTTATAATCAGGACAAGTCCCTTGTTTGGCTTTCTCCGTGTCTTTCGCATGGTTATTGTCCGCGCCTGTTCATGGTAAACGGCCTCCGGAAATTCACCGGCAACAGCCGCATAAACTTCAGGGGTTGCACGGGTCGCAAGCATGTCATTTCCCCCGGCAACGATGTGTTCTGCAATCCTTACCACCTGCTCAGGGGTCTTGCCCAGGCAAAAAATTACCTCCGGAAAACCACATCGAATATTGCGATGGCTATCCACCTTGGCAAAACCAATATCCTTGTAAGGCAACTCTTTGATCTTTCCCAGAACATTATCAATTGATACTTTTCCACTTTTATAGCTTTCTAATAATTGTTTTATAACGTCAATGTCCATGATTAATATATGTATAGAAATTTCAAAGTTGTAGAACGAAGCGGTGCTTCGTTATAAGCAAAGTACCACTTCGCTCTCCATAAAAAGTCGCTGCCACAGACAACCTAATTTAATGTTACTGAAGCCAAAGTTGCGAGCCGAAGGCAAAGCAAACCCCTCTTTTTAATTATGAGAGAAAGATTGCGTCTCTATCGTCCGCAATGACATTTGTACGGTACGCTTTTTCTGAAACGATACACTAGTTTACCCATTTTATGGAATAGCTTCAATATCGAGTCCTGAAATATCCCCCTCTAAATATTTTTTATAGGCCAACCCTGCAACCATAGCGGCGTTATCGGTACAAAGCTTAAAAGACGGATAATACAGGGGAATGCCTGATTCCCGTGATTTCTCATTCAATCTCTGTCGCAATCGGGAGTTTGCAGCTACACCGCCGCCCATGAGTATTCCATTCACATTATACATTTTTGCCGCCAGGATGGTCTTGTCGACAAGGACGTCAATCACCGCTTCCTGAAAGCTTGCGGCAATGTTTGCGATCTCCTGTTCAGATAGTGATTTGGATTTCCCGGTCTTTACATCCTGTCCCTTGTAATAATACAACACCGCGGTTTTGAGTCCGCTAAAGCTAAAATCGAGGGAATCCTTATCAAGATACGAACGCGGGAATAACACAGCGCTGTGATTTCCCTGTTTTGCAAGTTTGTCAATGACAGGTCCACCTGGATAGCCAAGGCCGAGTATTTTTGATACTTTATCGAATGCCTCACCTGCCGCATCGTCAATGGTGCTACCTAACAGAACGTGCTTCGTCGCGCTTTCCGAGAGGAAAATCGTGGTATGTCCGCCTGAAACAACAAGGCCAATCGCGGGATACCGGATAGTATCGTGCTCAAGATTGTTTGCATAAATATGGGCATGGAGGTGGTTGACCGCTATGAGAGGGACATCCAGTATCATACTCAACGTCTTTGCAGTGGTCACACCGATCAGTAATGCGCCAATCAGACCCGGTGTATTAACGACACCAATTGCGTCAATTTCCTTAAGGCTTATCTTTGCGTCAGACATGGCATTATCAATAATGCCAATAATAGATTCCAGGTGCGCACGACTGGCAATATCGGGAACAACACCGCCAAACTGCCGGTGTAATTCATCCTGAGACAGAATAATACTCGACACAACTTCTTCGCCATCCTTTACAAGAGCAGCCGAAGTTTCATCACAGGATGTTTCAATACCGAGAATCAACATAGTGTAAACATAAAAAAAGCAGGAATATCTCCTGCTTTCATAAACAAGTTACCGAAAAACATTCTTTTATAATTGTTTCTACAGAGCAGGTCTTTTTTTTGCGTAGACCTCAATACCTTTTAAGACATCCTTTGCCCTTTCAAGCTGTATATCTATATAGGCTGGTTTTTCTTTCTCCTGTGAGATAGTCCCCTTTAATACAGCCTCCTTGTCCTTATCTCCGGGTTCGCTCTCCTTTGTATTAATATTGGCAGCGGACATATGCTCGTGCAACGCCTTTGTTTCTGTTAACGTGAGCGGAACTTTTATGTCAGGCTCGATGCCCTTCTCGTGGATACAAATTCCCCTCGGCGTATAATACCTTGCCGTCGTAAGTTTGAGAGCAGCCTTCCCATCTTCCACGGGGATCAGGCTTTGTACAGAACCCTTCCCAAAAGTCCTGATGCCTACTAATAATCCCCGCCTGTGGTCTTTGATAGCGCCTGCAACAATCTCAGATGCGCTCGCGCTCCCGTTGTTGACCAGGACAGCTATCGGGAAATTGGGGTATGTTCCTTTCTTGTGCGCCTGATATACATAATTCTGCGTTTTATCCCTTCCCTTGGTAGAAACGATGACGCCCTTATCCAGAAACTTATCTACCATCTCAACAGCAACATTCAACAACCCGCCCGGATTAAAACGTAAGTCCAGGATAAGACCTTGCATACCTTTTTTCATCATAGTTTGAATGGCATCATCCATGTCCTTTACGGTATTTTCCTGGAAATTGGTTACGGCAAGATACCCTATCTTGTATTCATTATCAACCATGTGCGCTCCCCGAATGCTGTTGACATGAATTTTTGCCCGTTCAATCGTAATATCAACCGGGTTTATATCGCCTTCATGGACAACGGTCAGGGTGATTTTTGTTCCGATCTTTCCCCGAAGCTTTTTTATCGCCTCTCTGATACTCATGTTTTCAGTAGAATCACCGTCAATCTTGATAATCCGGTCGCCTACCAGTATTCCAGCCTTAAAGGCGGGGGAATCAACAATCGGTGTAATTACTGTTAACAGTCCTTCCTTTACAATGACTTCAATGCCCAGTCCTTCAAACTCGCCTTCAGTTTCAACTTTCAGGTCTTCTAATTCTTCAGGGCTAAAGTACTGGCTATATGGATCGAGTCCGGAAAGCATGCCACGGTAAGCATTCGTAAGAATTGTGTCCAGTTTTATTTCATCAACGTATTTATCCTGTACTTCCTTTAAGACCCTTACAAATTCTTCGAATTCCTCGTATATTTTTTCTCTGGATTGATCGGCGCCTTCTTTTGGCTGAATTAACAGAGGGGCTTCGGGAGATTTCTCCTGTCCGAGAACAACAGCGCTTATTGATATAAAGACTATTGAGAGAAAAAAACGTATGATGCTTTTCATTTTTTCTTACGTTCAAGAACACGCCGTGCTGCAAGAACTATATCTTCCGCTAAGAGATGATATTCTTTAAAGAGGATATCGGGTTCACCCGATTGGCCAAAGCGGTTATCAATACCAATCATTTCAATAGGCACAGGATGCGCCTGTGCAAGCACCGACGCTACGGCGCTCCCTAATCCTCCGTCCAGCACATGCTGCTCTGCCGTTACTACGGCGTTTACCTGTCGGGCAACGTTCACAAGGGTTTCCCGGTCTATTGGCTTTATAGTATGTGTATTAACTACCGTAGCCTCGATTCCATCCTTTGCAAGTATGCCGGCCGCAGTAAGTGAATTTGCAACCAATGCCCCGCATGCGACAATTGCCAAATCCTTTCCCGTTCTGAGGATACTCGCCTTCCCAATGGTATATGGCTCTTCCTTTTTGGTAATAACGGGAACTGCCGCCCTTCCCAGACGAACATAGACGGGTCCTTTATAGGCTGCCACCGCAAAAATAACCTTCCTCGTCTCAACGGCGTCGCATGGCTCAATAACCGTCATTGTTGGGATCGTCTTCATGAGTGAAATATCTTCGATACACTGGTGAGACGCCCCATCGGGTCCAACGGATACCCCGCTGTGCGTTGCAACAATCTTCACGTTGAGACCACTATAACAGACCGTGTTTCTAATCTGTTCCCAGGCCCGGCCTGTCGCAAAGATACTAAAGCTGCTCACAAAGGCAATCTTGCCGCATGTTGCTAGCCCGGCAGCCGTATTCATCATATTAGCCTCGGCCACACCCATGTTAAAAAACCTGTCCGGGAATTTCTTGCCAAACTTTGCTGTCGTTGTAGACTTTGACAGGTCTGCATCGAGTACTACAATATCCTTGTTTTTTTCGCCGAGTTCCACCAGTGCGTCACCATATGCCTGACGCGTAGCTATCATTTCAGTCATTTTTACTCTTCCGTTATTTTTAACATGAAAGTTTACCGCAGAGAACACTGAGGTCTTAAAGGTTTTTAGAGAGTCACAATAATTATATATATGCTTTAACTTTGTCTACTTTGTGCTCTCCGCACCCTTTGCGGTGAATTGTTATCTTTACTTTAATTCAGCCAGCGCCCGTTCGGCCTCTTCTTTTGTAGGCGCCTTTCCATGCCAGTCCACCTGATTTTCCATAAAAGAAACACCTTTTCCCTTGACCGTCTTTGCTACAATAACAGTCGGTCGTCCTTTTACTGCCTCCGCCTCGTTATAGGCAGCCAGGATAGCGGGAAAATCGTGGCCATTCGTTTCAATGACATGCCAGCCAAAACCGCGCCATTTATCAGGAATCGGATGAGAAGACATAACTTCATGGATAAACCCATCGATCTGCAATCCATTCTGATCAATAATGGCGCACAAATTATCTGCGTTATAATGGCTCGCCGCCATAGCAGCCTCCCACACCTGACCTTCTTCAATTTCGCCATCGCCCAGCATGACGTAAGTACGGTAATCTTTATTGTCCAATTTTGCCGCCAGGGAAATTCCCAATCCTACAGAGAGCCCTTGTCCCAATGAACCGCCGGATATCTCAATTCCAGGCGTTGTTTTCATACATGGATGGCCCTGAAGCATACTTCCAAATTGCCGGAGTGTATCAAGTTTGTCTATACCAAAATACCCCGTCTCTGCAAGGGCGGCATACAGCGCAGGACAGGCGTGGCCTTTTGACATGATAAACCTGTCCCTGTCAGGCCATGCGGGCTGACGTGGATTGTGACGCAATTTACTGTAAAAAAGCGCTACCAGTAAATCGACCGTTGATAACGAACTACCGGGATGGCCGGATCCCGCCTTGACAAGCATCCTGATAACATGTCTTCGGATTACCTTTGAGCGATCTTCTAACGATTTTATATCTAAATTCTGCAAATTTCCCATATTAAGTGAATACCAAAAATAAAAATTCCGCGCCCCTCATATAATATAAAATGGACATTCTTACGTGTGTTATCTCGTCTAAACAAGGAAGTGTTGGTAAAAGGCAGGAATGTAAATATTCAATGGGCAGTTACCCATGCTGAAGCAATCGGCATTTATGAATTTCATTGGAAAAAAGTGGTGGGCAGAGCCGGGATCGAACCGGCGACACCAGGATTTTCAGTCCTGTGCTCTACCAACTGAGCTATCTGCCCCTTTAATACCCCTTGTGAAACAACCACAGAACATTATAAAACTAAATTATTATAGAAATGAAGGAAGTGCAAGTCAAGGGTTTTTTAAGCAAGCTCGGTCACTATCTGACATGAAACTCTTTGATACCTGCTCAACAATTTACTTTATAGATTTAAACGTATAAGTATAATACAGTATATGACGATTTATTTACAATTTTTACCCCTCTGAAAGTAAATCTGTTGAGCAATGAATATCACCTTATGCTTTATAATTATCTGAATCTTACGTGTATGAAATGTTACCTGTTTTTATTTCTCACACTCTTTTTCCCTGTATACGCTTGTTTTGCAGAAAACGAGCCGGATAAGACTCCTCACGGCACAACAGATTTCAATACCATCAAAACCGGAGAAGCAATCCCGGCGCCGGAGGATTATAATTTTAATGTTGCATCTGTTCCTCTGGAAGATGAAGCGTGGAAAAAATTTGAATTTCATGGATTTTTCGAGGTAACATCGCCCCTTCACGGACGGGACGATGAATCCCAGCAACCATCGTCAAATTTCCTGGAGGAAAACGAGCTTACTTTCTGGCTGGGCAAACAGATAACGAGAAAACTGGCCTTTGATTCAGAAGTAGAAATTACCAAAGGATTGCAAAAATATGCATTGGAAAAATGTGAATTTGATTATGAAATCCTGGAGAAGAAGCTCCTCGTATTTCGCGCAGGAAAATTTAAATATCCCCTGGGCATCGAGAGGTTCGTCGAAGACGGTCCGCTTAACAAATTAATAGACCGCCCATTTCCCTCAATTCGAATTGTTCCCGGAACATATTCAGATATTGGCATCATGCTCCTGGGAACCATACCCTTTCCTGCCGATACAAAATTGAAATACGAAATAGCATTGTCAAACGGCCTGGAAGGGCCGGAACCGAAAGATGTGCAGCAACTCTGGGATAATAACAGCAACAAGGCCATTGGCGGCAGGATCGGATATGAGTTTTTACCAGGACTGGAAATGGGAAGTTCATATTCACGAGGAACGCACGATAAAGACAATGAAGAGTATATCGACTTCATGGGCGCTGATATTCAATTAAAAAAGGACAATCTGGAAATACGCGGTGAATATATCGTCAGCAATGTTGAACAAGCATCAGCGAAAGGAGGAGATTACCAAAGGAATGGTTACTATCTCCAGACATCATACAGATATCCATTTAATTTAAATTACTTACGATATCTGGAGGGAGTGCTTCGTTTTGATTCCATAGACCCGAACAGCGCTATAACCGAAAGCAATGAGACAGACAGGGTCTCATTTGGACTCAACTATTTCCCTACGGAACATCTGGAATTTAAGTTAGAACATGAAGTTGAGAATGAACCTGGTGTGGGAACACATGGAAAATCATTCGTCCAGGCTATATTTCGATGGTAAAGACCTCATGATTTAGATAATCTTAACACATTGATTTTGTCTTTACATGCATTCATAAATACTGTACATTAATAACCAAATACTATTGAAACACCTTACGAAAGATGGCAACCCAACCGAAGGAGAAATCACCAGTAGTTTGATATTGTTTCATGGAAGAAAGGCCGTGCTTATTACAGTATGGTACATAATATCACCCTGCAAAAACAAATGGCGGAGGCGCTCAGAAAAAGCGATGCCCGTTTCATCAATATACAGCGAATCGCCCATGTTGGGAGTTGGGAATGGGACATTGTAAAAAACAAAATCCAGTGGTCTGATGAAATCTATCGTATCTTTGGTTTAACCTCCCTGCAACTCGGCGCCACCTTTGAGTCATTCCTCAATTCCATTCACCCTTCCGATAGAGAATTGGTAAAGAATTCAATCCATGAAGCGTTGTATCAAAAAAAACCTTATTGCCTTGATTTCCGTATTGTTCAGCCAAATACATCTACACGTTACATTCATACCCAGGCCGAAGTCATTTATGATAATAACAACCATGCAATTGAGATGAATGGAACGAGTCAGGATATCACGTACCGCAAAACGATAGAACAACGACTGTGCATCCAATATACAACAACGCGCATACTGGCAGAATCGTATACTATTGAGGAGGCTGCCAGAAAAATAATCCAGGCCATCTGCGAAGGACTTGAATGGGATTGCGGCGAATTCTGGACAATAGACAAAAAAACCAATCTCCTTCATTGTACCAATATCTGGCATATGCCATCATTTCAAATACCAGCATTCGGAACAACTGCCCCCACTATTACCTTTCCACCAGGTGTTGGACTACCGGGAAGTATCTGGTCAAGCGCCAAACCCATCTGGATTGAAGATGCTGCCCGCGATACACGCTTTTTCCGGTCAGACGTCGCACGCAAGGAGGGAGTGCATGGCACCTTTGGTTTCCCTGTTTTAAGCGACGGTGAAATGCTCGGCATCATGAGTTTCTACAGCCGCGAGATAAAGCAACCGGATGAGGACTTACTCAATGCTATGGGTGCTACGGGAAGACAACTTGGTCAGTTTATAAAACGGAAACTGGCAGAGGAAGCCCTTAATTACAGGATAAATTTTGAAAAGACCGTGGCAAAGATTTCTACCCGATTTACCCTTCTTTCAGACTTTAACGATGCAGTTTCTGAAACACTGGCAGATATTGGACATCTGGGAAGCGCAAGCAGGGCATACCTTTTTCAGTTCAGGGAAAACGGAAAAATCATGGACAACACCCACGAATGGTGTGACACGGGAGTTACGCCCGAAATCCAGAATCTCCAGAATCTTCCTACCGAAATTGCTCCCTGGTGGATGGCGCACCTGCGTACCGACAAAATAATTCACATTACGGATGTTTCGCAGATGCCTCCCGATGCGTCTGCAGAGAAACAAATACTTGAAATGCAGAACATCAAATCATTACTGGCACTGCCCGTGTATGTGGAAAAAGAACTCATTGGATTTATTGGTTTTGACAACGTCATAACCACCGGCACATGGCCTGAAGAAAATATTGATTTGCTCCGTATAACTGCAGAGATACTTGGCAATACCATTGCCCGCAAACGGGCAATGGAGGTATTAAGACACATCGCCTACCATGACCCCCTCACGAATTTACCGAACCGCATGTTATTCCATGACCGCCTGAAGGTGTCGATTAATCAGGCAAAACGGAGTAAAAAGGTGGTGGCAGCCATACTCCTTGACCTGGATTCCTTCAAGGTCGTCAATGACTCTTTTGGACATCAAATGGGAGATTCTCTCCTTAAAGCTGTAGTAAAGAGCCTGACACAGTGTATACGAGAAGGCGATACTATTGCACGCATGGGCGGCGATGAATTTATGCTGGTTCTTTCCGATCTCTCCCATGCACAGGACGTCTGCATTATTGCACAAAAAATTCTCACAACGGTTGCGCAGCCATGTGAAATTGAAGGCCATGTAATTCATACCACTGCCAGCATAGGCATCAGTCTCTTTCCCCTCGATGCGCATGACGCAGACACCCTGATTAAACTGGCAGACGTCGCCATGTATCTTTCCAAAGAACAGGGTAAAAACACCTATCGTTTTTACAATCTTGATATGAATACCCACATTTAATTTTATGGTAATTAGGTCACGAATATCGAACGCCGAATAAAGATATGTTGAATAACAAATGTCTTTTTATGCATAATGCATCATTCGACGTATAATATTCGTTATTTATAAATAATTTGTAACCAGGCAATATGTTTTAACCCTATGCCAAATTTTCAGAAAATTCTCCATCCGGAAAAATTTAATCTCATACTCTATTATGCCATTACCAGTTTTGTCATCATTGGTTTATTGAGTCTGGCAGTAGGCTGGATATTTCCCCGCATGGAGAGCGAGGAACTCGTTAAAAGAAGTGAGAAATATGCGCAGTATTTTATCAACCACCTGAATTATGAAATTTATAAGGATTTCCTTCGCCCTACACTCAAAAAAAATAAATACATCGACCTGGAAAACAACCGAGATCAATTAAAAAGACTCGACAAGGTTATCCATGAAAATACGTACGGGCTGAATATAAAAAAATTGTATCTCTACGATATGGAAGGCCATATCATATACAGTACCATACCGGAGCACATCGGATTTACCATTGATCGTGGACAGAACGCAAAGTTGGATTCCGCCATCAGAGGCCATTTTGAATCTGCATTGCGACTTGCCGGTACAACTGATTCAAAAGGCTCTTATGTGGTAGAAACCCTGCTCGAAAGTTATTACCCCTTTTATGAAATGAAAAAAAATGAGCACAGGGGAAAACAAGTAGGCGTCCTGGAGATATATCAGGATATGTCGGAACTGAAGAAACAAATTGGCAAGGCGCGGGAAAAAGCTATCATCATGACCGGCTCGGCCATGGGGATTTTATTTCTCTCCCTCTTTCTCATAGTTTTAAAAGCGGCGCGGGTTATTAATACGAGAACGAACCAGCTCGTTGAAGCCAGAAATACCCTGGAATTGAAGGTTGAAGAAAGAACTCAGGAAATCCGGGGGGCTTATAAAAAACTACAACTCACCCAGCGCAAGTTAATACAATCTGAAAAACTGGCAAGTATCGGAACACTCGCCACAGGCTTAGCCCATGAGATCAATAATCCGCTGGCCTCCGTGGCAAGTTGCGCAGAAGGGTTAATAGAACGGCTCAAAACGATGCAGGATTACAAGGGACATCACGATACCAGAGAGGAATTGGAAATATTTCCTGAATATTTGAATATCATCTGCAATGAGACCTACAGGTGCAAATCCATTATCTCCAATTTGCTTAATTTCTCGCGACAGTCAGAACCCAAATTTGACCGAATCAATATCAATCTTGTTATTCACGATACGCTGTCCATTGTGAAACATCAGTTTCAAACAAGATTTCAAGGTGTCCGGCTGAACCTCTCTGAAGACCCGTGTGAAGTAATCGGAGACCCGCAGCAGCTCAAGCAGGTTTTTCTGAATTTAATTATTAATGCGCTCCATGCAACCGAGGCTGAGGGCGATATATTCATATCAACCGTTATCAAGCAAAAGACCATACAAATTATGGTTAAGGATACCGGCGCTGGAATAAAACCTGAACATATCGACAAGATATTTGATCCGTTTTTTACCACAAAACCCACGGGGAAAGGCACTGGACTTGGTCTTGCCATATGTTACGGTATTATAGATATCCACAATGGGCGGATCGAAGTTTCGAGTGAAGGCACTGGAAAAGGAGCGACCTTTACGATAATATTACCTTTAGTAGCGTAGAAAGGTACATACGGAGAATGAAACCATAAGGACACAAAGTAAATGAGCAGGAATTTATGATTTTAAATTTGAGATTTGGGATTTAATTCCGCGCCTTCAAATCATAATTTCTAAATCATTTTATCGCTCCGGACGCTGTGTTTTTTCTCAACACTTAACAAAACATCTTATCATGAGCAAAAAACCCAATATACTTTTTACCGACGATGAAGAAATGCTCCGTACTGTCATGGCGAAGGAACTTGCCCGCATGGGATATAATGTCGCTTGCTGTGGAAACGGCTACGATACCCTGAAAACACTGCAGGAGCGGGATTTTGATGTATTAATTGTTGACATGAACATGCCCGTTATGAATGGCATAGAAGTCTTGAAAAGGGTAAAGGAACTGGAACCTGCCACTGAAGTAATCATCCTCACCGGTCAGGGTACCATTGAAACCGCAGTTCAGGCAATAAAATCCGGTGCTTACGACTACCTGACAAAACCGTGCCGACTGAGCGAGCTTGATGCCCTTTTACAAAAGGCGTTGGAAAAACGGCAATTAAGCAGAGAAAACGCTCACCTCAGGCGGTTGGTAAAAGTTAATCAAAAAATCCCTACCATCGTTGGAAACAGTACAGCAATGAATGCCGTTTACAAAATAATTGACAAGGTTGCGCCCGCGGATTCAACAGTACTGATCCAGGGAGAGAGCGGCACGGGAAAAGAACTCGTTGCCCAGATGATTCACCAGCGCAGCGCACGTGCGCTTAAACCTTTTGTAGTAGTAAATTGCGCCACCCTTCAGGAAACAATTCTGGAAAGCGAACTCTTTGGACATGTAAAAGGTGCATTTACGGGCGCACTGGAATCCCGCATAGGCTTGTGCGAAGCGGCGGACGGAGGCACCCTGTTTCTGGACGAGATTGGAGAACTGACCGTCAATACTCAGGCAAAACTCCTCCGTGTCGTTCAATCAGGCGAGGTGCGCCGCGTGGGCGATAATAAGGTAATTACTGTTGATACCCGTATCATTGCAGCAACCCATAAAAACCTGGAACAGGAAGTAAAAAACGGGCGATTCCGCGAAGACCTGTATTTCCGGCTCAATGTTATTACCCTGTTACTCCCTCCGTTACGAGAAAGGCATGATGACATTCCGCTATTAATTGATCATTTCCTCAAAACCTATTGCAACAACAAAAAGAAAAAAACCTTCCTCCCCAATTCAACGGAATGTATGATGCATTATGCCTGGCCTGGAAACGTGCGTGAGTTAGAAAACACCATTGAACGATTGGTCGTACTGAGCGAAGAGGACAGCATCAGTATCGAGGATCTGCCCGCGAACATTCGCGGTACATCCTCAATCCCGAATAGTGGAAAGGAATCCGAATTGAGTCTTGCAAAAGTCGAAAAGGACTATATTCTCAAGATATTACACGAAAAACAGATGAATAAAACCTTAGCAGCAGAAACCCTTGGTATATCCTTAAAAACCCTTTACAACAAATTAAAGACATATGCAATTGACGTATAAATTGCAATATTTACATTACCATTAATACAGGTACCTAAAAAATCAAGGTCTGGTTGTATTAGTATACACCTTTTTTCTCCATTCATATATGAGAAGCGGGTTGTTTATTTTATCCATACAAACAAATATTTTAAGGGTATTCACTTGACTGATTTAACCCCGATAGGTAACATATCTAAATTTACATTCCAAACTAGGGAACTATATTATAAAATTTAACAATATCAAAGATGCGACTGCCCATTTTTTTTATTGATTCAAACAAAGTAATGCCATTTGAATAACCCAGATATTTCTCTTGTAATCCCATTATATAATGAGGTCGATAATATAGAACCTCTTGGTCTTTCTATCATACATGCCTTGCAGGGAAAAAGTTATGAGGTGCTCTTTGTCGATGATGGTAGCACTGACGGAAGCGCCGAAAAGTTGAAAGAGTGGTGCGCCCGCCATCCCGAATTCCACGCAATCCGCTTTCAAAAGAACACCGGACAAACCGCTGCAATGGATGCCGGCTTTAAACATGCGAGAGGCACTTATGTGGTTTCTATGGATGCAGACCTCCAGAACGACCCTGCCGATATCCCGAAATTGCTGGAAAAGCTAAATAGCTATGATATGGTATGCGGCTGGAGGCAAAAAAGAAATGACCCGTGGATCAAGCGCATATCATCAAAAGTGGCAAATTACATTAGAAACAGGCTCTCATGGGAAGATATTAAGGACACGGGGTGTTCTCTCAAGGCATACCGAAGGGAATGTCTCAGGCATATAAAGCTCTATAATGGCATGCATCGCTTTTTGCCCACCCTCTTCAAAATGGAGGGGTTTACGGTTACGGAAATTGTCGTCAATCACTATCCGAGAAAATTCGGAAAATCAAAATACGGTATATCCAACAGGGCAATCAGGGCGTTTATAGACCTCCTGGTTGTACGTTGGATGAAAAAGAGAAAACTTAACTACGAGGTAATAAAAAATGATTAGTATACCACATTTCAATCCCTGGGTAATCCTGGGTTTTATTGGACAGACTATGTTCGGATCAAGATTCCTGGTGCAATGGATTGCCTCAGAAAAACGTGGTGAGAGCGTTATTCCTGAGATATTCTGGTATTTAAGCATGGGAGGCAGCGTTATATTGCTTTCGTATGCAATCTATCGTTGTGACCCTGTATTTATTATGGGACAATGTACCGGACTTTTTGTCTATATACGAAATGTTATGCTCATCTATAAAAAGAAAAGGGTATTGGCCAGGGCAGAAGGCGATAACCTTGAACTACCAAATACAACCGCTAAAGCAGAATAAGGGCTATCCTGGCGCAGCCATGATGCCACCAAATCTACAGTCAAATGGAAACAACCCCCTTCATCCCCTTTTATTAAGGGGGATTTCAGGGTATTCTCCCTAACAGGGGGTTGAAAAAAACTTGCAATAAAAGAAGTACCATTTATCACATTAAAATTCCAGAATATTAAACAACTTCCGTGTATTTTCGATATTGGGTAAACATTCTTTTTTTCCTGTGTCTCTTAACGCGTATTTTCTTTACCGGCAGATACCTTGACTGTTACGATAGCATAGATTTTGCATTCGGGCTTCACGATTACGACCTTTCCCTGTTTCAACCTCATTTTCCCGGTTATCCCGTATACCTGTACATTTCACGGTTATTTTTCCCCTGGTTCAATAATGACGTCCCTTCATTAGTAGCGCCCGGCGTATTGTTTGGCAGTCTCATCGTGTATCCACTCTCATTATTCGCCCGGCGACTCTTTTCTGAAAGGGTTGCACTCC
Organism: Planctomycetota bacterium; assembly: GCA_023261465.1. GTDB lineage: Bacteria > Planctomycetota > Brocadiia > Brocadiales > Brocadiaceae > JAHFOW01. The sequence goes on from JAHFOW010000005.1 coordinate 20,446, forward strand.
TGACAATAATTCTCTATGTGGTCAATCCCCTTTGCTGGTTGCAGGCTGAAAGACCTGCCTCTGACGTTATGGGGCTTTTCTTTACTATAGCATCTGCATATTTTCTGTATCGTGTAATCGACTCAATGCAGAGAGAAAACCCATCCCCTGCCCCTCTTGTCAGAGGGGAAACAAAACGCTCACGAATGATTGATATAACAGCCAGAAATAATACCCCCCTTACCCTTCCTGGAAAAGGAAAATACAGGCGGACATTATCACAAATTTTTTATTTATTCGCGGGCAGTCTGGTTTTAGGGCTTGGACTTGGGGTGCGGCTTTCTTACTTTCCCTTCATTGCATTATGGATATATGCCATATATTACCTGGCCGGCAAAAGAATGCGCTATGATTCAAACGTCCTCTTATGTGGGCTGATGGGATTGGCAGTAGGCGTATGTTTATGGTTTCTACCCCAGATTCATTACACAGGCTGGCGCCCTTTCTGGCGTCACGGTCTTTCCTTTACGCATGGTCACTTCACCGATTGGGGCGGTTCAATAGTTACCCTGGGCGGCATGGACAGAATTGCGTGTCTTGTAAAATCCCTGTGGGTATATGGCCTGGGGGGATGGTGGTATAATCGCACACCTTTCATGCTTATTCCAGCCACAATCATAATAATTTTTTTCCTTTATGGTATAAAAGAACTGCACCTTGATCGCAGATGGCAGATTTTAGGTTTATACGGATTTCCTTATATGCTTTGGATATTTCTGGGACAGAATGTTGCCAATCCACGGCATATACTGCCTGTCATTCCCATAATCCTCATGATTATCTCACATGGCTTATGTAGGGTATATGAAGAAGGAAATAAAAAAATATCACTGTTCCTTACTATAATTTTTGTTATGTGTACATCATTCTCATCGTTTACACTAATTTCACATTATCACAATACAATTCCTGCGCCACTCCGGGTTGTCCAATTCGTTGAAAAACAATTTGATAAAAATTCTACGAGAATCTATTGCGGTCAGGAGAAAAGATTTTTCGACTATTATGCGCCCCTCTTTGATGCGAGGGCTGTACGAAATACATCTGCCCTGTATTTTGACCTTCAATCATCGCTCGATAAACCCCGGCACATCCTCCTGGCGCTCACCCATAAAGACGCCAGACAATGGAAATTAACATGTCAGCCAATAATAACGTTTAAGGAAAATCCGTACACCGACAGTACGGATGGGGATGTATGTCTTTTCACCGTTAGATAAGCCCATCCCTGAATCCCCCTCCGCGAAGGTACTTTTTCGCTGGTACAATCTTCAGGATTATTTCAGATTTTCAAAAAAATTAAAATGCCGAATGGAGAACAAAGAAGGTTAAAAGTGGCGACACGTACGCATACATTATTTTCCCGGAAACGCCGCCAATCCGCTATAGCCTTTTGAAACTGGTCGAGGGGGAATCGGCACGGTTTCCGGTCTTCGTCAAATTCAGCTTCGATACAAACGTCTTTCGGCGATAGAGTAATCGTATGCGCATTCCCCATCTGCTGCTGCCATGTTTTTGTTTTGCCCGCAAAAATCTCATCGATTATATGGAGGATTTCCTTACAACGGGAAATACTGCACTGGACGTCTGATTCGAGGAAATGCCCCGGAAGTTCGTACGGGTTTTCACATTTTTGTGTTAACGTCCGTATAATTTTTATCTTTATAGAGAGTAACAAGTTACTAAGTACTTTGACCTCGATATGATATAAAATTAAGCAATAGGGTCTTTATAGTTGCATTTGTTTGATTTTTATATTAAATATATAGCTATCTTGCGAGTTGAAGCAATTTTTATTCGTAAGGAATTTATAAAGATAAGACTTGTATAAGGAGGATGCGGTATGAAAAAGAAGCGGATACTTAAAAAGAAGGGCTGTCAAGGCCAGTTAGAAAACAGACACTTAAATCAGGACAAAACCCCATATTCTCTCAGCCGTCGAAAATTCCTCCGTAATATAGGTGGAATCACTGCTGCTACCCTTGCTGCCAATGTCGTAAAATTCCCACCGATGTCAGGGCCGAAAAACATCGGGGCCGAGGCTTCAGAAATAGAATCGGGAAATGGGCAACAGCGTCGCAATCAGGCATATCAAATTCGGCACGAGGCCGCATTGTTTCAAAAAAATCTTCCCCTGTCAAAGCATCCACGGAATGGCGATGAGGCTTTATATCAAAACAAAATCGGCAACTATTCCAAGGGACTGCTTCACAATTCGGTCGGTGAAGTTGACCCTGTTGCATATCAGGCCTTGAGAGCGGCAATCGCGAGTGGTAAATTTAAAAGTTTCGATGCCCTCGCCGCAAACGGGCACATGGGTTGCCCGGACCCTGAACATCAGCGCCGTTTTGTAAATCCACTGGCGGGATACGCCTTTGATCTGGAAGGGACAGACTCACATCAATGCACGATGCGTGCGGCCCCTGCATTTGCCAGCGCTGAAGAAGCGGGTGAAATTGCAGAACTTTACTGGATGTCTCTCCTGCGCGATGTAAATTTCGTGGATTATAAAACTCATCCCCTTGCCCATGCTGCGGCAGATGATCTCTCCAACTTTTCGGATTTCCATGGGCCAAAACAGGGTGGCAAGGTTACACACAGGACATTATTCCGCGATAAGTATCCGGGATGTATCACAGGGCATTATATTTCCCAGTTTCTCCTGAAAGATGCTCCCTTTGGGGCACAACGCGTTGATCAGCGGATACTGGCGACGACTGCTGTCGACTTCATGACCGACTTCGGGTCCTGGCTGAAAGTCCAGAACGGTTTCCAACCAACGGTCTCACAAACGTATGACAACCTTGTCTTTTGTCGCAACGGGCGCGATCTGAACCAGTATGTGCACAAAGACGCACTCTACCAGGCATACTTTGTTGCATGCCTGATCTTGCTTGCCAACGGAATACCCTATAACATGGGCAATCCTTATGGACAAACCCCCGATCCTGGTTCTGGTATGCCCTTGCCCACGAATGTCAGCGGTTCGTTAACGCAAGTGGGTTTTGGCACGTTTGGCGTACCACATATTCTTGCTTCGCTTACCGAAGTGTCAACTCGTGCGCTCAAGGCTGTTTGGTACCAGAAATGGCTGGTGCATCGCCGCCTGCGGCCGGAAGAATTCGGTGGACGTGTTGAAAATATCCGCTTGGGCAACCGGACATACGCGGACTATCCGATTAGCCAGGAACTGTTCGATTCGCCGGTGCTTGACAAAGTTTTTAATAGATTTGATACACACCTTTTGCCGATGGCCTTCCCGGAAGGATCACCGATGCATACCTCTTACGGTTCTGGTCATGCTACAGTTGCAGGGGCCTGCATCACGATTTTGAAGGCATGGTTTGACGAATCTGCCATTATTCCCGATACGGTAGTACCCAGCAGCGACGGGACAACACTGGAGCCATACATAGGGCAGCCACTCACGGTGGGTGGTGAACTGAACAAGCTTGCGTCGAATATTTCCCAGGGTCGCAACATGGCCGGTGTCCACTGGCGTACAGATGCTACGGAGTCAAATTTACTGGGAGAAGAAATTGCCATCAGTATACTCAGGGATCAGAAAGCAACCTACCATGAGCCATTTAGTGGCTTTACCTTTACCAGGTTTGATGGTACGAAAATAACAATTTGATGGAATCGCATGCGTTGTAGTAAACTGTTTTAATACTTTCTTTCCTTTGGTTCAAATGGCCCAATATTTACTGGTTTGTAATCTAACCTTAGGCCGTCAGGCGTGTAATAAGCGAGGGTATGTTTCAGCCATTGTGCATCATCTCTCTTTGAAAAGTCGGTACGAAAGTGGGAACCGCGGCTTTCTTTGCGGGCTAATGCCCCTGCAACAATAGCCTCAGCCAAATCAAGACTTCCTTTGAGTTCTAATGCCCATACGAGACTTAAATTGACTCGCTTGCCGGTATAGTTGAGTTTGATTTTTTTATATCTCTCTTGCAAGGTCTTAACCTCCCGGAATGCCTCATTCAGGGTAGGAGCTTCACGGAATATGCCGACTTTATCATCCATAACGTTATTTAATGCCCCTTTAATACCGGCATACGATTCATTTCCCGATGACTTGCCGAGTGTATTGATCCTCTGTTCTGCACGTTTCAATGTGTCACAGAGGGTGTTTTCACCCTTTTTGCCTGCTAAACCCTGAATATATTGAGCAGCATTACTGCCTGCAATAGCCCCAAAGACAATGGTATCCAACAGTGAATTTCCACCCAGACGATTTGCACCGTGAACACTTACACAAGCTGCTTCCCCGGCTGCATATAATCCTTTCACCACTGTCTCGCCTTCAGTATTGCAGTCAATCCCGCCCATGGTATAATGTTGACCCGGCTGAATGGGAATAGGGTCTGTTATGGGATCAACACTGACAAATTCTTTACAGATATCCCGTATAGCCGGCAATCTCTGCATGATCTTTTCTTCACCAAGGTGCCGCAGGTCCAGATGAACATACCTATTATCAAAACCACCCCCTGCCATAATCTCACGTACAATATTCCGCGCAATAATATCACGGGGAGCAATCTCCATATCCTTCTTTGAATCGTTGTACTTCTCTAAAAAGCGTTCGCCTTTATTATTTAATAAATAGCCTCCTTCACCGCGACACCCCTCAGTCATCAGGATATTCTTTCCCAAAAGGGTGGTGGGATGGAATTGGATAAACTCCATATCCTTGAGCGGCACACCAGCCCAGTATGGCACAGCAATGCCCATACCGGTATTGATCACTGCGTTCGTACTTTTCCCATAGATACGGCCTGCACCTCCCGTAGCGAAAATCACTGCCCCTGCTTGAAATGATTCAAGCCGTCCGCTTACAATATCCAGCGCTATCACGCCCACACAAACACCGTCCTCAATCACAAGGTCAGTTACCAGCCACTCCTCATAAATTACAATCTCTTTTCGCTCGGCCGCCTGTTTGAACTTAATGATTTGTTGATATAAGGTGTGTAAAAGTGCATGGCCGGTTGTATCTGCCACAAAACATGTGCGTGGAAACCCGGCACCGCCAAAGGGTCTCTGGGCAATTTTCCCTTCCGTAGTGCGGCTGAAAGGACAACCCCAGTGTTCCATTTCGTAGATACGTTCAGCAGCATCTCTGGTCATGCGGATGACGGCGTCCTGGTCTGCCAGATAGTCGCTTCCCTTCACCGTATCAAAGGCATGTTTTTCCCAGGTATCATATACCCCGCGGAAATGGTTTCCCAGCGGGGCATTAATTCCACCCTGTGCAGCTACAGAATGGGAACGAATGGGATGCACTTTTGAGATAACAGCTACTTTGATATTGTGGCGGTTTAACTCAATCGCAGCCCTGAGACCGGCAAGACCGCCGCCAATGACAATAGCGTCATGGTAAATCATAAAAATTCCTTAAAATTGAATATTTACAAAAGCACGGTAAAAATCCCTACAAAGGCAATAATAAGAAAGACAAACAGCGCTATCCACACCATTTTCTTCTGGCTGCGGGTTAGTCCCCAGAGATCGGCTACTGTAATCCTTATCCCATTCAGTAAGTGTATTGCAACGGCCAAAAGTAATACGTATTGAAAAAAATATCCAAATGGTGTATCAAACTTACTAATGGCGTAGTCATAGGCAGCCTTGCCCCGAAATACGGAACCCAGCGTCCATATATGTAAACAGAGAAATATAGTCAGTATAATACCCGTAATGCGGTGAATCCAGAATGCATACGTGCCCGGATATTTATTATGAATCAGGTCTTTAAAATTGTCTTTCAATTTTTGTATATTGTGTGAATTTATCATGGCGTTCAATGAATAAAGGATAATGGTTGAATAACGGTCTTCATTTCATCGGTAAGTTTTTGTTTCATTTCCTCTACCATATCTGAAAAATTACCCCGTGCATTCGTTTCGAAATGTACAAGGGTTTTTTCAAAGAAGGCGATGAGTGTATCATTTATCGTCCCTGCTCCATCAGCGTCGGCGGTTACACACGATAGCGCATTTTTATTACAGTCATAGGTCGCTGGCAGTAAAGACAAGGTCGTCTTGCACAGGTGAGCGATAATCCGTGAAAACGCCTCGACTTTCGGATCTTTTATCGTATACATTACTTCATAATTACTGAATGTGTTACCATCGCCGTGAGCTTCCTGCGTCATTGCTTGATAGTCTGGCGTTCCTGCAAAAAGGGTTTGTTTGTGATAAAGCACATGGGCTGTTACTGCAGGATTGGCCATAATACCTGCTTCCTTTAAAAATTCAAAGTTATTCCGTATGCTTTCCATGGTGGAGTTTGGTTCAAACATGATAAAGCCGTAGGTAGGCTCAATCCCATACTCACGAAGCAATTGGATCGCCCTTTTGTTTTCATCAACGGTAGTGTGTTTTCTGAATCTTTTTAATGATACCGGATCGCCACTTTCCAGACCGAGGAAAACATTGGTAAGTCCTGCCATAACAAGTTTTGAAATGGAGTATTCTTCAATATCGTTCGCCCGGCATTCGAAACCGAAACGGATATTCAGGTCATGGGCTAAAATGAGTTCCGCCAGGGCAATAGCCCGCTCCTGGCCGGGCCTTCCGGGTCCAAAGAAATTGGCGTCTGAAAAATAAAAATTATCCACTGAGTGCTCGTTATATAAGGCGAGCATTTCTTCAAAGATGTTTTGAGCGCTTCTTCCCCGCCATTGGCTTACCCGGTCATAAAACGGATTGAGATAACAAAAAGTACAATGCCCATAGCATCCACGACTTCCCTGAATATAGGTAACAATGCCTTTCTTTTTATAAAGCTCAATATCCTGCCTATGAGGATAGGGAAGTTGATCTAAATCCTGAACAGGAGGACGCAGAGAAAACATAACATTTCCTTGATTATTCCGGTAGGCAAGCCCTGGTATACGAAGCTCATCCGTGTCTCTGTTCTGTGAAATATGCTGGGCAAGTTCAAGGGTAGTAAATTCGGGTTCGCCGACAGTTACAGAGTCAATAAATGGAAAATCCCCAAGAATTTTTTTATATGCAAATGTTGGGTAATATCCGTAAAGATTGATATGCATTGCCAAATTTTTCGATTTTATAGTTAAAAGCATACCAAGAATGTCCTGAGTCCTTTCCCACAGATATACGATATGAACACATAGAAGGAATGGATTCTTTTTTGAAATGTCTGAGATAGTTTGCTCTATTGACCAATCATAGAGGTATGCATTAACTAGCTCTGTCTCTGTCCTGTGCGCATGCAACACCGATGATATATAACCGGTAAACAGGCAAGCGGAGAGCGGGGCATTAACGACGTCTTCAAATCGGTTTGGATTTTTTAGGCGTGGTGGTTCGAGTAATACAATCGACAAGGCAACAAATCCTTTGAAAATTTACAATCTGAATCCTGCAATCGGCCACGAATGAATACACATAATATCAAAAAATAATGAATTTGGAACTCATAAACTCAGGAAAAAATAGAAATTTGTGTGATTTTGAAAATAATCTTCATGAATTCCTGGGTTCCAGATTAATCCTTATATATGCTTTTCTTCGTGTCCTCTGTGGCGAAGTTTTGCTGTAAGTTCCTATTTTGTGATAATTCGTACTACAATCCATCAGCTTCTTGTTTTTTCTGCGTGTTTTTCATGCCGCCATTTCTGTAAGCGCTTTAATATCAAGCAAGAGAACAAGGGGTCACACCTTGATTAGTGATTTAATATGTTCTAATCGTTTATTCATTTCATCTTCTTCGGATATCTTTGATTTCATAATAGTTACTCGCCGGCTTATGGAAGAATAACCAATACCAAACAAATTACCGATTTCGTGATTATTATACCAACCGGTACTCCATAAAAGATAGATTAATAAATCACGATTTAGCTTATTTGAATCGCTTATCCTGGCGGATTGCAAGAAATCATTTATATTGCATTTTAATACCCTTGCAGCTTTCTTTAGGATTGTTTTAGGATTAGTACCTCCTAATACGTGCCGTTTTTGAGGAATTTCAACATCAGGTTTTTCAGATAAATATCGGGACTTGATACGGTCGATAAACTGCTGTGATCCCAAAAAAAGACCATGCCGAAAATCTTCCCATATTCTTTTTTCTTCCCGGGAATATCTTTGAACCATTTCTCTATATGCTTTGTTCTTATCTTTTGCATCAAAATGAGAAAGA
>JAHFOW010000006.1 GCA_023261465.1 Planctomycetota bacterium
ATAAGCGGTACTGATGTAATGCAACCGTTTGAGCTTTCCTGCATAACAAAACGAGGCAATATTTTCAGTTCCCAGCACGTTTGTATTGCTAAGGGTATCATTGCTGTCATTATTAAATTTCGTGGCAGCAGCACAATGGAACACTTCATCAACGGTTTCTGCCAACCTTATATATTCCTTTGTATCAAGCCCCAAACAGCACTTTGTAATATCACCCTCAATTATTTCGAGACGACTGGAGAGCGAGTCGAACACACACGGAGTCGAGGTATGGTTCGGGAAGATTTCGGAGTGCCTTTCATGTGCCGGAGAATTCGTTGTACCTCTTAACAGGAGTTTTAAACGAAAACCGGCATTCAAAAGTTCCCTGGTTATGTAACTTCCTAAAAATCCTGTTGCGCCTGTAATGAGGATTGTTTTTTGTTTCATTGAGAACCTTTGGCCTGTTCTTGATTCTCAATAAAAGGCATACGGAGTTGCTGTGGCTTTTGGATAATTTCTGCCCTCAAGGCTGTATTTGTGCCATCTTTATTCGCAAGAAGAGAAGACGCTAAAAGCATTTCAGGAACAAAAACAGCAGGTATGATTAAAAATACATTTCTCAAAATCTTCATTTTGCAACTCCATTTACGAATTGTTTGAATGCAATACGTTTAATGAATGATAGTTAGTAATAACAATAGCAACGTGAATACCCTGAAGCTAAAAAAAATCATATTTATATTAAGTGTTACTACATGCAATGGTTATGGAAGGCAGACTTTTATTTTATTCAGTGGAGGATGCTGGGGGTATCTGGTTTTTTTGTAACAATTACAAAGAAAACTTGTAACAGTTACAAAGAAATTTCAAACTGGGACAGTTTAGTTGCCTGTAATGAGAAAATATTCGATATCCTTTTATTCGTAATTCATGTTATCAGTATCGAATATCGAACACCGAAGAAACGACAAATGAAACATCTATGACCTAATCTAACATAATATATCCCGTATCTTCGCTATACGCAAAAAGCTCTCCATAACGGGCCCAACCGGTAAGGATGTGGAACATCTTGAATGGATCCTCCTGGGGCATATGGAGGACAAGTTCTTCCTCAATATGGTCGCGTTCAAGTCTGCCTTTTGGAGCTTTTTTAAGCATTTCCATAATGCGTCTGTAAATGGCTAATTTTAATAGTTGTTCTTTCCAAATCCGTTTCCCGTTTGAAATATCAGATTTAATAAATTTTTCTCCCAGTTCCGTAAGTAATATTTTTTGCTTTGGGGTATCAACAAAATCCAGTAACTCTGCTGCTTTGGTGATGTTGATCAAATGGCCAAACTCCTTGTGTATTTCTATTGCCAGCCGAAAGATATCCTCTTCTCCCTTATGGGCATCAAGGACTTCGAGGAGACCTATGATTTCATTGACTGATACGTCAGGCAGTGGCTCCAAAATCTTCGTTGGTTCATTAACAGGGAGTGCCGATACCTCTTCATCGGGAATAATGGCATTCGTAATAATGCGGTGGATACGGTCAACAAAGGTGATAAATTCCAGGCTTCGGGAATCCCGGGGGCGAGAAAGTGGGTTTTGGAGGATGCTACGAATAGTGCCGGGATTACTTCCCATAATAACAATACGGTCTGCCATATAGACAACCTCTTTAATATCATGACTGACCATGAAAACGGTTGTGGGATTTTTTTCTACGCACGCCCAGATATCCAATAACTCTGAGCGTAAAGTCTCTGCGGTTAACGCGTCTACCTGTGAAAATGGTTCGTCCATACAGAGAATCTCCGGCTCAACCACAAGGGCGCGGGCAATGCCCACCCGCTGTTTCATACCGCCGGATAATTCCTTCGGATAAGCCTCTTCATACCCTGCAAGGCCGACCAGTCGGATATAGGTATCCGCAAGCTGCCGGATTTTACCTGATGGCAACCCTTTTGCTTTTAAGACGATTTCGACATTTTCAAGTACCGTCATCCATGGGTACAAGGCGAAATTCTGGAATACGATGCTCACGCCGGGATTAATACCTTTCAAAGGCACACCGTGGTAAATGACCTCTCCCTCTGTTGGACGAATTAACCCTGCCAGCACTCTGAGCAATGTGGATTTTCCACAGCCTGACGGACCCAGCAATGCCACGATTTCCTCACGATAAATGGATAAACTAATATCCTTGAGCACGGTTACCGGATTACCACTGGGATGAATAAAATGATGATTGATATCCTTTAATTCGCATAATAAATTTGATTCTTTTATGAGTTCAGACATATAGTTCTATGTTCAATATTAAGAAAATTCAAGCGCTGTAAGATCTGGCTTATATGCAATTTACAGCACGCTTGTGTTAATTCATGGAATATTTATTTTCAGCTATACGGTAAAGGGTTCTCCATACAACGCGGTTGAAGATCACAACAAAGGCGGACATGGTTAATACAGCGCCTGTTAAAAGAGCAAAATCGGCGCTTTCCGCTGATTGGCTGATCATGGCGCCAAGTCCCTGAGTCGAAAGTGTTTTTCCCCGAAACATGGTGTATTCAGCTACGATGCTCGCATTCCAGGCCCCGCCGGCAGCCGTTACCCATCCTGTTACCAGGAAAGGAAAAACAGAGGGTATATAAAGATTTTTTATTCGCTGCCAGCGGCTCATATGAAAAAGTTTCGATGTTTCCCGTAAATCTGCAGGTATGGATAGGGCGCCGGCTATTACGTTAAAGAGGATATACCACTGTGTGCCCAGTAACATGAGGATGACGCTTCCGTATGCGAGGCCAACGCCAACTTTATGCAAAAAGATAATAATGAGCACAAACAGCATGGGCGCAGGAAAAGATGCGACAACCTGAATTACGGGCTGAAATATACGTGAGAGCTTTGGAGAAAGTCCGATTGCAAGTCCCGCAGGCAGTGTCCACAATGTCCCGATTGCCACGGCAGATAATACCCTGGATAAGGTAAGACATCCGTACCATATAATGAGATGCCAATCTGATAAGGATATTGACTGCAGCATGTGGTACAGTTTCCAGCATCCAAATCCAAAAACACCGATAAAGGCAGCGTATATCGTCCAGATAAATATACGCAATACAAAATGTATTTTTATCGATTCTTCCCCTAACGGCTCTTTTTTAGAAAAAAGAACATTAAGTCCAAAATTTATAAAGAAACTGAATGTGCTCCTTATATACTCTAAGAGGCCTGCCTTTCTCAGCCAATTCAGGAAAAATGAATGTGCAGTGACTTGCGAGCGTGTGTCTTCTATCTTGAATTTTTGAGACCAGGCGACTACGGGTCTCCATAGAAACAGGTCGAGAAACACAATCATCGCAATCATAGCAGTAACGGCATACCCCATTGCCGGAATATCTCCGTGGTTGACCGCCACGCTCATGTAAGAACCAACGCCGGGGAGTCGGAAATCGTGATGTCCCAGCACAAATGCCTCGCTGACCATCAGGAAAAACCAGCCGCCGGACATGGACATCATACTATTCCACACAAGCCCAATAGCGGCATAAGGGACTTCAATCCATTTGAATGACAGCCACCAGTTAAACCTGAACGTAACGGCCACCTGCCTCATATCCGCAGGCACATTGCAAATGGAGTGGTAAAAACTAAACGTCATATTCCATACCTGCCCGGTGAAAATCATGATGACGGCAGCGAGTTCCAGGCCAATATTTGACTGATGAAATATACCTACCAGAGATACAACAAGCCCGGGCATGAATCCGAGGACAGGGATACTCTGGAGGACATCGAGGAGTGGCACGAGTACCTTTTCTGCTACCTTATCTTTTGCAGCCCAATAACCGTACATTAAGGTAAATACCAATGAAAGTCCGTATGCAAGAATACCACGAACCATGGAAAAGAAGGTATATTTCGGCAGTGCCCATGGATTGAGGTCAATTTCGACCATGGGGCTCCAGACACCCGTCCATTCTTTTTTGACTGATACCAACCCATAGAAAAGGCCTGCAATGCCGAGTATAAGAAAAAAATCTATCCACCGGAAACGAAACGGTCTGTAGGGAATTGCAAAACCACCCCATATTTTATAGAAGATTTTTGTTACATGATTTAACATGGAATAATTATTTTATGTTAAGGAAATTCAAACTAGCCGCAAAGTCACGAAGGCGTCTAGCTTTTCTTTATGACCTGGCGACTATGTGCCCTGGTGGCGAAAAAAGTTTCCGAAGGCCTCGTTAACAGGATAGCATCCGCATCAACTTTAGCACATGCTTTATTTAATGCAAACGAAAAATTCATTTTATTTATACGGATTTGCAGCTATTTTATTTCCCCTTCCTGCCTTAAAGTATTCCTGTGCGTTTCCCTGATTGACAGAAACTTCTAAAAATCCTGTACTTCCAAAAAGGATAAGGGGTTTGCCTGTTTCTACATCCACATAGGTAGTGCTTAACCCAGTGATTTTTCTTTTCCCTATGGTTACTTTCAGGTATTTTTCCGCAGTCTTTAAATCCCTTACATGTTTTTTTGTAATATTGGTTATAAGGTTTCCGAATCGGTCTATCGATATAATCTGGCCAATAATGTGTCCCATCTTTGTTCGGATGGGTTCAGGGATGTCAAGTTTGTTTAATTGCTGAATGTGTGTACCCAGTTGTTGAGGTTTAACGCCACAGGATATATACGCTGCAATGGGTGCGAAGATATCCCTGCCGTGGAATGTACGGGAAGATTTTTGGAGGAAGTACGTGGTATTTGTTATACGAACGATTTCTTCCGGTAATTCTTCCTGCAGGATGAAACTGAGGATTCCATTATTCGGCACAAGGAAGAAATAATCCCGGATTTTAACGCAAACAATATCTCTCTTGCCGCCAACGCCCGGGTCGACCACTGCCGTGTGTATAGTCCCTTTTGGGAAGTATTTGTAAGATGTGTAAAGGAGATATGCACCGCGAAATACGTCCTGTGGCGGGATTTCGTGGCATATATCGATTATACGCGCACTGGGATTAATTCCCGCAATAACGCCCTTCACGATCCCCACGTATGCGTCCTGAGAGCCGAAGTCCGTTAATAGTGTGATTAGAGAGGGATGACGCATAGATAATAGTTGGGGATACTCACAAATTTTTTTTAATGAAACGCTCTACGAAAACATAAAAATACGTTAACGATAAAATATTTTGATTTCAAGAATATTCTTACACGGAAATTTATTTCCTGGTTTTCTTAAAGTGAGGTAAAGTATGGAGACGATTGATATGTTTTTATTGATAACCGTCATAATTTTTGTTTCAATATCTTTTGAGAATTTGAGAAAAAAACAACCTCCTGATTTTCCCCTTTAATAAAGGCGATGATAAAGGGTGCACTTGATTAAATCAGGTCGGTTGCATATTCAGGCCAGATTTTGCATGAAACGGAGGGAGTATGGATTACATTCCAAATACCGAACGTGATAAAGAATTAATGATGAAGGAAATGGGAGTATCTTCTTTTGATGCGCTTTTAAGCGATATTCCTGAATCCTTGAGGAAGTTTTCGCTGTCACTTCCACCGGGTCTTTCCGAACCGCAGGTATTAAAGGTATTAAAAGACCTCAGCAATAATAATACAAACACGGAAAAATATATTTCCTTTTTAGGCGCCGGGGCCTACGAACACTATATCCCAACTGTTGTGGACCACCTGGCGTCAAGGGGTGAATTTTTTACGTGTTATACGCCCTATCAACCGGAGGTAAGCCAGGGCACGCTTCAGGTCATTTACGAATTTCAAACATTAATGTGTGAGTTGACGGGTATGGATGTGGCGAATGCATCCATGTACGACGGCTCAACTGCCCTTGCAGAGGCAGCCTTGTTATCTCTGCGTTTGAAGGAAAAGAACAAGATTATCTGTTCGCGTGCAATTCACCCGGAATACCGCCAGGTAATCAGAACATATTTAGAAGGATTGCATACAGAAATTGTTGAAATAGATACGCCGGAAGGAACAACAGATATAGGGCAATTAGAAAAGGCGGTGGACGACAGGACTGCCGCCGTGCTTGTCCAAAATCCAAACTTCTTTGGTTCTATAGAAGATATGGAGGCCATCTCGATAATTATCCATAAATACGATACGCTCTTTATAGCCTGTGTAAATCCCATTTCCCTGGGCGTATTAAAGCCACCTGGTGAATACAATGCGGACATCGCAGTCGGAGAAGCGCAGGTATTGGGAAATTATTTGAATTACGGCGGGCCTTATCTGGGTTTCTTCACGGTAAAAAAAGACCTCCTGCGCAAGATGCCGGGCAGAATTGCCGGAGAGACGGTGGATAGCAAGGGGAATCGGTGCTTCGTTCTTACCCTGCAGGCCAGAGAGCAGCATATCCGGCGAGAGAAGGCCACTTCAAACATCTGCACCAACCAGGCGCTCCTTGCATTACGGGCATGTATCTACCTCTGTGCATTAGGAAAAAAGGGCATGTCTGAATTAGCCAATCTGAATGTCCAAAAAAGTCATTATGCTTTTGAAAGATTATGTACATTGGATCTCATTGAACCAAAGTTCCAAAAGCCATTTTTTAATGAGTTTGTTTTAAAATCTAAAGACGGTTTCCGTATGAATAAAGCGGTGGAGCATTTACTTAAGAAAGGGATTATTGGCGGATTAGAAATTTCCGGATGGTATCCTGAGTTGTCGGATTGTTTGCTTTTATGCGTAACAGAGACGAAAACCAGAGAATCCATAGAGAGGTTAGTTATAGAATTGGGTGAATTATGGTAAACAGATTGTAGTGGACATGCATATCGTAGAGAACAAATCAAAATCCGGCAAGAAAATCTATCGTTTTATTCTTCTGCGGAAATAGTATCGGGAGGATGGAAAAGTCAGGAAACGTATCATTGCAAATCTGTCGGATTGCACGCCACAGGAGATAGAAGCGATAAAACTTGTGCTTGGCCGCAAGGCGGTGACGATAGTAGGAGACCGGGGGATGATCAAGAGGGTGTAAATCGAACGGCTGCCGGAGGTATTGCCAAGCCGGAATATACGAGTAGTCGCGGAAAAAAATTACCATTAGATGTAAAAGCCGATAAATGCAAGGCTTGTACGGCATTTTTATTTTTAGACTTGGAGTGAACATCCGTTGAAAATGAGTTCTACTTTTTATAGAAAACTGAAAAAAAGACTCGCCAGTTCCTTTGCCTTTTGTCTCGGTAAGCTTGAAGAAGCCGCAAATCAGCGTTGGAAGGGTGACGCCATAATGTATAGCCCACAGACTCCCTGTTTTGCCAAGCTCCTTAACCGTTGTAGCATCAAAAAGTCTTACTTGAAACCCACCCCTTCCGTTGAGTGCAATCCCTTGTTCCTCGAATAACGAAACACAGAAGCTGTAAAACCATTCTAATGTAAGTATATGCTATTATTGAACTAATGCCAATAATACAATTTAGCGCTCATGGGTTTTGTCCCCTGGCTCTGTTCCCAAGCCAGAGCTTGGGGACCAGATGAAGTCGCTGCCGCCGGCAATTGCAGGCACTATAGAAATGTGGTCGCCGTCTTTAACAGGGGTATTCAAATTGCCCATAAATCGGATATCTTCGTCGTTCAGGTAGAAATTAATAAACCTCCTGATCTGTCCGTCATTATCACAAATTCTCTCTTTGATGCCTTTATAATTTTTTTCAAGACTCTCAACGACGTCTTTAATTGTTTTTCCTTCAACCTTTACTTCATCTGCACCCTTCGTGAGGGTTCTTAAGGGTGTTGGGATACGTACTGTTATTGGCATTTTCTGCTCCTTTTTACGTTTAAAATTAAATACAGATTTTTTTAAGATAGTTTGTGTGATTAAGAAGTTTTGAGGATGTGAATTTACAAGTATCTGAACTTTTCAGCCTCTCATCTTCCCGTAAATATCAGTGTGCCCCGGACGTCTTTTTTCCCATAATAGCGACGAATTCAGCAAGGGATGGATTGATAATTTCGGGTTCTTCTAATTTATCCAGGACTGCCTCCTGGGTTTTCAATCCATTCCCGGTAACGCTGATTACAATAGACTCATCCTTTGGTATCCTGCCCTGTTCAATGAGTTTCCTGGTCACGGCAACCGTTACACCGCCTGCAGTTTCTGTGAAAATACCTTCGGTTCTGGCAAGTAATTTAATGCCTTCAACAAGTTCGTCATCTGTTACGTCTTCTGCCCATCCGCCGGAAACGTTAATGGATTTTACCGAATAGAAACCGTCGGCTGGATTCCCGATGGCTATTGATTGGGCAATCGTCTTAGGCTTTACCGGTTTTATCACATCAGTTTCTGCTTTAATGGCGGTGGTGATGGGCGAGCTACCGCTAGCCTGGGCGCCGTGGAGTTTCGTATCTGCATTATCTATAAGTCCCAACTTGACAAATTCTTTAATAGACTTTTCTATCTTGGTAATCAGGGACCCGCCTGCCATCGGGACAATGATATGTCTGGGCGCCTTCCATCCGAGTTGTTCCATGATTTCATATCCGTAAGTCTTTGAGCCTTCGCCATAGTATGGCCTTAAATTTACATTGACAATAGCCCAGCCATATTTGTCTGCGATTTCAGAGCATAGCTTATTTACACTGTCATAATTTCCCCTGACTTTTATTACATTCGTACCATAAATTAATGTTCCTATAATCTTGCCCTGTTCGAGATCTGCTGGCATAATGATGTAGCTTTCAAGACCTGCCTGTACTGCCTGGGCAGCTACCGCATTTCCCAGATTTCCCGTAGTGGCGCAACCGACCGTTTTGAAACCAAATTCCTTCGCCTTGGTCAGGGCAGTGGAAACAACACGATCCTTAAAAGAAAACGTTGGATAGTTAACGGAATCGTTCTTTACGTATAATTCCTTTACCCCTAAAAGTCTAGCAAGATTATTTGCCTTAACCAGTGGGGTGAAACCCACCTGCGCGCCCACCGTTGGTTCTCCATCAATAGGGAGGAGTTCCCGGTAGCGCCACATGGTCTTGCCGCGAGATTCAATGAGCTTTCTCGTGAGCACCTTTTTTATTCCATCATAATCATAATCGACTTCCAAAGGACCGAAACAAAAACTGCAAACATGTAATGGTTCTTTTGGATATTCCTTGCCGCATTCACGGCATCTCAGGCCTTTAACAAATCCCATCTATTGCCTCCACACAATTTCCAGCAAATAAAAAAGCCTCTTTCTATAAAAATAAGATAGGAAGAGGCTTTTTTACGTCCCTATCTTATCTTTTCCCAAAACACGAGACAGGAATTAGCACCAGCATTTTGACCAGGTTACTTACTGGACAAAACCGGTTGCTGTGGCTTCACAGGGCCAGTCCCTCTGCCACTCTCGATAAGATAAACAATATTTGCAATATTATAAAAGAATGTTCAATATTTGTCAAATATATTGATATATGTTGCAAAAAACAAATAGTATAAAAAGTCGCCGAATGCCTATCTTAAACTGTTTATAACAATACCCGTAATTAATTTGGGATAAAAGTACGTTGATTTCGGAGGCATGACCTTTCGCGTCATGGCGATTTCTTTTACCTGCTCGATGAGGGTCGGTTTCATGAAGAATGCAAGTTGATAGTAGCCTGCTTTTACCTGAGACAGAGCTTCTTTCTCATCTTTTACATAAATCACAGCGTTTTTGTTATTTCCGTGAGTAGCGTTTATACCCAGTATCTTTTCTACAATCATGCCGTGGAGTATCCCGGCATCCAGATGTTTCCATTCAGGATGGTTATTGGTAAATACCGTTTCGATCATATTCGCGTTGTTTGGCTGTAGTTTGTAATAAGTGTCTTCTTTCCCGGCATACATGATAAATGCAGGCCCTTTTGTTCCTTTGTTAAGCGCAAAGAGAAACTCATCTACGCTACATCCCTTGCCAATACATTCAACATGGAATGATTCTTTTAATGAAGTAAGAAGGGTATCCAACGGATAGTTTTTTATGTTCTGCACCAGGCGGTGAGTGGGAAGTATCTGAAGCCCCGGATTATTCATGGATACGCACACCATCATGACATAATCAAGGGGTAGATCGCCGCCAGTCCATCCGTTTGCCCTGCGTGTCTGTTCCTGATACACCAGCGCTGTTTCATAGCGGTGATGTCCGTCTGCAATGAAGAGTGGTTTCTCCTTCATGAGCGTTGACAGGGTACGGACAGCCTCCCTATCCTTCAGTACCCAGAGTTTGTTTTTCACTCCTGAGTTATCAACAAAATCCAGTTCCGGCTTTGTATTGGTTGTTTTCGATAGATAGGTATCAATGGCGCTATTTTCGTCAGGGAATAGGGCAAAAATAGAACTGAGATTTGCATGGCACGACTGCATGAGTTTTAAACGATCTACCTTTGGCCCGGAAAGTGTTTGCTCATGGGGATAAATATGTCCTTTGTCGAAAGGCTCAAGTTTTACCAGTGAAACGAAACCTCTCCGGACAAACCTTTTATCTTTAGAGGTAAATTCCTGGTCGTAGATATAAATAGCCGGCGTATCCTCTCGTTTGAGTATACCTGCCTTTGTCCACTCACTCAGGAATTCAGCGGCGTGGGTATATTTATTGACCTGTTCGCTGTCCCCGGGCAATTCCTTTCCAAAATCAATCCGGATGATGTTGTTGGGATGTTTTTGATAATACCCATCTTGTTCCTGTGGAGAAATTACATCATACGGTGGCGTTACCACCGACGAGATATCCTTAATCAAACTTGAGTTATAACGAATTCCCTGGAACGGTTTTATAATAGCCATAGCAAAACTAGGTGCCTTCCTCCCATGAAGCAAGATACTTTTCCTGCTCTTTTGTAAGGGTATCAATGGTAATGCCCATGGATTTCAATTTAAGACCGGCGACCCACTTGTCTATTTCCTTTGGCACATCGTAAACCTTCGCAGCCAATTTTCCCTTGTTTTTTACTACATGTTCTGTGGCTAATGCCTGAGTAGCAAAGCTCATATCCATAACACATGCCGGATGACCTTCCGCGGCGGCAAGGTTAATGAGACGTCCTTCACCTAAGAGATGTATTGACCTGCCATTTTTGAGAACATATTGGTCTACAAAATTACGAATGCCTTTATTGACCTTTGTTGAAAGGGATTCCAAAGCGCCGATGTCAATTTCTACGTTGAAATGGCCGGAATTGCAAACCAATGCGCCATGTTTCATGACTTCAAAGTGTTCTTTCCTGATTACATGCATATTTCCTGTAACGGTGCAGAAAAGGTCGCCAACTTTTGCGGCCTCACTCATGGGCATTACCCTGTAGCCGTCCATGGCTGCCTCAAGTGATTTTACGGGGTCTATTTCCGTAACTACAACGTTTGCGCCCATGCCGTTTGCGCGCATGGCAAATCCCTTTCCACACCAGCCATAGCCGGCGACAACAACGGTTTTACCGGCAAGTAAGACATCCGTGGCCCGTATGATTCCGTCAATGGTTGATTGACCAGTTCCATACCGGTTATCGAAAAGGTGTTTTGTGTCGGCATCGTTTACGGCAATAACCGGTATTTTAAGAGAACCGTCTTTCTCCATTGCTTTTAGCCGTATCACACCGGTCGTTGTTTCTTCCATGCTCCCCAGGATATGAGGGATAAGTTCTTTACGGTCCTTGTGGATTGCGGATACCAGGTCGGCGCCATCGTCCATGGTGATAGTTGGTTTATGGTCCAGCGCCGCTGTGATATGCTTGTAATAGGTTGTATTGTCTTCTCCCTTGATAGCAAAGACGGGAATACCATAATCCTTCACGAGGGAGGCGGCAACATCGTCCTGCGTTGATAAAGGATTGGATGCGCACAGGACAATATCTGCGCCGCCAGCCTTGAGCGCTCTTGCCAGATTTGCGGTTTCTGCCGTTACATGAAGGCAGGCGGACATTTTCAGCCCCTTTAATGGTTTTTCTTTTTCAAACCTTTCTTTTATCTGCGTCAGGACAGGCATGTCATTGCTTGCCCATTCTATGCGTTTCTTTCCCTGTGATGCTAAATTTATGTCTTTGATGTCACCGTTCATGAATGTCCCTTTCTTTGTTAATTAAGTTATTGTTACATCTTTAAATGTTTTTTGCTAAAATCTTGAGATACTTTTCATAAAATTCAATGAATCATAATAGGATTCTGTGGTAACTCCTTTTTTGATAAGATAAAATTACTTATATCGCATGTTCAATCTCAAAAAAATCAAGTACCGTTTTGTTAGCATTTTTATAAAGGTTTAACTCACCGCAGAGAACGCTGGGATCACAGAGAAATCGGGAAAGACCGGGAGAAAACAAGGGGCTGTGTGGTTAAATTTCCCCGATTCCCATTTTCAAATTTCTCGTCTTCCTGTTTTTTCTCTGCGTTCTTTGCGCCCTCTGCGGTGAATAACTAAACAGTTTTACATACCCGCAGCCTTGCGCAGGGCGTCAACCATGTCTATCTTTTCCCAGGTGAATGAGTCCTCTGAACGGCCAAAATGACCATGACGGGCGGTAATCTTGTAGATCGGCCTTCTGAGTTTTAACCGATCAATAATACCCCTTGGCGTCATGTCAAATACCTTCTCGCAAACCTCGGTGAGTTTTTCATCGGGCAGCTTTCCCGTACCTTCAGTAGTAATATGGAGAGCCAGCGGTTTCGCCACACCGATTGCATAAGCGACCTGTACCTCGCATCGTTCTGCCAAACCAGCGGCAACAATATTTTTCGCCATGTGTCTGGCAGCATAGCAGGCGCTTCGGTCAACCTTCGTTGGGTCCTTTCCCGAAAAGGCGCCGCCGCCATGACGTCCCCACCCGCCGTAGGAATCGACAATGATCTTTCGTCCTGTCAAACCGCAGTCTCCCTGGGGTCCGCCAATGACAAAACGTCCGGTTGGATTTATGTGATAAATGGTTTTACTATCCAATAAATGCGCCGGGATTACCTGTTTAGCGACTTTTTCGATCATGTCCTCTTTGAGGGTTTCGTATTTTACATCAGGGGCATGCTGGGTAGAGATAACCACGGTATGTACTCTGACAGGCTTATGGTCCTGGAATTCTACCGTTACCTGTGATTTTGCGTCCGGCCGTAAATATTTCAAAGCCCCTTTTTGCCTTAATTCTGCATGCTTAATAATAATTCTATGCGCCAGCATGATGGGAAGCGGCATCAGTTCTGGTGTGTCATTACATGCATAGCCAAACATCATTCCCTGGTCGCCAGCGCCCTGGTCCTTATGAAGACCTTCTCCTTCGGTTACACCCTGAGAAATATCGGGGGACTGTTTACCAATGCTGGTAATAACTGCGCATGAGTTGTAATCAAATCCCATCGAGGCGTCCGTATACCCAATTTCCTTTATCGTGTTTCTTACGATATCAGATATGTTTACATTTGCCTTTGTCGTGAATTCACCTGCAACAAAGGCCACGCCTGTTGTTACCAGGGTTTCACATGCCACCCTGCTTGCGGGATCCTGTTCAAGCATGGCATCCAGGACGGCGTCTGATATCTGGTCAGCTACCTTGTCCGGGTGTCCCATCGATACCGATTCTGAGGTAAATAAATGCCTTCCTTTTTTCATACGAATACTGCCCTCTCCTTAAATAAAATTTTTCTTAATACATCCACATTACGTTCTGTAGCGCCCTGTTGTTTTACCACTACTGCCTGTGCCTTTTTGCCCATTTCACGGGCAGCATTCGGGCGCTCGAATAAAGCTACTATCTCATTGAAGAATGACTGTTCATTCTGTACAATTTTTATGGCACCAGCCGTGTGGAGTAACCGCATTTCTTCCTGAAAATTAAAGGTGTGCGGGCCAACGATGATTGGCTTAGCCATTCCCGCAGGTTCCATCATATTTTGACCGCCCTGAGGAACGAGGCTTTTTCCAACGAACACACAATCGGCGACACTATAGACATGAAGCAATTCGCCTACGGTATCGAGAAGAATAACGGTTTCGTATTTTTGTCCACCGATAGTATTTCCTTTACCAAGCGATGTTCTTCTCACCCAGCGAAGTCCGGCAGATTCTACATGCTTAATTACATCCGAAACTCTTTCGATGTGTCGCGGCGCCAAAATTAATCGTAATTTATTAAACTTCTCCTGTAATTGTTTGAAAACCTTAAGAATGATAGTTTCTTCACCCTCATGGGTACTTCCGCAGACAATAACCTTATCGTTATCGCTGATTTCAAAGAGGCGATGCAGCTGTTTCTGTATATCTTCCGGAACCGAA
Source organism: Planctomycetota bacterium (assembly GCA_023261465.1). Classification (GTDB taxonomy): domain Bacteria; phylum Planctomycetota; class Brocadiia; order Brocadiales; family Brocadiaceae; genus JAHFOW01. The sequence continues at coordinate 14,223 of JAHFOW010000006.1, forward strand.
GTTACAATGTTATCGTATTTCATATTACCGGTAATGTTGATTTGCGCTTCGGATATCCCCAGGTGCTTAAGCCGTGCTCCATCCACATCAGTTCTTGCGCAAAAAACATTTTCCTTCCTGGTTATACTTTCCAGGAATACCGGCGAAATCTTGCCCAATACACGATACCATCGGAGGGATTTCTCTGATATCCTTGCATTCAGGAGTACCACCGGAATATGTTTTTTTGCCGCTTCAATCAAAAAATTTGGCCATACTTCTAATTCAATAAGGATTATGCAAACGGGGTTTATGGTACGGAGTACCTTATCAACCACCCAGCTCAGGTCGAGCGGAAAATAAAAGACATTTTTATCACGATAACATTTTTCAGCAACAGCCAATCCGGTATTTGTATTGGCAGATAGTACAATATTTGTTTTATTAAACTCTTTTTCAAGAGATTTTACAAGCGCTTTTACCGTTAAGATTTCCCCTACTGATGCGCCGTGAATCCATATACAGGGTCTTTCCTCGTGTTTTGCATTGAGCCATCCAAGACGTTGTGCCAGACCGGAACGGTACCGGCCATTGGTTGCAAGCTTCAGGAGGAAATATGGAGACCCACAGACGAGCGCTGCGAGATAAGCAGCATCAAAAATGATAGACATGAACGTGGCGTGATTTTAGAACTCTTATCTGCACTCGAAGTATTGAGAGATAAACAAAATGAATTATGTTCCTCTTCCACAACATTGCTTGAATTTTTTACCACTACCGCATATGCAGGGCTGATTTCTCCCCACCTTGATGCCGACTTTAATGGGTTCAGGTTTTTTTTCTGCTTGCTCTTCAGTATTCACATTTGTAGTCTGTGCGCTCACTGCCGCCGGAGATTCATGTATGGTGACTAATCCCGATACTTCCTGATGGACGTAGTGGTCGGGATGAAATACTTCCTTTCTCTCCGATTCCTTTATAGGCTGTAATTTAAATACGAGATCGCTTACTTCATCCCTGATCGAAAGGTTCATACTTTCAAACATGGCCAGCGCCTCTCTTCTATATTCGATCTTGGGGTCTAACTGGGCGTAGCCACGAAGACCGATACCTGACCTCAAATGGTCCATTGCGTAGAGGTGATCTTTCCATTTTATGTCGATCTTTTCCAGTAAAAGTATCTGGGCAATCGTTTCCATATCCACCCTGCCAACGGTATTTTCTTTTACCTCGTAAGCCTCCATCGCCTTTTTAATCAAATACTCTTCCACATTTTTCGGTGTTTTTTCCTCAACTTTGTTTAAATCGGCTTCCAGGCCAAACTTCAGCTTAAACCATGCAGTGAGATCGAATTGGTTATTTTCTTCCTCAATACCCTTTTTAACATTATAAGCAAAATGTACCATTTCCTGGATACTGTCTTCGATCATTCGTGCGATGTATTCACGGAGATTTTTCCCTTCCAATACATTTTGCCGCATACCGTAAATAGTTTTCCTCTGTTCGTCCATGACTTCGTCATATTCGAGCAGATGCTTTCTGATTTCAAAGTTGTGTTCCTCTACTTTTTTTTGCGCTCTTTCGATGGATTTTGTGACCATGGAGTGCTCAATGGCCATGCCTTCTTCCATGCCGAACATCTTCAAAAGTGAACTAACACGTTCAGAGGCAAAAATCCTCATTAAATCGTCCTGGAGCGATACATAGAAGCGTGATGAACCGGGGTCTCCCTGGCGTCCCGCACGGCCACGAAGCTGGTTGTCAATTCGCCTTGCCTCATGCCTTTCAGTGCCAATAATGTGGAGACCTCCAAGTGTTGCCACGCCTTCGCCAAGGACGATATCTGTGCCACGTCCTGCCATATTGGTTGCAATGGTAACGTTTCCATGCTGACCAGCCTTTGCGACGATATGAGCTTCCCGTTCATGATGTTTGGCGTTTAAGACCTCATGTTCAATACCTGATCTCATCAGCAATTCATGGATCAACTCGGATTTTTCAATAGATACCGTTCCAACCAGCACAGGTCTGCCTTGTTTGTGCACTTCCGCAATTTCCTGAATAATGGCATTAAACTTTTCTTTTTCCGTTCGATAAACCCGGTCGGGGAAATTAGTACGATGCATGGGCTTATTGGTGGGTATTGAAGCGACTTCAAGTTTATATATCTTATCAAACTCTGCGGCCTCTGTCATTGCCGTACCGGTCATTCCGGCAAGTTTTTTGTACAATCTGTAGAAATTCTGGAGGGTAATGGTAGCAAGGGTTTGATTTTCTTCTTTAATGCGCTGATGTTCTTTTGCCTGTACGGCCTGATGCAATCCGTCACTCCACACACGGCCTTCCATTAAACGGCCGGTAAATTCATCTACAATAATTACCTCGCCGTTTTTGACAATATAATCCCTATCGTTTTTAAAGAGAAAATGGGCACGGAGCGCCTGTTCTATATAATGCGGCCATTCCATATTGGTGCCGGTGTAGATACTGTCTACGTTTAGTTGTTTTTCGACCTCTTCGATACCTTCTTCGTGCAGGTGCACCGACCGTTCTTTTTCTTTTATCTCGAAATGTTTTTCCGGCTTTAAACGTCTGGCAATCTTATCGGCGATGTAATACTTTTCTGTAGATTCTTCAGAAGGACCTGAAATAATAAGCGGGGTACGTGCCTCGTCAATCAATATGCTATCAACCTCATCAACGATAGCATAATTGAGACCCCTGCTGATTTGAACCTGCTCTTCCACCCGGACCCTCATATTGTCCCGAAGGTAATCGAAGCCGAATTCGTTATTTGTTCCGTAGGTAATATCACATAAATAAGCGTCTTTCTTCTCTTCGTAACCCTGGTTTGCCTGAATAGTCCCGGCTTTTAAACCCAGGAATTCAAAGAGGGGCGACATCCAGTCTCTGTCGCGTTTTGCCAGATAATCATTTACGGTAACCACATGAACGCCTTTTCCCGATAGTGCGTTTAAATATGCAGGTAGAGTGGCAACGAGGGTTTTTCCTTCACCCGTTGTCATTTCGGCGATCTTTCCCTGATGTAAAACGATACCACCGATGAGCTGAACATCGAAATGCCTCATGGTTCGGTTGGGACTATCTGGATTTGGGGCAAGCAGAATTCTTCGGCTCGCTTCTCTTACTGTGGCAAACGCTTCTGGCAAAAGATCATCGAGGGTTTCTCCTTGTGTAAATCTTTCTTTAAATTCATCCGTTTTTTGACGGACTTCCGTGTCGGTAAGCGCCACCATCTTTGGTTCGAGGGAATTTATATGATCTACAATAGGTTTGATTTTTTTTAAATATCTATCGTTGGATGTTCCAAATATTTTGGTTATCAGGCTCATGGTTTAGTATCGCAAAACAGGTTTATTGAATAATCGTTTGTTTGCTCAAATAGAAATAATCGAATCAGTTAGGTGTAAATTTCTGAAAATTATATAATCTTATAATTTAAGCAAATATAGACATATATGTCAAGGTAATGTTCATGAAAAGATTGATTTAAAAAAATAAGGCTGTTGAATTTTGAAGTCCAACAGCCTTTATTTATGAAAGGTAGCTTCTGTGTTTATGAAGTCGGTGATTAGAAAACTCCCTTTACCTTTCCTGTATTCACATCAACATCCACACGGCGGAATGCAGGGTCAGAGCTTGTGCCAGGCATGAGTTTAATATCTCCCGCCATAGGCACTACAAATCCCGCTCCTTTGAAAACCAGTATATCCCTGATACGCAATCTCCAGCCCTTTGGAGCCCCTTTTAATTGTGGGTTATCCGTGATAGAGAGATGTGTTTTAACCATGCACGTGCCCATTTTTGAAATATCAGGGTCGTTTTCCAATGTCTTAACCTTTGTTAGCGCCTCTGGAGTAAAATCAACGCCGTCTGCGCCATATACTTGCTCCGCAATCATCTCTATACGTGTCCTTAAAGGGACGTTTAATTCGTAAAGGAATTTAAAATTATTAGGTTGGTTGCATGCATCAATTACTGCATCTGCCAGCTCCAGGGCGCCATCTCCCCCTTTGAGCCAGTGCTGGGACAGAGCAACGCGTGCCCCTGCTTTTTCAGCCAGCCTGCGGATCGTTTTAACCTCGGCGTCTGTATCTGTGTAAAAATGATTAATACAAACTACGGGGTTAATTCCAGCTTTCTTTACGGTATTAATATGGTGGACGAGATTTTCCACACCTTTCTCTACCCATCCCACGTTTTCTTCTTTATAGCACGGGTCTAATGGCCTTCCAGGTACCGGAATTGGAGCGCCTCCGTGACATTTCAGGGCGCGGACAGTGGTAACAACTACAGCTGCATTGGGGCGGTGTCCGGAGTAACGGCATTTTAAGTTCCAGAATTTCTCAAATCCGATATCTGCTCCGAATCCTGATTCAGTTACAACATAATCACCCAGCTTCAATGCGATCCTATCCGCGATAATCGATGACTGGCCAATGGCAATATTGGCAAAAGGCCCCGCATGAACTAATACTGGTTGTCCCTCAATGGTTTGCATGAGATTCGGATTAATTGCTTCCACCATCCACGCGGTCATAGCGCCAGCCACTTCAAGGTCGGTTGTCGTTACTGGTTTGCCTTTTTTGTCGTAGGCTACAACCATCCGGCCTATCCGTTCTCTCATATCTTTTAAATCTTTGGCTACTGCAAGGATTGCCATGAGTTCAGAGGATACTGCTATTGCAAAGCCGGACTCCATCATAAAACCATCCATCCTGCTTCCGATGCCGATGATTATTTTTCTGAGTGCCTGGGCGCAAAAGTCGATAATCCACTTAATTTCTATTCTATCGGTATCAATATCAAGACGTTTGAGATTCCTTTTGGCAAGCTCTTCGTCGTTGTAGTTAAATTCGTGTTGAATTCTGGAGGTAAGGGCGACCATGGCCAGATTATGGGCATTCATAATAGCATTGATGTCACCGGTTAATCCAAGAGAGAATGGGGTTAATGGAATACATTGTGAAAGCCCACCGCCTGCAGCGGACCCTTTGATGTTCATCGTTGGCCCCCCTGATGGCTGACGAATGGTGCCAATAACTTTTTTACCTCTTTTTCCTAACCCCTGAACTATTCCTATGGTAGTGGTGGACTTTCCTTCACCCAGAGGTGTAGGAGTTATTGCGGTTACATCAATGAACTTTCCATCAGGCTTTTTTTCTACCCGTTTTAAAACCTTGTTGAAATCAACTTTTGCCACGTAATGTCCATGGGGAAGTAATTCTTCTTTTTGGAGGCCTAATTGTTCGGCCAGTTGATACACCGTTTTCATTCGGGTTTCAGAGTCTTCCGCTATTTCCCAATCCGCATGCTTGGTGGGATCCAATGCCATTGTTTTTCCTCCTTGAATTGTGATTATATTAAAATTAAATCCATAGGCCTTATGTGAAAATTACTCCTTGCCATAAGCTCAAATTAAGACAGGTCTATAGATATCTGTCTTCAGATACATAAAATTTAAGCAATTTTAGTAATTAAATAAGTAAAATCAAGAAAAATCATGATAATTATTGAAGTGCTGGTGAAATATTAAAGATTTTTATTGACAAACGTCTATGCAAATATAAAATGCTGACTTGATAGAGTATTTGCACCAAATCATCCAATCTGTACCAAAAAAACAAACTGAAAGAATATCATAAATCCATGTTTATTGGAAAAACTACTACGTGCATATACCCGGGTTTTGATTAGGATAAATTTATAATATGTTAACCTGTATATAGTTAAAGATATATTTTTTTGTTCACCTTGTGGTTTAGTATAAATAAATTATTTATATATACTACAAATACATAACGAGGTATTCTTTTTGCGATGTTTGGTTCTATGCGCCATTGTCAGCTTAAACCACAAGGGTATTAATCTACAAAAACGCTAAAGAGAACTTCCGTAGTTAAAGAGCAAGGAAAGGAGGTATACTTACTATAAAATTTATTTGTCATTGTTTATTTTTTTAAGTTTATGCTGGTTTTTAATTTTGTAAGTAAGTGTAAATGATAGGTTTTTTGAAAAGGAGGATGTTAATAATGAAGAAATTGTATATTTGGGGGGTAGCTGGATTTTTGGCCTGTACCATGGCCAGTTTTACTGCTCCGATTTTTGCAGATGACCAGTCAACCACAGTTGTCCCTACTGGAGGGCAGGCATCTGCCCCTGCGGTAGCCACTGCAGAAGATGAGGGAAAGTTGGCAAACTTCTTCAAGAGTATTGAATTAGCCGGATTTGTGGATACATATTATAGCTATAATTTTTCCAGACCAAATGACAGAAGGGGTTCGACGCCAGGTTTTACACGTGATGGTGGATTAAACAAGTGGGTAGATGTCAGGGCTTTTGATAGGGAAGATAATTCATTTACCCTGGATAACGTGGAAATTTCCGTATTTAAGCCATCAACAGAAAAAGACCCTATTGGTTTTGGGTTTACCACAAATTATGGTGAAATTGCACAGAGACTGACCTTTGTTCGTGATAATAGCGGCACCCGTGTGGATGGTGCAGATGGTTCACAGTCATTTACCATTAGTCAGGGTTTTGTTACCTATAAGGTTCCTGTTGGTAAGGGATTAGATATTAAAGTAGGTAAATTTGCCACTTGGATTGGCGCTGAAGTTTGGGAAAGTGTGGATAATCCTAACTTCTCCCGATCTCTTCTCTATCAGAATGCAATCCCCTTTACTAATACCGGTATATCCATGAGTTATCCACTATTGGATTCTTTAACAACCACCGGATACTTTGTAAACGGTTGGGACACCTTTGTAGACAATAATAAAGGGAAGACTGCAGGGTACCAATTTAATTGGAAAGTTTCGCAAAATACCAATGTCATACTTAATGGCAGCCATGGACCTGAGCAGGTAGATAATAATACTGATTATCGCCATTTCTGGGATTTGATTTTCGCAATCAAACCATTTGAGAAAACAAGTTTTAACTTTAATGCCGATTTTGGTACAGAAGCAAATGGTGCGTTGACCTTAGACAGGAGTAATGGGGTAATCAAACAGCCAGGCCAAAATGGTAAATGGTGGGGTTTCGCAGGTATCATCAATCAAGATATCACCGATTCTTTAGGTTTTGCGGTAAGGGGTGAATATTTTGATGATAATGATGGTGCAAGGACTGCAGTTAATGGCCTTCAAATTTGGGAGACGACATTTACAACCAATATCAAAATTAGACAAAACCTCCTTGTCAGACCAGAAGTTCGTTACGATAAGGCAGATCAAGGCATATTCAATGGTCATGATGGCGAACTCACAACGGCGGTTGATTTTGCATACATGTTCTAATGAAGGTATTTCTTAGCAACACAAAGTTTTTCTTTATTTAAAAGGTTGTTTCTTTAATCCCCCTATATCCACTCGAACAGAGGGTGGTGTAGGGGGATTTGTGTTTTATGATAAAAACAGACATTTTTAATTGTATTTTGGATATCTGAATAAAAATTATTCGCTTGACGCAAATCTTTAAAATTGTTATCTTGCCTTATAATAAAGTTGAAGGAAAGATTATGGTTTGTTACATAAAACAAGAACGAAGGAGGAGGCAACTATCCATCATCGGCGGTTTCGAATATGCGGATCAAGCATATCCAAAAGTAAGTAAATAGGCGGACAGAACGTGAGGTCTGTCGAAATATTAATTTAATACGGAAAGGAAATGAAATGAAAAGAAATAAAAATTACAAACGGCGGAACATAAAAATGGGCTTTCTTATTTCAATGTTGATTGCAGTCCTGTTTACCGTGTCAGTACCTGTGATGGCGTCTGACTGGCCTATGTTTAGAAATGGCGCATCGAACTCAGGAACTTCAGATGAAACGATATTACTTCCATTGAAAGAACAATGGCATTCAAGTGCGCCACTCGTTGAGGAAAATGGGGCGGTTGTCTCAAAGGGTGTCGCTTACATGTTATCCAGGGATGGTACACTATATGCATTCAAGGTTTCTACCGGTGATGCGATTCCAGGATTTCCCGTCACAACGGCAGCTACTTTTAGTACTCCGGCAGTAGACGCGGTAAATGGAAAAGTGTACGTTTTGGCGAGCAGTACGCTCTATGCATTCAATCTGGATGGAACTTCTGCGTGGACGGCAAGTGTGGGTGCGACAGGAACCAACTATAATCAGAGCCCTGTTATCGATGATGGATTTGTGTATATTAAGGCAGGAAACAATCTGCAGAAATACAACTCAAGCGGAGTATCGCAGTGGTCTTCCGCAGCCGCTGGCATAAGTACCCAACCTGCAATCATGGGTGATTCTGTGTATGTTAACTCAGAGGGAGGCCTAATAGAAAAATACGCTAAATCGACTGGAGTTGAGGTTATAGCTGGCGGATTTCCCATTAGTACGGTGGCGAGTCAATCCTCCATCACAGCCGTGGATGGAAAAATATTCCATAAAGCTGACATGGTTTATGCATATAAGGCAAGCGATGGAAGCCTGATCTGGTCTGCCGCGGCTGGCGGAAATAGCACGTATTATGATTCACCTGCAGTTGCTAATGGAGTAGTTTACGTGTACGGTTTTTCGGATGAAAAGTTGTATGCGTTCGATGAGAATACAGGCGCCACAATGGGGGGATTTCCATCAGTTCCTTTGAGCAATGGTGGAGGCAGAAACTGGAGTTCCCCGGCCGTTGCAGGCGATAAGGTCTTCGTAGGCGCTGCAACAAGCCAGAAGTTGAAAGTGTTAGGAGCCGCTGGAAGTGCAGATGCGGGAAAGGTGCTGGCTGAACATCTGACCTTTTCTAATGACCCTCAGGGTTTTGATTTATGTTCGCCTGTTATATCGGACGGTGTAGTTTTTGCAATGCTTGATGGCGGCGGTCTTTACGCCTTCTTTAGTTCAGGTACTGTGTGGACCGGAGGCGCTGTCAAAATAAATGACGGAGATGAGTGTACAGAATCGCAAACGGTTACCTTAGCGCTTGACAGAGGTTCAAATGACAAAGTTGACCAGATGATAATATCGGAGGACCCTCTTTTCACAGGCGCAACGTTTGAAGCCTATGCAACAACAAAACAGTGGACACTTTCTGCTGGATTCGGTATTAAAACTGTTTATGTCCAGTTTAAGGATACATCAGGATTTCTATCCAATGTATTTAATGATCAAATTGAATATGCAGAAAGTTGTGCTATTTCAGAAAGCATAGATTTAACGCCTCTTACTGCTAGCAACAAGGTGGGTACGCAACACACGGTCACGGCAAAGGTACACGATAATCAGAGCACCGAAAGCGGCAAGTACAAGCCGATAGAAGGGATTGAAGTGACCTTTAACATTATATCAGGACCACATGTCGGTTTAACGGGTACCGATACCACAGATTCCAACGGCGAGGCAACATTTACCTATACGGGCACAAAAGCAGGCACTGATACCCTCGAGGCAAGTTTTGTGGATAGCGATGATAATACAAAGAAATCAAATCAGGTAACAAAGACATGGGTGAGTGGCGGATGTAAGGCCAAGTCGATAATAGCTTCTCCGAACCTTCTGAAGATTAAGGCGAGGAAAAGTCGTGATGTGATAATAATAGTAAAAGGAGAAGGTGGCCATCCGCTTAAAGGCGAGACGGTTAGACCAATAATTAAGGATCGTGATAAAGATTTCGTATTGGTTTCACCCGCACATAATGTAACAGACGAAAAGGGCATGGCCAGGTTTACGGTTACATGCTGGAAAGTCGGGTTTAACGAGAGGGCTAATGTATATATCAACTTCAAGACAGATTGTCTGAAGAGGTCTGCTATCCTTCAGGTAATGCTCGGTGAGATGCCGCCTCCGTAAAGGAGCATAATTCAACTATGTTTATAAATTGCGATGGGCAGAAGGAAGTAATCGCTGAATTGTAAACTATCTGGATTTTATAAATATTTTCCTTAAAAAGGGTGGTATGCCGCAAGGTATACCACCCTTTTTCGTAATATCTCATCATAGAGATATTAATTAGCGTCTGAACGAAAACTAGCTTTTTTGTGCCGGGTTCCTTCCCTGGACAATTTCTAATTCTTAAAAATTGTCCCTTTTCAAATTTCTCTTACACCTTATTATTACTATTTTGCGGTAATTCCCTTCAAAGCTGTGTACACATAATCGCCATCACTGCCAGCATTGCCGTCCGCATCAACTCCTGACACATAGAATGTTATAGGATTGGAAGCGCCAACCGGGGACTTCCATTTGAATCTCCATTTTGTTTGCTTGCTGCCGGCTTTTGTATGCTCAATATATTTTCCCCTGTCTGTCGCCTTAAGCCCCCGGTAATCACGAACTGGTATAACCTGTGTGAAGGTGCCTACTTTTTTAAACGTCCCAACCTTCTTGCCATTGGCATCAACCGCCGTCATTTCAAACCCATGCAGCTTGCCACTGGAATTGATCAGTGAAACTTTAATATTTACACTCTGGCCAGGCGTATAAACAGCCGGTGCAGCAATTGAAAGTTTTGCTGTACTTGAATTCGTAAGGAAGGAATCGTGACAACCTGGATTTGTATTACACGTAGTGTCGCGTGGCGCATTCGTCGCATACGCAGGGGGACCAGCAGACCATGCATAAAGCGGGTCAACAAATATACCGCTTGGGCCGATACCGCTTAAGGCGACAAATGCAAAACTTAGCATAGATTTATTAACAACTCTTAACTTCATCTAACTTTACTCCTTTCTGTTTTAGTATAATATATTTTGTGTAAATTTGAGGGAGGGCAGAAAAAAAGCGCATTCCCCTTTGTACTCGGAGTTGATGAATAAAGAACAATAAACCAGGGAAGGAGAATATGCTATGATAGAATTTAAAAACTAAACGTATCAGAAGTCAGGGAATATGTCAAGGGGATAGCAGATGGATTTTCATTTATATCTTGAGTTATGAATCCACGGACGTTAAACTTTAGAAAATTTACTGTCGGGCTATTGCGGGGGCGTACAAGTCATTGCGAAGGCGCAGCGTCTACGCAAAAAGTTCACCGCTGTATCGTTGCGAAGGGGGAACGGCTGAAGCAGTCTCCTTGATATTAATTGTAACAAAAAGATTGCCATACATAGTTCGTAATAACATGTGAAAGATTGCTTCGCTATCGCTCTCAATGCAGCAAAGGCAGCTTTTACATACTCTTTTGCTTGCATAGACTTACGTCTGCCAGTACAACAACCACCACATAATTACAATAAAAAGTTTATACAATTGAGTTATCAAAGAAAACCACTTGTCATCTGCATATTTGTTCTCATTGCATTATTTTTTATTTTGCTCTATTGCACGGTATTTTGCGGCACTTTCACCCATGGTAATTTTGAAATTATCGCAGATCATCCTCAAATCAAGGAATGGCGGTATCTCCCTGAAGTTTTCACCAGAAATTATTTTGTTTCATCAAGGACGTTAAGTTATCAACCCTTTGTTACTTTTACATACTTTATTGATTATGCCATCTGGCATACAAATCCTTTGGGATTTCATCTTACCAATGTCATCTTCCATACAATAAACTCACTCCTCTTTTATATTTTTCTCCGTTACGTCGTACAAGATAAACTGATAGTGTTATTTTCTACCTTGTTTTTTGTAACTCATCCGGTTCTTGCAGAGACCATTAACGTTATCACTTACCGAAGCGATATTCTTGCGGCAACATTTATCCTCGTTTCGCTTATCTTTTTTATAAAAGCCGATACACTTACTTATGCAGCCGCAGGCTTTGGTCGGTGTAAACCAGTATCTATGGAAAGGAGAAGCAACACAAACCCCACATTAAACATAGAAAATCCTGAAGGTGGTTCCAAAATGCCAAACCACAACACGCATAAAGGCTTATTTTCCCTGTATTATGCCATCTCTCTCATTGCTTATGTATGTGCGCTTTTCTCAAAAGAAATGGCAATAACCCTTCCTGCCTTACTACCTTTGTTGGTGATATTTTCTGGCCAAAATATTCGTCAGGGTATGGGAAGAAGGTTGAAGGGTATATATATCGGGTATATGGCGATTGCCGTGCTTTTTCTTGTATTCAGATTTTTTATCATACGCAGCGTTGAGGTAAAAGCTGCATATCTGCCCGGAGGTTTCTGGTCTAACGTATTTACCATGGTCAGGATTCTGGCGTCTTATGTCAAACTATCGTTCTTTCCGTATAATCTTCACCCGGATTCTATGGTTCATATTACAAAGACCCCACTTGAATGGGCATTTATGCTCTCCGTGGCGTTCCTGATCTCTGTCTTTATTATTTTTACTTGTTTGTGTAAATCCAGGAATATATTTGCCTGCTGGATGGCATGGTTCTTTATCACGTTACTTCCCGTCATGAACATTATCCCGATTCATACGATTATGGCAGACAGATACCTTTATATTCCCATTATTGGATTTTGTGCGGCAAAGGGTATCCTTATCTATCGTATTACAGACCCCACCTTATCAACTCATGCCATAAAACTGAGAAAGGTTGTTCAATTTACGTTGGTGATTATAATGACCTTAAGTTACGGATTCTCTATTGTACGGAAGAATGAGCATTGGATGGGCAAAAGCGCTCATGTGAAGAAAACGGGATTTGTAAGGTTGGGTTGAGGGACGAAACCCAACTTTACTTGATATATTACCTTTGCGGGACTTATTTGTTTCCCTCGTAGTTCTTTAATACGTGGCGAACACAGCTTTTGAACAGTCGCCGTGCCCCTTCAGGCTATCCCTGCGGATGGCAATGTCCCTCCGTAGCATTAGTTCCTTTCCCCCCTTCTCCAGTCGTGTTGAGAACTTTCCAGGAAGAGGGGATTGGGCGAAGCTTCAGGACAGCGGAGTGGCTACAGACTGAGCAGGAACGCATGGGTCTTGTTGTTAAATCGGCCAAATCCGACAATGCAGCCGCAGTCGCAGATACCGCGAGCCTCCACGAGAGTCCATCCGGAGTTTGCCGGTATCAGATTGTTCAGGTCCTGCATGCCGTGGTTTTGGTCCCAGATAAAGGCGTGGAGGTTGCCACTAGCGTCGTACGACTTCCCAACCACTAGTCCCGTGTCCGAGATTGCCGTGGCGAAACTGTCTCCGCCAAGAGAGCCCAGATCGTCGGTCTTGGCATCGATCGCCTTTTTTGGCGTCGTGCGGAAAGCGTGGGTAGCGCCGGAAGGCAGAGTTGAGTACCCGACAATCTGCCCCGGATCGTTGATTGCCGTCGCCTTACTGACGTTACCACCGAGAGTGCCGAGGTCGTCCGCCGGGGTCAGCAGGTCTGTGCCCTGATGCCGGAACGCGTGTGCATTTCCGGTGGCGGTCTCTGCGTATCCCACGATTTCAGGCTCCGAGGCGTTGTTGATACCAGTAGCAGCGCCGGCTGCCCCGCCGAACGTCCCGATATTCCAAAATCCGGTGCCGTCCGGCAGATGGACAAACGGATTGTTAAAACGCTGCCCGACGATGATATTCGCATCGTTTATGCCGAATGCCAAACTGATACGATTCGCGTCCTCTTCTTCGAGATCGCGCACCCGTCCTTCGCCTGGAAACCAGATCACGGCATGGTTCACGCCCGCGCTGGTGTCGGCATACCCTACGCAGGTTCCTTTTCCGTTGATTGCCAGGCCGTAACTAAACGTGCCGCCGGGCAGAGTTGCCCAGGTTTTCCATGTTGTTGGGTCTTTTGAATCCTTCCAGAATTGACCGCGCCAGGCGGGAGCGGTCGTGCTAATAGTTCCTGCAATTTGCATCGAGTGGTTCAGCGCAAACGCCTGACTTGACCGGTCGAAGCTCTGGTCGAGATCCACAATGTTGTAAGCGCCGCTGCCCGTCAACTTGATGCGCCATATACCACGACCGAACGTGGCCGCATAGAGGTATCCCGTGCCAGCCGCAATCTTGAGATCATCGACCTCCACGTTCGGGAGTCCGAGCGGACGTGTCGCATTCGTCCAGGTCGCTCCGGCATCCGCAGTCATCATTACCCCGACATCTGTAGCGACATACCAGGTATTCGCCGGGTCGGCAGGGTCGCGGGCGATTGCGTTCAGTTG
>JAHFOW010000285.1 GCA_023261465.1 Planctomycetota bacterium
AATGTTGCGTATCTATAATAGCCAAAAGGGGAGAATAGAGAATTATGTGATACCCAAAAACCGTTTTGATCGGGTGTTGGGAATGGCTTTTATGCAGGATGATGACAAGATGATCTTCTCAGCAATAAAGAAGAGCCAGACAGACCTGTATATGTTTACAATAAAAGGGACGAAAATGACCAACATTACAGATGATGCATGGGATGATGTGGCTCCGGTGTTTGTAAGCGGCGGGTCAAGAACCGGAGTATTATTCCTTTCCAACAGGCCAAAGCCAAACCTGAATGTTCCGTTAGGTGTAAATGAGTTGCCTGCAGGGCCGATGAACGTGTTTTTTTATAACACAAAAACTATGCACTCTGAATTGCTGCAATGTACGGATGTAAAGACCGGGCATGTGACACAACCTATACAATACGGGCTCGATAACTTCGCTTACTTATATGATGATAACGGAATCAATAATAAATATGTGGTACTTTTCGCGCGAAATAAACACAATGCAGACTCGGCATATTCTGTTCCTATAACCAATTACTCAACAAGCATTCTTAGCCAGCAATACAACCTGGCAAGCGGTGATGTGGCTGATGTAGTACAGGAAAAAGATAAGTACATGGTCTATTTTCATGAATTGCAAATGCCGGGAGACAGTAACGGGGTAAAGAAATTAACCCCAACTATTTTATCGTTAGAAAAGCCTGAAGTAAAGCCCCCTGCAACTATAGATACCAGGTTGCCTTACCAGGGAGGTAAATATGTACAGGAGGAAGAAGAACCATCCCAACCTGAGATAAAAGGAGGGAATGCTTTTCAGTCTGAATTTTCAGACACCGCTGCCCAACCCAAACGGAAGATTAAAAGCAGAACTAATAATATTTATAACGCCAATGCTGAAAACGCTGCTGCAGACAGTTCTTTGCTGGTGGATATTACCGACAGTAATTATGTAAAAATGAAACCTGCGCCATATAAACTAAGTTTCAAGCCTGACTTTTTCTCTATAAAATTAGATAACAGCATTTTGTTTTCACAATACCAATCGATTGCCTCAAGCGGTGGCCAATATGTTAATCCGTCTCTTGGTGCGCTTACCACTTTGAGCCTGAACGAGCTGATGGAAGACCATCGCATAACCGCAGGGTTCCAGTTGCCGATAAATGTTTCAGGATCAACTTATTTTTTACAGTACCAAAATTTTAAAAAGCGACTTGACTGGGGTGTGTTATTCCTGCGGAATACGGATAAACAAACAATACCGGTTGGATATGTGGATTCAAAAACGGGGCAACTGCTGTTTGTGCAGGACCAGCTTTTTAAAACGGTGATTAATATGGTACAGGCGGACTTCAGTTATCCGCTCGACAGGATACACAGTGTGCGTTTCCATACAGCACTGAGACAGGATAACCTGGTAGAAAAAGCAACGGACACATTGAGCTTAACGATTAATCTTCCTAAAACTACAACCTATACATCACTCAGCAGGCTTGAATACGTTTTTGATAATACGATCAGCCCTGCATTGAATATATTGAACGGAACCAGGTTCAAATTTTACGGAGAATATATTTACGGGCTGGATAAAGGTAACCGGGGCAGCTACAACCTTGGTCTGGATATTCGTAATTACCAGAAGCTATACAAAAACTTTATTTTGGCTAATCGCCTTGCTTATGCCCATTCTGACGGGAATAGTGAGGTGGAATACCTGGCAGGTGGTGTGGATAACTGGATTGCTCCACAAAATGCGGCCGGGGCCAACCAAAGTCCGGATGCTAACTATGGTTTCCAGACATTGGGCACTCCATTGCGTGGTTATAAACAGTATGCGCGTACCGGTAATAATTTTGCAGTGTTCAATACAGAATTGCGCCTGCCCGTATTAACTACATTTTTGAAAAGGCCGATACAATCTGCAATTCTTAAAAATTTGCAGGTAGTGGCATTTATGGATGCCGGTTCAGCCTGGAAGGGATTCATTCCCGATGCTAACAGTTTTTCTGCCAATTATTCATTCCCCACATTTGGGAGCGCGTCAGGGATTAATAATGTATTGCTTAACCTGACAGTACCTAATAGCCAAGGGTTGGCCTTAGGCTATGGTGGCGGCCTTCGCACTTCATTATTCGGGTATTTTATACGAATAGACGCCGCCTGGAACATAGAGGGAGCTAAAAAACCAATAATATATGTTGCTTTAGGCACGGATTTTTAGCCTGATTGTCAATATATCCGAGGATAATAAAATGCGAATAATGTAATTGTATAATGCTCTTTTTGTTACTTTTGTAAATATCTGAAACAGATTTATGAGTTTATCAAAAGAAGTAAAGACCGGAATATTAGCAACAGCATCGCTTGGAATATTCTTCGTTGGTTTTTATTTCTTAAAAGGAGCCAGCCTTTTTTCAAAAAATAAGGAATATTATTGCTTCTACACTAATGTAGATGGGTTGCAAAATTCTGCAAATGTATTGGTACGTGGTTTTGTAGTAGGCCATGTTTCTGATATGAGGCTTATAGATAATAAAGGGGTGAATGTTACAATAGCCATTAGTAAAAAAGTGGAAATTCCGGAGGGCACAGTAGCCTCCATAATATCTGC
>JAHFOW010000138.1 GCA_023261465.1 Planctomycetota bacterium
CAAAAAAGAATTAAAAAAGACTGATGAAGGACTGAAGGATGCCGTTCGCCGCCTCTATCGAATGGTTATCATTCCCGGCAAGGACAGATTTCTTGATATTGACATGGGCATACCTACCTATGGTGAACAGAAGTGTATTGATGAGGAGGTATATGAAAAATTACGCTTGAACGGCCACATCCTTGAAAAAATCGCCCCACTTGTTCTCCGTGAGAAATATCTTTCCAACAGGGATTATGTACTTACCGAGCAGTTGTATCAATCCGCTCTCAGGACGCCCGGAGAGTCGCGGTCTATAAATAAAAACGTATTAGAACAGGGAATTGCAGAGGGTGTGCGGATGGGACTCTTTGGGTTAGGAGATATGGAGAATGACAAACCTGTCTGTCGGTATTTTAAAGAACAACCATCTCTTGCGTTTTCGGGAAACGAAGTAATGATAAGCGAGGCACTCTGTCGTGAGCAAATGAAGCAAGATGAACCAACCATACAAGAGAGCCCTCATACTCAACAAGAAACAGGCGAAATACCTAAACATCGGGAAGAAAATAAAGAAAAAGGAATTGTATCCCAGGGAAAGTCCCGAGACAAAATACAACTCAGATTTTCAGTGCCAAAAGGTAAGGTGTCCAATATTATGGGTGTAATGAATCTTTTACAAACCAAGTTTGAAACCTTGCAGATAGAACTCAGCGCCATGGATGGAAATATGTCAGAACAGGATTATGAAGATAAAATCAGGGAGGCATTCAGGCAGATGGGGATTGAGTTACATGAGGAATGAACATTATAGCTACACAAAAAAGAAACGAAATATTGAATTATGAGAGGAAAAAGAGGCGGATAGGCGGATAGAATGAAAGAAATGCTCACGGGGAATGCGGCAGCGGCTTGGGGGGTGAGGCTGGCGGATGTTGATTATCTTCCAACGTACCCGATAACGCCACAGACCGAGATTATTGAGACACTGGCGCGGTGGATTTGTGATGGTGTTATGGATGCTACGTTCGTTACCTTAGACTCCGAACATTCGATGATTACGGCTGCCGGCGCTGCTTCGGCCACAGGCGTGAGGGTTTTTACTGCCACATCCAGCCAGGGACTTCTCTATGGATTTGAGATGCTCTATACCGTGGCTGGGTGGCGCGTGCCTCTAGTCATGGTGAACGTATCGCGTGCATTATCGTCGCCGATAACCCTTGAAGCTGACCACAATGATATCTTGGCTACCAGGGATTCTGGTTTTCTCCAGATACACTGCGAGACCTGCCAGGAGGTACTGGATTCCATTCTCATCGCATATAGATTGGCAGAGGATAAGCGGGTGCTCTTACCGGTGCTGGTAAATATGGATGGATTTCTCCTCTCTTTTACCCGTGAGCCGGTAGAAATCCCCGATATAAAAGATGTGAAGCGGTTTTTACCACCGTATCAGCCGGAACATGCCTTTTTTAAGGCGAGCCAACCAATGGCGCAGGGTGTGGCAGCCCTCGGTGGGCCGGTATATTCCTATTTTAAATATCAAATGCACCTGGCCAGCATGAATGCGCTGGATGTTTATAAAGAGGTTTCTGGGGAATTTGGAAAAATCTTTGGACGAAAGTATGACACCGTTGACGGGTGTATGATGGATGATGCGGTGTGTGTGCTCGTGATGACCAATTCCTTTTCTACTTTAGGAAAGGCGGCGGTGATGAAGGCACGGGCAAAAGGTATTAAAGCGGGACTTTTACGACTCAGGGTTTTGAGGCCATTCCCTGAAGCGGATATACGCGGTGCGATTAAAATGACCAGGGCAGTTGCGGTCTTGGACCAAAACGTTAGCGTGGGAAAGGGTGGTATTTTATATTCAGAAATTTCCAGTGCGCTCTACCATGAAAAGGAACGTCCTCTCTTGCTTTCATTTATCGGGGGACTTGGGGGAAAAAACATCAGTTCCGAGGAATTTGAATTTATCTTCGATGCCATGATCCATGCGGTTGATACAGGAAAAGTACCGGCGCCCCGCCTCCTTTATACGGAGGAGGAGTGGAAACAGATGGAAGGGTTAAAGAAGATGGCGGGGAAACAGTAAAAGTTTATGAATACTATGCCCATACAATCTATAAAAGAACTCACTCTCGAAGAAGCCCTTTCCCCCGGGACTCCCACGTGTGCCGGGTGTGGAGGACTTTTGGCGTTAAGGCATTGTTTAAAGGCGTTGGGGAAAAAGACGGTTATCGTAAATGCGGCAGGGTGTTTTACCCTGCTTGCCATCTATCCATATACCCCTTTTCAGAATTCCTGGCTTTACACGGCGATGGCCTGCGCCCCGGCTGGCGCACAGGGAATACGGGATGCGCTGGATATATTGATAAAAAAGGGAAGACTTGATCCAAAGGAGGATTTGAAGGTGGTTGTGCTGACGGGCGATGGGGTTGCCTATGATATTGGCATGGCGTCCACATCGGGCGCACTTCACCGCAACCTGGATTTTTATTATATCTGCTCTGATAATGAGGCATACGGAAATACGGGTTTTCAGTGGTCAGGGGCGACGCCTTTTGGGTCGAAGACGGCAACAACGCCAGTGGGAAGGATGCATCCATCGGGGACTGACATATCCAAAAAGAACCTCTTCGAAATATGGAGAAGCCACAAACCTCCGTATCTTGCCACCATCTCACCATCACATCCCGTTGATTTGGCGAACAAGTTTATCAAGGCGGAGCAGTATAAAGGACCAAAACTCTTTATACACCTTTCTCCGTGCCCCCCTGGTTGGGTAACAGACCCGTCACACTCAACTCAGTTGGCAAAATTAGCTGTGGATACTGGTATCTGGGCATTAAAAGAGGCAGTTTATGGAGAGGTAAAACATACTGTTGTTCCGAAAAAGTTTAAACCGGTTGAGGAGTATTTAAAAGGGCAGGGCAGATTTGCCCATCTCTTTAAACCTGTGAGGCAGGAAGATGTTTTGAAGAAGATACAGGGGATGGTGGATCAGTATTGGAACGAAGTTCGCGATAAAGAGTCTCTATAACGATACATTGGTTGCATAGGCATTCAGTTTCCTGGATAATTTGTAGGGCGAAGTGGCACTTCGCCCTACAGGGCTGGTTTGCATTAAAATGGGTTTGTTGCTGTTTGTAGTGTTCGTGTATGATGGATATTTTCTTTAGATACTTTTAGTCAGTGGAATTATTTTTTCCTTAAACTGTCTCAAGGCATCGGCGCGGTGACTGATCTTGTTTTTGATTGCAGAACTTAATTCTGCAAAGGTTTGATGATACTGAGATACATAAAAGATAGGATCATATCCAAAACCTTGTTTTCCTCTCGGTTCTTCTGCGATAAAACCTTCACAGCTGCCCTCTACCACAAAAAATACCTGGTCCGGACTTGCAAGGGCGATGGTGCAAACGAATCTTGCGGTGCGTTTTTCTTTTGGTACCCACTTTAATTCTGATAACACCTTTTGAATGTTTTGTTCATCAGTTGCATTCGGGCCGGCATACCGGCAGGAATAAACGCCAGGGCGACCATCAAGGGCATCGATTTCAAGTCCTGAATCATCTGCCATTGCCCAGGTGTTACATGCCTTTGCCAGTATCATTGCCTTTCTTATCGCATTTTCCTGAAAGGTCTTTCCATTTTCTTCTACTTCTGGTAAAAAAGGAAAATATTCAGGCCCCCTGAGTAATATTCCGGGAATATTCTTCAGAATGTCCATGATCTCCTTTTTCTTGTTTTCATTTTGTGTAGCTACAAGAACGGTTTTATTATGAATTACATTTACCATCGAACTCATATTGTTCTCCTGCGTTATTAATTTAAATTAAAATTTATTAGTCGGTTATTTCCAACGAAACTTTCTGAATTTCCGTAATTTCACGTATGCCCTTTTTTGCTATTTTCAGCATTTCTGCAAGTTGTTCATCGTCAAAGGTATATTCTTCGCCGGTGCCCTGTATTTCAATAAACCGTCCGTCTCCTGTCATGACGACGTTCATGTCAACCTGTGCGGCGGCGTCTTCTGCATAACAGAGGTCTAAGAGCACTGTACCATTGACAACGCCTGCGCTCACGGCGGCAATGCTGTCGAGGACAGGATTCTCTTTTATCATGTCCTTTCTTTTGAGCCATTGGACGGCATCCACTAAAGCCACATAACTTCCTGTGATAGCTGCCGTTCGTGTTCCACCATCTGCCTGAATTACATCGCAATCAATCCAGATAGTCCGTTCCCTGAGCAATGCAAGATCAATGATAGACCGTAAAGAACGGCCTATGAGCCTTTGAATTTCGTGAGTTCTTCCGGCTATTTTTCCTTTGGCGGATTCACGCGGCGATCTCGTTGGCGTGGAGCCAGGTAACAACGAATACTCAGCTGTGATCCAGCCTTCGCCCGTGTTTTTAATGTGGGGTGGAACGTTTTCTTCAATCGATGCTGTACAGATAACATGCGTGTTACCCGTTTGTACAAGTACGGAACCAGGGGCGTATTTGGTAAAATGTCTTTTTATAATTATAGGACGTAATTCATCACGTGCCCGATTATCAACTCTCATAGGGTTCATTTACGCAAGAGTAATTTTAAAAGCGCCTTTTCAACATGCAATCTGTTTTCTGCCTGGTCGTAAACAATGGAATGCGGACCGTCGATAACCTCATCAGTTATTTCTTCTCCTCTGTGTGCCGGCAGACAATGCATTACCTTAGCGTCACTCCTCGCAATTTTCAAAAGGTCGTTATTGATCTGGAATCCCTTGAATGCCTGTTTGCGTGTTTCTTTTTCTGTTTCCTGTCCCATACTTACCCATGTATCTGTGTAGAGCACATGGGCGTTGTCTGCGACTTCTTTGGGGTCATGAGAGAGGTGGATTAAATCGCTTCCGTCCGCCAACTGTTTGGTTTTGGTTACAAAGTCTGTTGTTAATTCATATCCTTTTGGCGAGGCAACGTGGAAGTGTATGCCCAGTCTTACGCAGACCTGCGCAAGGGAACGCGCAACGTTATTTCCATCGCCGATGAATGATATCTTCAAGTTATTATATGTGCCAAATTTTTCCTTAATCGTATACAGGTCTGTGAGTGCCTGACATGGGTGAAGGTAATCTGATAAGGCATTAATGACGGGTGCATTGGCATATCTTGCCAGTTCCAGAACGGTTTCTTGTGCGTATGTCCGAATGGTAATGCCGTTGACGTACCGTGATAATACGCGTGCGCCGTCTTTTACTGCTTCCCGTTTGCCCAGGTCTATGTCATTCTGTGTCAGGTAAATGGCATGACCGCCCAATTGAAGCATTGCCACTTCAAAAGAAACGCGTGTGCGCATGGAACTCTTTTCGAATATCATGCCCAGTATTTTTCCCGTAAGGCATTTTTCATCATAACCCTTATTGTGCCACTCCTTGAGTTCTCTTGTGACATTAAATATTTCTTCAATGTCCGCAAATGAAAGGTCTGCTATCGAAATTAGGTCCTTACATTTCATTGGCATTTCTCGCAAATTAAGTTTTTGATAGGATTGTTTTTAAAATAGCTATGCCCTCGTCTATGTTTTCTTTTTTTACATTGAGCGGGGGCATAAACCGGATTACTTTATCATGGGTACAATTAAGGAACAATCCTGCCTGGATGCAATTTTTAATAATTTCTGCGCCATTTACTGAGAGCTCAATTCCTATCATGAGCCCTACGCCACGTACTTCCTTAATAACCTTGCATGTCTTTTGCAGTGATTTCAACTGCTCCTGGGCATAACTTCCCATGTTCTTTACATTTTCAAGTAAATGCTCTTTTTCAATAGTTTCAAATACCGCAACACCTGCCGCACACGCCAGTGGATTTCCTCCAAAGGTTGAGGCATGGCTGCCAGGCACGAGACTCTTTGCAATTTCTTTTCTGGCGGTCATTGCCCCGATGGCCACACCGCCGCCCAGGGCCTTTGCCAGTGTCATAATATCGGGTTCTATACCATAATGCTGGTAAGCGAAATATTTTCCGGACCTTGCCATACCACACTGTACCTCGTCGAGGATGAGCAGCAGTCCTTTCTCATTACACAGTTTTCTTATTCCCTGCATGAATTCTTTTGTTGCAATATTAATCCCACCTTCGCCCTGAATTGGTTCTAGCATGATTGCGCAGGTTTTATCATCTACCTCTTTTTTAAGGGCATCCAGGTCATTAAAGGGCACGTATGAAAATCCCTCAAGAAGGGGGGCGAATCCTTTATGATACTTTGGCTGTGCAGTGGCTGTGACCGTAGCAATCGTTCTGCCGTGAAATGAATCTAAGAATGTGATGATTTTGTATTTACCGGCATTCGAGTTATGGATACGGGCGAGTTTAATTGCGGATTCGTTGGCCTCGGCTCCGCTGTTGCAAAAGAAACATTGGCCGCCAAATGATTTTTCTGAGATATGTTTTGCCAGTATTCCTTGTGGCTCTGTATAATAAATGTTAGGTGCGTGCTGGAGTTTGGCTGCCTGTTCCTGCAAAGCCTTCACAACATTGGGATGGCAGTGTCCCAAAAGACTAACTGCCCATCCTGAAAAGAGGTCAAGATAGCGCTTTCCCTCAGCATCCCACACGTCCACACCACTTCCCTTGACCAGCAGGATAGGATTTCGGATATAATTCGGAATTACATATTGATCATAAATTTCTTTGATTTCTTTTGTGTTCATGCCTTTTATTCTTTACGTTATACAAAATTTTTCGAGGGATAGTATTTTATAGTCCATATTTTAAACGATTATTTCTGTACCAACACCTTTATCGGTAAAAATCTCCAGCAAAAGGGCATGGGGTATCAGGCCGTTGATAATATGCGCCTTCCTGACGCCGCCTTTTATTGCGCTGATGCACGATAGCGCTTTAGGGAGCATGCCGCCATCTATTATCTTTTGCTTAATCAGGGTATGAACTTCACTCTCATGCAGTGTGGAAGCAAAGGAGGTCACATCATGTGGTTTTGTCATGATACCATTGGTATTTGACAGAAAGACGAGCTTTTCCGCTTTTAATGCCGTTGCGATAAAGGATGCCACATTATCTGCGTTGACGTTATAAGCGTTTCCGTTGGCTCCTTTTGCAATGGGAGGAACGATAGGGATTGTACAGGAAGCACACAGGTTTAAGAATTTGTCCTTATCGATCGATGTTACCTTACCCACAAAACCAATATCCAGTTTTTTCGGCGTTCCATTTTCCGTCTTTGTTTCGATATAATGTTTTTCTGCTTTTATAGGACAGTAACCACTATTCCAGATGCACGCGGCGTCATTCCCAAGCCCGATAATCTTTTCTACAATGGATGCGCTAATCCGGTTAATGAGGATGTCTTTTGCTATCTCAAGCGTTTCAAGGTCTGTTATACGGTGTCCCTCAACGAATTTTGGCGTTAGACCCCGGTTTGCCATTTCCTGGCTTATGTGCGGACCGCCGCCGTGAACGAGGATAGGCATGATGCCGACTGTCTTCATGAATACAATATCCTGAAGTACATTGGTCAATACCGCATCGTCAGACATAGCGCTGCCGCCGAACTTAATGACAACAACTTTATTCCTGAACGAGCGAATGTAGGGCGTGGCTTCTACCAGTATATTTGCCTTTTGTATGGCGCGTTCCATAATATGGTATTTAAAAATTGAATACTATGGTATTTAAAAAAAATACAGTAATTTAAAGAGTCGAATTATAACAAAAGAGGATTTCATGTCAAGACTAAATACAGGCGATAAAAAATGAACAGTTCC
>JAHFOW010000139.1 GCA_023261465.1 Planctomycetota bacterium
CCCTGTAAGTACGATAATTAATTGTCTCTGGTTTCTTAACTTCTCCATAAGACCAGCTTCTTATTTCGTCAGGAGAAGACAGGGATATTTTTACCGAACTGTATTCATTAATCTTATCGTACAATAAATCTGCCATTTTGTGACCTCTTTATTTTTCTTTTAATGCTTCCAATTTTTTCTTTTCTAATTTCAAACTAAGACCAAGTCCGGCAATTTCATTTGCGAGAACTTCAAACGATGCAGGAGTTCCAGCCTCGAGCGTATTTTCGCCTTTAACCATAGATTCATAGATTTTAGTCCTGCCTTCCACATCATCACTCTTTACCGTAAGCAACTCTTGTAAATTATGCGCAGCTCCGTACGCCTCAAGCGCCCATACTTCCATTTCACCAAAGCGCTGCCCACCAAACCTTGCTTTACCACCCAATGGTTGTTGTGTAATTAAAGAATAAGGTCCCGTTGCCCTTGCGTGTACTTTTTCATCAACCAAGTGATGAAGTTTCAGCATATACATATAGCCTACAGTTACCTTTTGCTCTAAAGATTCCCCCGTACGACCATCATACAAAACGGATTTACCGTCCTCTGGCAAACCAGCTTCTTTAAGCGTCGCCCGAATCTCGCCCTCACTAGCACCTTCGAAGATAGGTGTTATCGCACGAAAACCCAGTTTTTTTGCTGCAAAACCCAAATGAGTTTCCAGTATCTGACCTACATTCATACGCGAAGGAACACCCAATGGATTTAAAAGCATTTCGACCCTTGTTCCATCAGCCAAAAAAGGCATGTCTTCTTCAGGCAGAATCTTTGAAATAACACCTTTATTCCCGTGCCTACCCGCCATTTTATCACCAACTGACAATTTTCTCTTGGTTGCTATCGATATTTTTGCTAGCTCTAAAACCCCCGTTGGCAACTCATCACCTCGTTTTAGATGGTTTATCTTTCTATCGCGCTCGTCCTTTAATTGCTCTATTTTTTCACAATACTCACTGCTAATTTCTAACGCCTTCTCTTTTTTCTTTTTATTTTTAAAGTCCACATTTTCTATATCAAAGCACTCTTCCAGAGCCAGCACAGACTTAATAGGCATTCCCTTTTCTATCTCATAAACCTGTCCAGTTTGTATGTCTACAAGCGGTTCATTGATTTCTTCGCCAAGCACTTTCAACATTTTATTAAATTCTTTTACAATTGCTTCATCAAACTTCAATTCTATTTCATTAATTTCCTGTAAAATCCTCTGCCTCTTTTCATCTGAAAGATAAGATTTTCTCGAAAACACTTGTGCGTTTATAATTATACCTTCCATTCCTGAAGATACTTCCAGTGATTCATTCTTCACGTCCTCGCCAGCACGGCCAAAGATAGCGTGTAGTAATTTCTCTTCAGGTGACAATTCACTTCTGCTCTTCGGTGCAATTTTACCAACCAAAATATCTCCCGGCTTTACCTTTGTCCCTACCCTTATTATTCCATTTTCATTAAGATTCCTGAGAGCCTTTTCCGAGACATTTGGTATATCACGGGTAAACTCTTCTCTTCCTAACTTAGTCTCCCTGATTTCAACCTCAAACTCATCTCTATGTATGGAAGTAAAACGGTCATCTTTTAACAACGCCTCGCTGATTACCATAGCATCTTCAAAATTATATCCATCCCACGTCATAAAAGCGACAAGCACATTTTTCCCTAGGCTTAATTCTCCTTTGTAGGTTGCAGCCCCATCCGCAATCACATCTCCCTTTTTTACTTTTTGGCCTTCTACCACTATCGGCTTCTGATTTAGGCACGTACCTTCATTGAGACCTACAAATTTTCTGAGCTTATACACATCCCGCCCGTCAACAACTATTTCATCAGCTGTTACTTTCGAAATAGATCCAGAATTTTCAGCAAGAACACACATACTAGAATTTTGAGCTACCACCTTTTCCATACCAGTACCAACCCTTGGCGGCTCTGTCCGTATGAGCGGTACCGCTTGTCTTTGCATATTTGAACCCATCAATGCCCTGTTGGCATCACTGTGTTCAAGAAATGGTATTAAACTTGCGGAAACCCCAACCATTTGTTTTGGCGATACATCCATATAATTAACATCTTTTAAGCTAACACTATGAAAATCACCGTTATATCTGCACAACACACCTTCCTTATCGGCTTTTTCCTTGTGTTTAATTATAACATCAGCAGGAGCAATTAGTTTATTCTCCTCTTCATCAGCTCGCAGATATCCTATTTTGTTTGTAACACTTCCATTTTCTAAAAGTCTATATGGAGTAATCAGGAATCCATACTCGTCGATAGAAGCATAAATGCTTAACGAAGCAATCAAACCTATATTAGTACCTTCCGGTGTTTCGATTGGACATACCCTGCCATAATGGGATACATGTACGTCTCTAACCTCAAATCCCGCCCGCTTTCTATTTAAACCCCCAGGACCCAATGCGCTCAATCTTCTTTCATGGGTCAACTGTGCAAGAGGATTCGTCTGATCCAAAACTTGCGATAATTCGCTCCGGCTGAAAAAATAGTCTATAGCCGAGAATATTGTTTTTGAGTTAACCAGAGATCGCGGCGTTAATTGATCCGAATCTTTCAGGCTTAACCTTTCCTGTACCGTTCTTCTTAATTTTAAAAATCCCTTGCGCAGTTCTTCACCAGCCAATTCATCTATTGTTCTTAGTCTTCGATTACCTAAATTATCAATATCGTCTATAGATACACCCGAATCTTCTCTTCTCAGCTTCATTATGTAGCGTATCGCTTCCACATAATCTTCTTTTTGCAAAGTCATTTCAGACTCATTGATATTGTGCCCTAATTTTCTATTCAGCCTGAACCTTCCCACAGACCCCAACCTGTACCTCTTGGCATCGAAGAATTTATCATAAAATAATTGCTTTGCCTTTTCAACCTGCTGTGGATTTCCAGGCCGGAATCTTACATAGATTTTCAACAAAGCATCTTCGTGGGATTTCGTAAAGTCAGACTCTAAAGAATATAACATTAGCGGATCTTCCATCTTCTTAATAACTTCGACCTTTTTAATCTCCAAATCCGCAATCGCCTTTACTATTGTATCAGATATCGGCCGTCCGGCTTCTAAAACAATTTCTCCAGTTTGAGGATTAACAATCTTATCAACCGAGTATTTGCCGCGCAACTTTGCAACAGAAGCATAATCTGCTATCTTAATTGTTTCAGTTTCATAAAAAAGTCTTATTATATCTTCATCGTTTGAATACTCACTTGACAACGCCCTTAAAAAACAAGTAGCAGGCAATTTCCCACTCTGGTCAATTCTTACCGTAAGTATATCCTTTTTACCAACCTCTAACTCAATCCAGCTACCTCTTTCGGGTATTATCCTGCACGAATGCAATCTTTTTTCAGCATGGAAATCTTCAATAAAATCAATACCAGGCGATCTATGCAATTGCGTTACAATTACCCTTTCCGTTCCATTTATAATAAACTCGCCGCCACCTACCATAACTGGTATTTCACCCATGTAAACCTCTTCCTCTATGGGCTCTGATTTATTTAACCGCAACCAGACACGAAACGGACGACCATACGTTAAGCGTAGTTGCCTACATTCATCCTGCGTATACCGCGGCTTACCAAGCTCATACTTTATGTAGTCCAGCGACAGAGTACCGTCGTAATTACTGATAGGAAAAATCTCTCTCAGTATCGCTTCTATTCCGAAGTTTTTTCTTCGAGATGCGGGTATGTCTGCCTGTATAAAATTGCTATACGCCTTTGTCTGAATTTGCACAAGGTTTTGAATTTCAATTATATCAACAACCTTGCCGTAATTTCGGATTTCCATAATTATCCCGCTAAAAGTTAGAGGAAATACTCACTCAATTTAATTTTATTTGATCTCTACCTTACCGCCAGCAGCTTCAAGTGCTTTTTTAATCTTCTCGGCGTCTTCTTTTGTAACACCTTCTTTCACCGTTTTTGGAGCACCCTCAACCAAATCTTTAGCCTCCTTCAAACCCAGATTGGTCTCAGCCCTAACCGCCTTAATTACCTGTATCTTGTTTGCGCCCCCATCTTTTAATATCACATCAAAAGACGTTTTTTCTTCAACAGCTTGCGCCTTACCTTCCGCCGCTACTGCGGCAGGCGCTGCAGCTACTGCTGATGCAGCTGAAACGCCAAACTTTTGCTCAAAAGCCTTAACGAGCTGCGCCGCTTCTAAAAGGGTCATCCCCGCCACCATATCAAGAACCTGCGCAATCTTACCAGAAGGTTCAACTGATTTCACTTCACTTGCTTGAGTCATTTTAATCCTCCTACTCTTTCAGGAAATTCAAAAAATTTATCCACCACTTTTTTCTTTTTGGTCTTTAACCGCCTGTAGCACAGTAGCCAGGCTTCGCAACACAGAATTAAATGCACATACAACCCCTACTATTGGAGCATTAATACTTGAAACAATTTGAGTACGCAATGTGGGCATACTGGGAAGCTTTGCCAGATTTTTGATATCATCGGAAGAAAGGAGCACTCCATCCACCACACCACCGCGCAGAGAGAAAGTAAGTATTTTTTTAGAGCTTTCAATGACCTCCTTTGCCATAACAGCCGCATCTTCCCCACCGGTTACAATAGCCGAAGGACCTTTTAAAAGATTTTCAATTCCGGCAATCCCCACCTCTTTGAAAGCGATAGATGCAAGGGAATTCTTAACTATCTCAACACCAACTTTTTTTTTCGACAAATCCCTTCTTAGTTGACCGAATTCCAACGCATTTATTCCCTGATAGCCAATAACTAAAAAGCTATTCACGTTTCGATATCGCCCAACCATCTCTTTAACTACAAGTTGTTTTAATTCGTTTGCCATTGCTTTTTACTTCCCTTCGCAATTATTTTCCTAAATCTTCACCATGATCCCTGGACTCATTGTGGAAGACACAGAAACGTTCTGTACAAAGATCCCTTTTGCCGATGGAGGACGGGAGTTCGTTATGTGCTTAACAAAAGCATTTATGTTGTCTTCGAGATCTGCCTCGGAAAACGATTTCCGCCCAACTATCGCATGTACATTCGCTCCAGCATCAGTTCTATACTCTATTTTACCAGCCTTAAATTCTTTCACTGCTGTTTCAATATCATCTGTTACAGTTCCTGATTTGGGAGAAGGCATCTTACCCTGAGGACCTAACACCCTACCCAGTTTACCCACAAGCTTCATCATATCAGATGTAGCAATTGCAACATCAAAATCTACCCAGCCACCTTCTACCTTTTTCACCAATTCCTCAGCGCCCACCTCATCGGCACCTGCCCTTTTTGCAAACTCAGCCTTTTCGCCAGCAGCGAAAACAACTACCTTTAAACTTTTTCCAATTCCTTTAGGCAAAGATACAGACCCTCTAATAAGCTGGTCTGATTGTTTTGGGTCTATGCCCAATTTCATTGCAACCTCAACGCTTTCATCAAACTTTGCAGGTTTAAAACTTTTCAGCAACTTTATTGACTCTTTCAGGTCATATTTTTTATCTGAATCGACCAGCTTTCTTGATTCCAGATATCTCTTACTTCTTTTTGCCATATAAATATATTCCTTTCAATCAACCAGACCAAATGCCCCACCTGGTATTAATCAACCACCTTAATTCCCATAGTACGCGCAGTTCCTTCTATCATTTTCATAGCTGCATCTATACTATCAGCATTCAAATCCCCCAGTTTCTTATTCGCAATTTCGTTTAGTTGCTGCCTCGTTATCTGTCCAACCTTCTGTCTGTTCGGCTCGGGCGACCCTTTTGCGATACCTACCAGCTGCTTTATCAACACAGAGGCAGGCGGAGATTTTATAATAAACGTAAACGATTTATCTTTAAATACCGTTATCTCAACTGGCGTTAAAATCCCCTGCAATTCTTTTGTCTTATCATTAAACTGCTTGACAAACTGTCCTATATTTACTCCATGTTGACCTAAAGCTGGCCCTACGGGCGGTGCCGGCGTCGCCTGACCACCTGGACATTGTAATTTTATCTTTGTTAATACTTCTTTAGCCATTTTATGCTCCTATCATCAAATCGCTTCTACCTGCCAATATTCCAATTCAACAGGTGTTGCCCTACCAAACACCGTGAGCATTACTTTTACTCGTCCACTGGTAGGGAGTACTTCCTCAACTACGCCATCATAATTTTCAAAAGGCCCTTCTTTAATTCTGACTTTTTCGCCCTCATGAAATACAATCTTTGCACGAGGTTTCTCCTCTTTATGTTCTACATCAGACAAAACCTTTTCTACCTCATAGCTTGACATTGGCACCGGCTTATCCTGACCCCCAATAAAATCACCCGCACCAGGCGTTTCCCGAATCAAAAACAGCACTTCATTTGGTATTTTACCGTTCTCGTCAACTTCGACTTCAGCCATAATATAGCCTGGGTATATCTTCCTATCTGTTACCTTTTTTTTACCACCTTTAATTTCGGAAACTTTTTCACTCGGAACTAAAATATTTGAAACAAAACCTTCTAAACCCCTCGCTTTAACACGTTCAAGCAACCCCTCGCGTACTTTATCCTCTCTATTGCTCTGCACACGCAAAACATACCATCTTTTAGGCATTCGTTAATCCCACCAGAAAATTCAGAAATACACTCCAAAAGCTCTTATATTAAATTTTAGCAATCACTCGGAAGGATCTAAAAGATTTGATAACGTTGATTACTCTGAAGATTTTATAATAACAAAGCCATAGACCTACGAGAAAGTCTTGCATATCCTTTCAACCGGATATGTAATGACCTAAAGCACGCCAATATACCTCATAATCAAAGTAACGGCTCTATCAACGCCAAAAGTGAACAACCCAATAACTATTACCGATACAATTACAACTACAGTAGACCCAACAAGCTCGTACTTTGTCGGCCATGCCACCTTTTGAAGCTCACCTTGCGTATTGATTAAGAATTCAACAGTTTTTCTCCCGCCACTATCAAACGTTCTTATACCTGTTTCTAATCCCGCAACAAATATGCCGATTAAAAACCCCAGCACAATAAAAAGTGCAAAAGCACTAATCAGCCCCCATGATAAGTCAATATCAACCAAAGGTACTTTAGCGTTGCCTCCGACATTTGGCAAGTCTATCAGTACATTGTACAACGAAATGGTCGCAAATAAAGCAAGCACACCCAGAGCAACCCCTACAGCTACTCTACTGTACAGACCTTGTCCTTTTTTATAAATATTAAAAAATGACATCCAAATATCTCTCTTAAAAAATGGCAGGTCTGGAGGGACTCGAACCCCCAACAGCCGGATTTGGAGTCCGGTGCTCTACCAATTAGAGCTACAGACCTTTATTATTATATAAAACACACCAAAAACTACTTCTTATACTCTTTGTGGTCCACATGTTTTCTACAAAACTTACAAAACTTTTTTAGTGCCAACTTCTCCGTTTGCTGTGTTTTTTTTGGCGTTCTATAGTTTCTATTAGAACACTCTTTACAAACCAGCGTTATATATTCGCGCATGAACGTATTCCCAAGTTATTTATCCAATAATTTTTGTAACAACACCAGCGCCAACAGTCTTCCCACCCTCACGGATAGCAAACCGTAACCCCTCATCCATTGCCACGGGCGTCAACAATTCCACCACTACCTTCACATTATCCCCCGGCATCACCATCTCAGCCCCACCCGTCAATGTCACCACTCCCGTCACATCCG
>JAHFOW010000140.1 GCA_023261465.1 Planctomycetota bacterium
GATATATTAAAAGTCTGATATAGGTGTTTTTAAAAGAAAGAGATTTTTGTGGTTTCATGATTTTAATAAATTAGGCCTCACGGCGACTTAAAAAATGTCCAGGCAGAGACGCAAAATCTTACGTCTCTGCAATTATTGTAACACTGTAGTTCTTTGAAAAATTAACTGATGAAATCGGGATTGTTTTAGGTGCGGCCTTGTGTCGCATAACAGGGCCGGGGGAGAGTCAATCCTCTTTCCCTGGCCAATGATTTTACCCACAATTTAAACTTCTCCTGCATGTGAAAAGAAGCTGAAGCATAATCTTTGGTACCCAGATCTGCCATTAATGAAGTTACCGCTTGAAAGGTACACAAATAGTTTTCGGCAGATTGCTTCCTGAGGTAATATTCTGAAGAGGGCGCTGTAATTAACCCGATTTTCCTTAAAGGTATAAGCATTGGCTTGCGAAGCCATCTCCTTGCATTTCTCCAACTGGTGTCCAGCACAAAAATATTCAACGGTTTTCCCGTTTCTTCAATAATATTTTGTCCATCACGGGAATGAGGTAACGGGAATAATAGTACCGGTGTATAATCACTTCTTGATATTTCCAGCCCGACGTCTTTTTCCCAGCCCGTTTCTCCAACATAGACAGTCGAAATGTTTTTCAACATCAACCGGAGCAGCCTTCCCGTATTGGAAATAATCCGCTCTTCTTTCTTGCTGGTCAATAAGGTTATTTTATGTTCTGCCAGGAATGGGGAAATATGACGGCAAATACACTCCTGCACGATTAACCGGCATTGGAAACACCTTTCAGGTTTTGTTGTGGTCATACTTATTCGAAACAGTCTCTTCGTTCTTACTCCTGCTGTTAAAAGAGGTGAAACCATCGCTCACCGGAACATCGGGTCGTTCTCTGAAATACCCTTGTGTTTTCTTATAAGGAATCATTTGAAATTGCGACATATATACTGACTGCACTTTCAAACTCGTTCCATACTGTACTGCCTTTGTTACCCTTTTTACATAATTTCTGAATTAGTAAATGTTGAATGCATCCACAACCACCGCAGTTCCACCCGACAACGGGTTCTTTGTTCCCAATACTTTTACCCGAATGGTGTGCTTGCCACCGCTCAATCCTGCAAATGAAACCGGTACTTTCCACACTGCCTTTGCCTGATACAAGTCCGTGACCCCTTGACTTACCCCATCAATGAATACTTCTGCTTGTCCATAATTTGGACCGTACGCCGTGATCCAATCAATCTGATTTCCTGTGAACTTTAGCTGCGCAACAGCGCCAGGTGTCCCATTCATGCGATAGTTGCCATTGCTTGCGCTGGCCGTAGCCTTGCCTACCCAGTTATCATATATCACTTTGTATGACGTGTCCTGGGTCGTAACTGATCCCACGGTGACCGCATCGAGCGCCACCTTCGAGTTTGTTGCATTCACATTCTTTTGCCCACTCACCTGGATCACGATTGTGTGGCTACCACCCGGGAGCCCCGAATAGCTTTTCGTAAAGTTGAAGATGCGTGTGGCATTGTACAGATCTACATCCGGCATGTTCACCTTGTCAATCATTACATGGGCGATACCCATATCCGGACCTTCCATCGTGACCCATTTGAAAGACGTACCAGAAAAAACAAAACTTGCTTTATTGTTCTTCGCGTTGCTGACCCGATATGAGCCCCCATTGGCCAAATTGTTTTTGCCGCCTTTCCAACCGTCGTACTGGATACGAGAGTCCTCATTCTCGATGCCTACCGAATTCAACAGCGTGAACGCAGCATCATTTTGGAGTTTGAAGTAAGTAAAACCTCCCGCATAATTGACTTCAGAACCGAAAGAACTACCATTCCCACCTGTTCCCGCAGCAATGCCCCAGTCGGCGACGCCTTTTTGAATTCCTTCAATTTGTATCCAGTACTCCGTCCCTGCTGTGGCCTGGAACGGCGTTGGCAGGGAAAAGCTATAGTCATGCCAGGTAGAGTAACACGGCGGTGTGCAGAGCGGAGTTTCACGGGCGTTTCCTCTTGCCCTGTATGTCTTCAGAGGATGAGGGTTATTTTGGGCATCAATCTTCAGGTCGGGTTCCGATATACCTTGCCCGAGCACTTTGGTAGCGTAAAAGGAAACAAGGAAATCGGTCACCGGATTCGGATAATAGGGAGTGGTTCCGCCATGGACGTATATACCCCTCCACTTAATCCCGGTAATTGCCTGAGTGGAATTGAGTGTAAAGTTATCCCAGACATACGTGTCATAATCACTACCCTGCCAATCGTACGAAGCTTGCGAAGATTGGAAGAGAAGTGTATCGCCCGACGGCTGGACATAAACAACGCCAGCATGTACACGTCCTGCCGGTAAGCCGGCCGTAAGTATAATTATCATTGCCACGACGGCAAGAGGACGCCACTTCGTTATGACTCGCTTGTGTATACGTATGAGTGGCAATAGCTCTGCGGTTGTTATGAATTTTCGGATTGGCATAGTGCACCCCCTAAAAGGCAACGAGCATCACATCGGATGGTATGTGTGCCTGAACCTGTTTAATATAATTTCCTTTTTTGGTATCAATCAATACCGTACAGGGCATAGTGTAATCATCTTTCAGAGTCCCGTTACGTGAAACGGGACTCCAACAACTCCCGGCATGCCTCCCCCCATAATCTCAAACTTAAAATGATGGGCTAATTTAACCGTGTATTGAATAGCGAATGTCGAACAAGAAATTTTATTCTACCCTGTGCGCGCTATCGTTTAGCACACCTCCATCATCCAAGGAATATCTTCACTGGCAAAGCGGATAATTTTTTCTGTTGTATAATTATATTCTGTCCTGAATTGCTCAAAATGAGCCTTTTCCATTTCTGCAAGCGATTGAAATATCTTTCGATCATTGGCATCCGTTGAGTTTTCAACGGCCTTTTTGTAAAATTCGTACGCCCGCCATTCTGTCTCCATAATGACCTTAATAGCATCGCCGAAGGAGATTGTTTTTGCCGGTGTTTCGGGACGAACAATCTTCAGTTCTACGGGTTCTCTTACGAAAGGCGCTTGGTTAAATTTTTCCTGATACCAGGAAAATAAAATTTCGTAGTGTTTTTGTTCAATTGCGGACATAACCTCAAATTTTATACGTGCGCCTCTATCTTCCATCTGAAGCGCCAAATTTGAGTAAAAGCGGCTTGCCTTTCTTTCTTCAGCAAGAGCTGTTTCGAGGACACTTTTTGCTTCATTCGTCATACAAAATCCGTATTAAAAGTCTCTATTTAAATTCAATAATTTTACAATCTGCCTTGCCCGTCGAACGGGGTAGTAGAGGCTTTTACTCTTGATCAGCCAATAATGCTGAAAACTTCATTACCTTAGGTTTTACCAACTGTTCAAAGTCCTTGTATGCCATGCTAATTAACTCTCTATGGGTTCCGGCGTTAAACGCGATTTCCTTGTCTTTTGTCAGGTGTTTTTCCACGAAGACTTCCATGTTATACAGATTTCCAAAGGGCGGCATGGCCCCGACTTCACACGCAGGGAAGAGATTTTTAAATTCCCGTTCATCCGCCAGTACAACATCTCCAGATCCAACGGCCTGCTTTAAAAGATCAAAATCTATTTTAAAGGAAGAGGGAAGTACCGCCATAACCATTTTGTTATTGATTTTAATCATAACCGTTTTTACCATATCCTTTCCCTGAATATGGGCAGACTGTGCTGTTTCCCGGGTAGTAAATGCCCTGGAGTGGTTAATGGTGATGTACTTGATGCTATTGGCGTCTAAAAACTCTTTCAACTGTTTTACTGGCATATATGACCTCCTGATTTGAAAAAAGTTTTTTATAAAAGGGCTTAAGATATAATGTTATCATGGCAATCGTTTAATTAAAACAGAAAATCCTCTGCAATAAATTTATATCCTTGACATAAGATAAGTTACACACTAAAATCAAAAAAATAATGAGACAACGAAAAATTTATTGTTGACAGCGCTTATGACAATGCTAGAATCTCCACTATTTTCAATACCCATGCGAAGGCTGGACGCCTTTTTGACCGACAAAATTTGCTTTCGGGACGCAAAAGCACGAACATCTCGTCCGGCCCTGAAATTAGAAAATGTCAATGCCAGCGAATGCCGGTTACACATCCGGGATAAATTTTTAATTAAACATGAATATAAAATCCATAAACAGCATGGTGAAATATTTGTTGATGTAACAAACGACAACAACATCATTCACAGAAAAGGCAACATTGTTCCCGGCGCAATGACCATTTCCAAGATCATCCTTCCTCTTGAAATCCTCTTTCCGGAAATAGAGATATCGTCGGTAAACATAAAATTTACCGGCTCTGCTTTTTATGGCGACCGGACATGCAACCTCATGTTATGGCAATTTGTCAGCAATGATTATATCCAGATAGAGGCAAAGACTTATCAACACGAGCGGGTGATTGCCTCGACAATCATCCTGGGAAGATTTAAAAAAGCGAACAAGCAAGTCAAAGAAATCGATGAATCCCTGGTAAACAAAAAATGTTTATCACGGGTACATGCCTATTTTGAATCGCTGAGCGTACAAAGTGATTTCTACATCCAAAAAGACGGATATAAAGATTACACCTACCCACTGGCATTTATCGCCTCATTACCATCGGGGGAGATAGTGAACCAATTATCAGGACAGGGCGGTATGCTGAATATTTTACGGATGGATTTTGGCAATTACGAGCGGATTCCGATTACCGGTGATAAAGGACCCGAAGTAAAACTGGCCCGGGCAAAAAAACGTAATACATTCAATAAAATATTAACAGAGGTTGCAGAAGGACTTGTAACCTATTACCGTGGTCTGGCCATCGTTAATCCCATAGCAAAAATTTATAATTCCTCTGAACCTGTGATTGATGCAGTAAATAATCTCATGGACGCGGATACACAGGAAAACGGTTCTGTAGCGCCCACATAAAAATGTCGATTAATAGGCTGGTCTTGTGTCGATATATGTCCAGCCTGTTAGTATGCAATTTGTGACATATTTCTTTATCGCATGTATACCGATGTGCTTCGTTACGCTCACCCATGGTCTGGAAATCTGCATCTCGTTAATTTGATTTTAAGCTAAAGTACATTCCATAAATTGCAATCCATATAGCGATATGGAGAATCCTTTTTTTTCTGATGCTCCAATTTTTTAAAACGGGGTTTGAAAGGTATCCAAAGAACGTACTTACCAGGATAAATTTCCCAAACCGCGCAGGGATACTCACAAGGATAAAGGCAATATAACTAATACCACTATTTGCGCTTTGAACTGCATAAATCTTGTAAGGAACGCCCCAATCTGATCCAATTCCGGCAACGATAGACCATATCCCTTTTTGCTTCAGGTCAGATTGAGCAGTTTGGATCATTTGTGGAGAAATAGCAGGAACATAATCAAGCGCCGCTATAGCCTGTTCAGGATTTAACAAACCCCACAGATACATGAGGCTACCACCCACGAGAGCGCCTGCCAGAGACCAGACACATGCAATATATGCCTTTTTCCTGCTCTCAAGAGCTATCCAACTGAGCAGGATTTCCGATACAACAAAAAAGAGCGTGGCTTCAGACAAACCCCAGAGCGCCGCAATAATATTTAATACCATAGCTGAAAATATCCTTCCGTTGCAAGGGCGTGTATATGGCTATTGAGTTCGTTCATAAATATCTCAAGGGCTGCATTCCAATACATGGGTTCACCAACAAACACATCACAGAAAAATGGTGCAAAAATACCCAAGCTGATTTGGCATGAGCTTTTGTTTGTTGTTATTTATTAAGAGCAGGCATCGGATCGATGACTCATCGCTCTATCGGCAAATCTCAGCGGGCGGTTCCGCGAAGCGACGCCGTCCGCTGCAGCGCTTAGTTGGGCGACTGCCCATGCCAGATAAGGCGTGCATCATGCAGATAACGCATCAGCAAGAGCACGCAGCAGTTTTGCCCCATCGCCACGCCATGCGCTGCCGTGCATGCACGCGAGTGTTACCGGGTTTGTTGCGGCCAGCTTCTCAAGCATCACACGGGTGTTCTTCGTGTATGAGAAATAATCCATCCCGTGGCGAAAAGCCTCGCTCTGCCCAAGAATATCCGACTCAGTGATGGGCGGAAGATCATTGCCTCCCTGCGTGAACAGGTCGCCACACAGCAGCGTAGACGTTCGTTCTTCTGTCATAAAGCCGCATTCCCAGGCGTGCGGCAGATGCGGCGTGTCGAACCAACGCACGGCGTGCTTTCCCAGAGAGAGCAGCTCGCCATCGGCAAGCGCGCGGGGCGCCCGGTCAGCAAGGTCGCCGATCGACACCATGGCGGCAACAGTGCCGCACAGCGGCACGGACTGCGGCGCGACGGCAAGCCATTCGTTCAGTGAACCACACTCGTCGGCTTCCACATGGGAAAACGAAATATAGCGCAGCCTCCCGACCGGCAAAACGCTCGCCACCGCTTCACGCACGAGTGGAAACATCTTTCGCAGTCCGGCGTGGAAGAGCAATGGTTCTTCATCCATAATCAGGTATTGATTAAACGAGAACCCGCCCGCGCCTTTGATCACAACCGGCGTGTTAATGCGATAGATCCCGTCAGCAACCTCATGCACATTCGTCCCTGACTGCTTGTTCGTAATGGTCATCAGACTCTCCTCGCCACTAATTGCGTGATAGTTTTGCGTTCAGATGCATGTCACCAACGCCACGGGTAACTGCCGTGGCCAGAGAGACCTTGTCCGAAAGGCCGCCGTAGTTTTTCGCGTTCAGTTCACCCGATTGTTAGCCGGCTTTACTATATATTATTTCTCTAGTGTCTTTTTCAAATCTTTTACGGCCAGTTGCTCTTGCTTTGCCCTTTCGCTGAATGTCTGCAATGGTGTCACTTCCCAATCCAGAATTCCCCACATGGGCAACTGTCTCAGCATTTTGTCTAGTTCATCATTGGATTCCGCCTCCACAATGAATATAAACGATCGATCCCCAACGGGAAGCCCACCCGCGATTATCTTTTTCTTTTTTTCAAGTTCGATTAACCGGCTGAAATTGGGAAGAACAATATTACTCAATATCTCCAATGCTTCTTCGTCCGAGGCAAATCCCGGACCGCCGGATCCTGCGACTAAGTATCTCATAGCACTCCTCCTTTAGGGTTTTTATTGAATTGTCTTAAATGTTGCCCAGCTAACGGCCAAGCTCACTTGAGCCGAGCCTTAGCAAGTGAACCCATTGAATAACTGAAAACTCTGTATGCAAACGCCACTCCGAATCAAAACGTCTCTGCTCGGCGTCAAGTGGAGCGCCTGGTTAGCGGTTTTACCCGTGCATGTGGAATATTAGGACTAACTGGGTCTACAGTAAGTTCTCTACGACTCGGATTTACGACTAAATCCATATCCTCCATTGGTACTGCGCCGAGTAGCACTTCATCTCCAAGAACTAAAGCGCCTACATAACAAAACCGTTTTTCAAAGCAAACCTTAATAGGACCGACATAAGGAACATTCATGCTTCTACCATCTGCCACAGAAACTTCCCTCATTGATTCGGTTTCAAGATTAAGCTGAATAGCAACATGCTCTGGAATACAAAGCATAAGGGCACCAGTATCCACCAAAGCTTTTACTTCGATAGGCTTAAAATCGGTTTGCCTCGGATTGCTTAATTCTATTTTCGCAAATACATGTCCCATT
Organism: Planctomycetota bacterium; assembly: GCA_023261465.1. Taxonomy (GTDB): domain Bacteria; phylum Planctomycetota; class Brocadiia; order Brocadiales; family Brocadiaceae; genus JAHFOW01. The sequence goes on from JAHFOW010000140.1 coordinate 7,725, forward strand.
AGC
>JAHFOW010000280.1 GCA_023261465.1 Planctomycetota bacterium
TTTAGGAGAAATAGATCGTTAAAATCATGGCTACGAAAACCTGCGAACAGCCAAAAGATAAGGGCATTGATTTATCAAAGGTAGAAAAAATCCTGAGTGATTATAAAAATGCCAGGGGGGCGGTTATCCCGGTTTTGCAAAAGGTACAGGGCGAATTTGGCTACCTGCCTGAATCTGCGATTGACCTTATTTCAGAGAGACTAAATGTGAGTTCAAGTGAAATTGTGGGTGTATCCACGTTTTACGCCCAATTTCACCTGATACCCAGAGGTCAGCATATTATTAAAGTGTGTTGCGGAACAGCGTGTCATGTGAAGGGTGCAACCAAGATTGCAGAAAAGCTGAGTGAAACGCTGGAAGTTTCCATGGGAATGACGACGAAGGATAACGTGTTTACCCTCGAGGAGGTGGCATGTCTGGGCGCCTGTTCCCTTGCGCCGGTTATGATGGTAGACGAAGATATTCACGGCAAGCTTGCGTCAGATACTGTAGGGGCTGTTTTACAAAAAATTAAAGAATCGGGAACTACTCAACCGTCAGAATAGTTAAAGCAAAAAAAAGTTTTACCGGGTAGCGCTATTTATGGTAAGTAACGAAATAAAAGATACACAAAAAAAACCAGCAATTATCATTGGTATGGCGAGTTGCGGTCTGGGCGCCGGTGCAAAAGGTGTGTTTACGAGCATTCAACAAGAACTCGAAAAGCAAAAGATCAGTGCGGAAATTATACCTACAGGTTGTATTGGTATGTGCGTCCATGAAGTGCTTGTTGATGTGGTTATTCCTGGCCGGACACGCATTACTTACGGCGGGGTGAAGAGCGCCATGGTGCCGCAGATTATAGAACAGCACGTAGGAAAGGGGGATGTGATAAAGAATTTTGCCCTCTCGCAGATGTACATCGATTCCAAAGTAGAAACCCCTTATGAGGGGGTGCCATTTTTTAATGACCTGGAAATGAACAAAGGCCAGATCAAATATATCCTCCGGAATTGCGGGTATATCGACCCGGATAGCATTGAAGATTACCTCGCGACCGGCGGATATACCGCGCTCAAAAAGGTTTTGACGAGTATGACTCCGAAGGATGTGATTAATGAAATGAGCAAATCAGGCCTTCGGGGGCGAGGTGGCGGTGGTTTTCCAACCGGTGAAAAATGGGCGTCCTGCGCCCGATATGCTGCGGATGAGAAGTTTATCCTTTGTAATGCGGATGAAGGCGATCCGGGTGCATTTATGGATAGGAGCCTTCTGGAGGGCGATCCCCATGCCGTCCTGGAGGGCATGATTATTGGTGGCTATGCAATTAATGCTACCTATGGTTATATTTATGCCCGCGCCGAGTATCCCCTTGCAGTTAAAAGGTTAAAACATACTATTGAGCAGGCAAGAAAACACGGCTTTTTGGGGAAAAACATATTAAACAGCGGCTATAGTCTGGATATTAGCATAAAAGAAGGCGCTGGCGCATTTGTGTGCGGCGAGTCAACAGCGCTCCAGAATTCCATTGAAGGCAAACGCGGTATGCCTCGCACCAGGCCTCCCCAGTCGGTAGAGGCGGGATTATGGGACAAACCTACGGTATTAAACAATGTGGAGACCTTTGCCAATGTGCCATTTATTATTAACAGGGGGGCTGACTGGTATGCAAAGATTGGCACTGAAAAGAGCAAGGGCACTAAAATCTTTTCTCTAACGGGGAAGATAAAGAACGCAGGGCTTGTTGAAGTTCCCATGGGTACCACCATCCGGCAGATTGTTTTTGACATGGGCGGTGGGATTCCCCGTAAGAAAAGGTTTAAGGCCGTGCAAATCGGCGGTCCGTCAGGCGGGTGTTTGCCGGAGTCGTTATTGGATTCACCGATTGATTATGAATCATTGGTGGGCGCGGGCGCTATGATGGGTTCGGGTAGTTTTGTGGTCGTTGACGAGGCCACCTGTATGGTAGAGATGGCGCGGTTTTTCATGAATTTTTGCGCCAATGAATCGTGCGGGAAGTGTCCGCCGTGCCGTATTGGAACCACTCTTATGCTGGATATTCTGACGCGTATTACGCAGGGGCTGGGTGAGGAAAAAGACCTGGAAATATTAGAAGATATGTGCGATGAAATAAAGACGATGTCGCTCTGCGGGCTTGGACAATCCGCTCCAAATCCGGTAAAATCAACCCTCCGCTATTTTAAAGATGAATATATTGCGCACATCAGGGACAAGGCATGTCCCACGTCTATGTGTGTTGCGCTCCATAAATATGAAGTTGTTTCGGAGAAGTGCACGAAATGTCAGGCATGTATTAAAAATTGTCCGGTTAAGGCGATTAGCGGGAGTACAAAGGAAGTCGCCTTCATCCATAAAGATAAATGCATAAAATGTAATTTATGTTATGAAAAATGTAATTTCATGGCGATCAAATGAAGAAACTCATCCATCTTGTTGTTGACGATAAACCAATCATAGCGCCGGAAGGTACGAATATTTTCCAGGCAGCCCTGGATAATAATATTTATATTCCGGGTCTGTGTTATCACCCCAAATTGTCCCAGTTTGGCGGATGCCGGTTGTGCATGGTAGAGGTTACAGAGCGACGAAC
>JAHFOW010000007.1 GCA_023261465.1 Planctomycetota bacterium
CAAAGGGCGCAGAGAAATACGTGAAAAGGGGGAATTTCGCACATTATTATAGTTTATCCTCTGTCAGCCACTCAGCAATTTCAACATTCTCTGTGGTGGGCTGAACAGTTACCACGTCTTATACCTTTTTGGTTCTTGCACGTGCCCGGTAATAATACTATGTATCTTAATATCTAACTTTTCAGATGTTTCTTGTCAAGCATATTAAATTTATTGCCAAAATAGTTTTGTATCGATTTGCATATTTCGTTATCCTATGCAATTAAAATATGAGACTCTGAAACAAACTCAGGGTGACAAAGTGAGCAAAACTTGTGTCGGTTTGGTATAATAATTATTAAAAAATGCATAAAGGAAAATTGACATCTGCATCCATACAAACATTTCAAAAAATGATCTATGATTATTACAGGAAACACGGTCGGGATCTTCCCTGGCGGAAGACACATAATCCGTACTGTATACTTGTATCAGAGATCATGCTTCAGCAAACACAGGTTGAGCGGGTGCTGGTCAAATACGAAAGGCTTATCCAGATGTTTCCTGATTTCTCAACCCTTGCACAAGCGCCTTTGAAAATAATTTTTAAAGAGTGGCAGGGGATGGGCTACAACAGACGGGCAATTGCCTTAAAACACATTGCCGAAAAAGTTGTGGAAGAATTTCACGGGCATCTTCCTTCGTCGGCAGAAGTATTAAAAACCTTTCCCGGCATTGGCAAGGCAACTGCTTCGTCAATCGTTGCCTTTGCGTTCAACATGCCGGCCGTTTTTATAGAGACCAATATACGAAGGGTATTCATCCATTGTTTTTTTCATGACAGGAACGACATCAAAGATACGGAGATTCTGCCCCTGGTAGAAAAAACACTCGATGCCACGAACCCCCGTGAATGGTACTATGGACTTATGGATTATGGCGCTATGTTAAAAAAGGAATTTGAAAACCCGAACAGAAGAAGCGCCCATTATCAGAAACAGTCCCCATTTCAAGGTTCTAACAGGCAGGTTCGTGGAAATATTCTTAAAATGCTCGCGAATGAGTATTCTGTTTCTGAACGGGAAATTACACGAAAGCTACAGACAGATACTGAAAAAATCCGGTATAATCTTATTCAACTGGAGAAAGAAGGATTTATTAAAAAAAAGCGGGGGAGGTTTACCATTGTATAAGGGTAATTTGTGATTTGAGATTGAAAATGTATTTTATCCATACCTTTGTGACTTCGTGCCTTTGTGGCATAGAAAATAATGGAAGGGTTTTTGGGCAAAGTGTCGAAACCTATTGATAATGATATTCGCGAGCTTGCAGTCTCTGAACTCGACAGAAACCTCGTTGTTACGGCTGGCGCAGGGACGGGCAAGACCACATTGCTGGTAAACCGTATATTACATCTGCTCCTGGGCCACCGGCGGTTTCACGCAGAAGAAAGCCCCGTCCGCAGAATCGTTGCTATGACCTTTACCGAAAAGGCTGCCAGTGATATCAAGGTCAGATTGATGGGCGAACTGGAAAAGATCGTTGCCGTTATCAACGGAAGTATTTCGGGCGAGGAAAAAAGAAAAACCGAAGAATTTCTCTCGTATATCCGCGATAGGTATCAAACAACGTACAGCGAGGTTGAGCGCCGTGCAAAAAAATCGCTGGAAGATATGGACAAGGCGCTTATCGGAACGATACACGGCTTTGCTGCCTATATTCTCCGTCTGTATCCTATAGAATCGGGTGTCGCGCCAGGGTTTGCCGTAGATGAGGGAGATGTCTTTGACGAACTCTTCGACAAGGAGTGGTCTAAGTGGCTTGAGACAGAACTTCGCCTTGACTCACCCAATGCCAATACCTGGAAAACTGTCCTGAAACGGCTCGACCTTGCATCACTCAAGGGATTTGCCAAGCGGTTATCAGGATTTACCATCCCCCTGGATACCCTTAGTGTTTGTGTTCACAATAAAGCAAGCTTGCAATCATTCGTGGAACCGTTCATAAAAAAAATCCATGACATCGCTGCCTTTTGTGAAAAACCCAACAATAATCTTTTACAACAACTCAATGAATTGCGGGGAATTTTAGACGCGATCAAAAATCAAGGTATCGGTTATCTGAATACCCTCGTATATGATTTTGACAAAGAACCTTCAAAGGCGAAGACAGGATGGACGGACGAGGGTTTTGAGGTTGCGCGTGAACTTGCCAGAGGGTGTCATGCCCTGCTCAGGAAATTAAAGGAAGTGGATGAAGAGTTTATAAAAACCACGTTAGATATCATACGCCCTTTTGCAAAAATATTTCGACAGCGCTATCTGTCACAGGGGTATGTATCGTTTGATGGTCTCCTTACCTTAACAAGGGATTTGCTGCACAAGAGCGCATACCGCTCTATCAGGAATAAACTGAAATCGGAATTCAGAACTATCCTGGTAGATGAGTTTCAGGATACAGATCCTACCCAATATGACATAGTCCTGTTCCTTTCAGAATCACCGGCTCATTATAGTACAGATGCCCGTAGGGTGATCCTTGAGCCGGGGAAGCTCTTTATTGTTGGCGATCCAAAACAATCCATTTATGCCTTTCGCCGTGCGGACATCGAGGCTTATGAACAGGTAGTACAACAGGTGTGCGGACAGGATGAGACGCTGAAATTGCGGGAAAATTTCAGGAGCCATTCGGGCATTATTGACGTCGTAAACTACCTTTTTGATGGGCGGATCATGGTGGAGAAACAGGGATTACAACCTGCATACATTCCTATCCATGCCAACCGTAAAAAAACACATTCCTCGCAAAAGGTTGAAATGATTCTGGTTTCTCAAAAAGACGAGAAAGAAATAAAGGCTGAAGATGCGCGGGCGGCAGAGGCAGAGTGGATAGCTCAATGGATTTCCCGGCATGTCAATAATGAACTTATAGAGGATCGGACGGGAAAGAGTGCACTTCGCAAGCTCCGATACAAAGACGTGGCATTGCTCCTGCGGGCGTTTACCCAGGTAAAACCTTACATTGAAGCGCTGAAAGGATATGGCATACCCTATATTATAGAAGGCGAAAAATACTTTTATACGACTCAGGAGATTACTGATTTTATCAATCTCCTGCGCGCCCTTGAAAACCCCCACGACACCATTGCCCTGGTCGGTGTGCTCCGCTCTCCTCTCGTGGGTTTAACGGATCGTGAAATATTTGAACTGAAAGAAAACAATCTCCTGGACTATCGTAGCGCAATACCTGACAAGACTCATTCCCGTGATATTGTCGAGACGTTTTACCAATTTTTAAAGAGGATGCGCATACGCGCGGGTATACTACCCATTTCACAACTTATCACAGAAATTATGGACAGTTACCCGATAGCTGAAATTACCGCAATATCCTGGCATGGCGAACAGAAACTGGCTAATCTCTGGAAACTTTATCAGATGGCGTGCGATATGGAAGAGACGGACGGTGTTTCCCTTAAAACCTTTATTGACCGTATTTCCACGCGCATAAAAGAGGCACGGGAAGAAGGTGAAAGCCCACTTTCTGACGAAACACTTGACGTTGTAAAAATCCTGAGTATTCACAAATCGAAGGGACTTGAATTCCCCGTGGTAATACTGGGGAACTTGCATGGAAAGGTGAGAAATGACAACGAGACGCTTGACCCGGCGGTGTTTGACTGGTCTACATCCACGACGGGTATCGTAATAGGCAAAGGGGACGGGCAAATCAGAAATCTGCATAGTATTTCCATTGAAAGAAAATTAAATGACCGTTCATGGGAAGAAGAAAAGCGGGTTTTGTATGTGGCAATGACGAGGGCAATGGAACGGCTGATTCTTACCGGTTCCCTGAAAGACGATAATAAATCATACATGGGCATGATTATCCAATCTCTCCGGAGCGCATCTGATATTGAACCCGATAAGGAACATACATGCGAAGTTTCCCTGGGGGATGAGAAATTCTTTATAGAACATTTCACGTTTGACGGAACCCGGCACTCTTTCAAAAAACAAGGGGTACGGACGCTGAATACGGATTGGTTATCTCTCGTTGAAATATGGCGAAAGAGAAAGGATGCAATGATTGATGCAACAGCCAAACCACTCTTTACGTCGCCCACCGCCCTTGCCGGTCAGGAAACGCAGGAGGCATCGCCAGATGTGGCTGATGAGGAGTCTGGATTTTCCACACATTTCGCAACGATGGTTGGCTCACTTTGCCATCGGGTATTGGAAGTATGGGATTTTCGTGGAACAAAAGATGCGCTTCAAAACTCCCTGAATTTAGCATTAAGTGAAATCTTTCCTTTTGATATGGCGCAGGTTTGGGACGGAGAACGGATAAAAGCAGAGGCATTTGCTATACTTTCTGATTTTTTTAATTCAGAGGTATACAAAGGTTTGAGGGGTGTGCAGATACTTGGCCGGGAAATACCCATTCTGCTCCGGTGGAATGGGCAAATTATGCGGGGGGCGATAGATCTTCTTTACAAAATAGACGATCGAATCGTGATTGCCGATTATAAAACAGACCACGTAAATATTGATGAGCTTCAACAGAAATCGTTACCGTACGGGTTTCAAAAAGAAATTTATTGTGAAGCCGTTAAACGGTGTCTTAAAGTTGACAATCCTGAATTTAAACTTATCTTCCTGAGAATTGGCCAGGCTGTGGCAATTTGATGTGTAGGAATTCAACTTTTTGGCAGGAGCTAACACCTGTTGGCGACGGGGCACATGCACGCCGTTGTGAGCCGCCGTCGTGAGTGTTCGGTCGAACTATTGCCATCGCCGTCAGGAGACGGCTACTACCATACAGGATATTTATAACTGCAAGTCGCCGAATGTCTAATTTGAACGTACGGTTGGCAAGGAATTGTATCCTGGCGGTAATTGGTTACATTGGTAACCAATTACAATAGTTATTGACCCTGTGCTATTATTAAAGTATAATTTTTTATCTATTTTTAAATCTGCTTTTCAATTGTTATCGAAGAATAACCTAAATTTATGGATAGAGGTATTATTAAAGACATCTTTCTGCTCATGCTTGAGGTTATAAAGGCCTTACTGAGCATACTCTGGAAAACGATAGCGAGCTTTTGTGCCGTATTGTGGGACAGATTTTTCGGCATGACAGACGTATCGAATGAAGCGCCTCCAGTCCGGGAATGGGGCATGACAGGCGAAGATACCTGGCAGAGCGAACCGGAAGGAGATCAAGGAGCGGAAACGCAGCCCGTCCAAAAGGAAGAGCCTCGAAAAGCCGAAGAGAAAAAAGAGGCCGTTTCCGTGTATGTTCAATCAGTTCCCGAATTACCCGAAGGCTATGGAGATAATCGAATTGTGCTAATGGTACGGGACCCGTTCTGGTTATTTACCTACTGGGAAATACGAAAGGATGCATTTGATAAAGTCCGTAACGCGCTTGGTATCCTTGCGCACAGCGCTAAAATTGTGCTGAGGGTTTATGATGTGACCGATATTATCTTTAATGGCACCAATGCCCACAAACACTTTGATAGTGAAGTGCCGGGCAGTGCGCGAAGCTGGTATGTTAACGTGGGCGAACCAAACAGGTCGTTCTGCGTAGATATTGGTTTCCTTGCTCCGAACGGGACATTTCGCATCCTGGCAAGGTCAAATACGGTAAAGATGCCCCGTATAAGCATTTCTGAAGTAGTTGACGAGAAATGGGCGGGTATTGAAGAACTTTATGAAAAGACCTTTGTGCAGACCGGGCTGGGTATCAGCGGTGAGTCCGTATTTGAAAGGGTACACAGGAACTGGCAGGAAATGCCTAAAGAAGGGGTGTCGCCAGGGGTATCTTCTGCCGAGTCATCGAAAGCTACCTAGCGTCGTACTGCTTTGGCAAAATTTAAGTTACCAGTACCAGTAAAGCCGTAGGTTGTTGATTCCGCAGTATATTATTTATTGCGCTACGATAACATAATTTTATTTAAGCGGGTTTTGAGACGGTGTTGGCAGGACAAGCGTCACGCTTGTCCCGTATCCGTTTGTTGCTTTTGATTTGGTCAACCGGGACGGTTGACCTGCCAATTTCTTCTAACTTGAACCGAAACATTCTATTGGAATTTTGCTCAGCGAATTTATGGAAAAAGGTTTTTTATCGTTAATTTTACACGCCCACCTCCCCTTTGTCCGCCACCCTGAATATCCTGAATTTCTGGAAGAAGACTGGCTCTTTGAGGCCATTACCGAGACGTACATTCCCCTCATAGACGTCTTTGACAAGCTGATCGAAGAGGGAATTGATTTCCGTATCACCATGTCTTTGACGCCTCCATTGATTTCAATGCTTACGGATGAGTTTTTACAATCCCGCTATATCCGTTATGTTGAAAAACGCATTGAACTCTCTGAAAAGGAAATCAAAAGAACGAAACATCAACCTGAATTTCTGAGCCTCGCCCGGATGTATCACCACTATTTTACCAATGCCAGGTATGTATTTGCCGAGAAATATCAGAGAAACCTCGTCCTTGCATTTAAAAAATTTCAGGACATGGGCAAGCTGGAAATAATTACCTGTGGGGCTACACATGGGTTTTTACCCCTGATGAATAACAATCAGAACGCAATGCGTGCACAGATCCATGTTGCCGTGAATCATTATGAGAAACATTTAGGACGAAAGCCGCGGGGAATATGGTTGCCTGAGTGCGCATATGAGCCGGGAATTGATCTGCTCCTTAAGGAAGCCGGAATTCGGTTTTTCATTACCGAGACGCATGGCGTCCTCTTTGCAACTCCAAGACCTAAATATGGCATCTATGCGCCGGTTTACTGTCCATCCGGCGTGGCAGCATTTGGAAGGGATGCTGAATCTTCCAAGCAGGTCTGGAGTTCTAAAGAAGGATATCCGGGAGATTTTTCCTATAGGGATTTTTACCGGGATGTGGGATACGATCTCGATTATGAGTATGTAAAACCGTATCTCCCCGGCGACAGCAAGCGCACCAATATTGGTATAAAATATTATCGGATTACCGGCAAAACAGACCATAAAGAGCCGTATTCGCCTGAACGCGCAAAAGAGAAGGCCGCCGAACACGCAGGAAATTTCATGTTTAACCGGGAGAAACAAATAGAGCATCTGGCCTCGATTATGGACAGAAAGCCGATTATCGTGGCGCCGTACGATGCGGAGCTTTTTGGTCACTGGTGGTTTGAAGGTCCTCAGTGGATAAACTTCCTGTTTAGAAAAATTGCCTTTGACCAGAAGACGATTTCCCTGATCACTCCGACGGAGTACCTTGAAAAATATTCCATAAATCAGGTTTCCACCCCGTCTCTTTCAAGCTGGGGATACAAAGGTTATAGCGAGTATTGGCTCAACGAAACGAATGATTGGATTTACCGGCATCTCCATAAGGCGGCAGAACGCATGGTGGAACTGTCAAGGTTGTATCCCCACACCAGCAAGGATTCCATACAGCATCGGGCGCTCAATCAGGCCGCGAGGGAACTCCTGCTCTCGCAGAGCAGCGACTGGGCGTTTATTATGAAAACAGGCACAATGGTTGAGTATGCTGTGAAGAGGACAAAGAAACACATCTATCGTTTTACTAAATTGTATACGGATATAAAGTCTGACACGATTGATCCCAATTGGCTTTCCGAAATCGAAAGCAGGGATAATATCTTTCCGGATATTGATTATCATATTTACCAGTAAAAGATTGTTTGTAGAGACGCAGGATTTTGAGTCTCTATCCCGGGTTTTTGCAGAAGGAATACGAGTGTACGGGTAGGTTTATACTCGGAAGGGTCATAAAATAAGATTTTTAAAACGGTATAATTTTTTACATAAGTTGCACATTAAACAAGAGTTATATCATTCAATAGTATAATTTCTCAAAATACCAATTTATGACCCTTTGCTGTATAACACCCCCACTGGATATTTCGAAAGCAAAATAATTTCCATGAAGGTACGTTAATAAAACCACGAAAGGAGAGGCGAATGAAAATACCAAAAAAACAAATACAAAAACATTCAAGTGTTAAATCTACGCTGAGAATGACCCCTATAAGCCACAAAAAAGGCAAGGGGTTGCCGGAGACAGCCATTTGTAAGGAATGTAAGGCAGTTTATCATAGTAAAAAGTGGTTTCTCGATGAAAAACTCTACGAACAAAAGAAGGCGTTAAAGGATGTTCATGTGGTTATCTGCCCCGCATGTAAGAAAACTCAGGAGAATGTGCCCAACGGTATTGTAACCCTGAAAGGCGATTTCCTGAAGCAACACAAGGAGGAGATCATGAATCTCGTCCATAATGAGGATACCCGCTCAAAGCAATATAACCCTTTAAAAAGGATCATGAAGATTAATGAAAAGGGTGGTGAGGTTGAGATACAAACCACATCAGCCAAACTGGCGCAACGTATCGGGTCAATTTTGTTCAAGGCATACAGCGGGGAAGTGGAATACAAGAAACACGAAAACATGGAATTTATGCGTGTGGAATGGAGACGATAAGTTAGGCCTACAGCGTTTTCTAGAACAATGTTTTCCCGATGGTTCAATCTTGTAGATAGAACCATCGGGAATGTCGAATAAAGAACATCGAATTACGAATGGAGTTTTAGTCCATGTGTAATTTATTACCGTATCCTTAGAAGTAACAAACAAGTAGCCCGTCTCGAGGTTGGGAAGCCGGGAAGATTAAGACAAAATTCGTCGTTTCTCAACCTCCGGATTTCAAACTTACGTCTTGAGAAAAAAGACGTATCTCATTTTTGCTATGATTCACCAGAGCGAGGAGTTGAATCTATGATTAACATCGAAAGAATTCTGTTTCCCACGGATTTTTCAGAATGTGCAAAACACGCCTTAAAGTATGCCCTTTCCTTCGCCACCGAGCGCAAGGCAAAACTGTATATCCTCCATGTAATCCCCAAACTGAACATCCCTGTTGGAACGGGCGGGATAACCTATCCGGTATCCAGAATATATGACGAAATGGAAAAGGATGCGGAGAAGAAGATTCACCGCCTGGTACCCAAACGATTTCTTGAGCAGATAAAGATTGAGAATATTATTGTGCGAGGCACGCCATACCTTGAAATCATCAAGACGGCCAAAAAGTACGATATCGATCTCATTGCTATTGCCACACACGGAAGAACAGGGATTGTTCATGCTATGCTGGGGAGTACGGCTGAAAAGGTAGTGAGAAAGGCGCCCTGTCCTGTATTATGTGTCAAACATCCTGAGCATGAGTTTGTATTACCGTAATATATGGAAATAATTATTGAAAAATCGACGGACAAGCCTGTTCAGGAATCTGCCATTGAGATTGTCGAACGCAAGGGACTGGGACATCCGGATACGTTATGTGACCGGGCTGCCGAAGAAGTGAGTATCGCCTTTTCCCGTTACTATCTGGAAAAATTTGGCAGGGTGTTCCACCATAATATTGATAAATGCCTCCTTGTCGGAGGACGTTCTGAGGTCTGTTTTGGCGGTGGCGAGGTAATTACCCCGTTACAGCTGATTATCGTGGGCCGGGCTGTGGAGGTTGTGGGAAGCAAAAAAGTACCGCTGGAAGAGATTGCCAGGGAAACGACTATTAAGTGGCTGGGAGAGAAGCTGCGATTTCTGGAACCAGAAAAAAATGTCCTGGTTGAAACAAAGATAAGAACCGGCAGCGTTGACCTGCGGGCAACCTTTGATAGTCTGGCGCCACTGGCAAATGATACCTCTATTGGCGTGGGTTTCTCGCCTATGACTGAAACCGAGTCATTAGTTTATCATATCGAATACTTCCTGAATTCCACGGAAGCAAAACAGAATTATCCCATGATTGGCGAGGACATCAAAATTATGGGGATACGCATATATGACAAAATAAAGCTCACGATTGCCATTGCCTTTGTTTCCCGGTATATTTCTTCAAAAAAGGAATATTTTGAAGTAAAGGCAAATTTGCTCGAATATATCCGGAACTTTGTAAGAAGCCGGACAAGTTGGGATGTCTCCATCGCTATCAATGCGGCGGATAATTATGACAAGGATATTTGTTATCTAACGGTAACAGGGACAAGCGCCGAATGTGGCGATGATGGCCAGGTAGGCCGGGGAAACAGGGCGAATGGGCTGATTACGCCTTACCGTCCGATGACCCTGGAGGCTACAGCAGGGAAAAATCCTGTCACCCATACGGGCAAGCTTTACAATGTAGTCGCAAACGAAATAACTCATGATATGACCCGTGACTCCCGGATTTCCGAGGCGGAGTGTTATCTGGTTAGTCAGATCGGGGTATCTATTACAGATCCTCAAATTGTCCATGTGAAAATTCGTTCAGAACTTCCGGAAAAGGAGCTGGAAGAACTGTGCAGGGACATTATAAAGCGAAATCTTCAACAAATACCCCAGTTATGGGCTGGTATCTTAGAAAGACGATATTCGATGTTCTGAAAATTCAAGAAAAGACTTTTTGCGCAGATACATAAGGGTTGCCCTACGAACCGCAAAACCACATAATTAAAATTCCTGAAATTAATACATGAATACTGATCCGGTCAAAGGTACCCTGATTTCCTTTCTCGTGGGGATTACAGAAATGAGTCCCGATGCGGAAGAAATTGTTGATATCAAAAAACTCAAAAGTTCTCCGTCGTACCCCGGCGTGCTCCCCAAGCAAATGATCGTTAAGGAGGAGAAGAGAACCATCGAAAACATGGCCGTTGATTTCCTGGTAAAGTTTTGTCCGCCGGGTGTTGTCATTGTAGAGGCATCTCTTGAACTGGAAAATATTTTAGATAGTAGTGTTTTTGATATTAAAGGAAATCTCATTGTCGAATGCCGGACCATTTTATGGGAATATCACTGCGACCCGTATTTTGACGAAGAATACACGGTATACTGTGTGTCAGACTATAGGGGCGACCCTGAGGTTGTTATTTCTCAACATAAAGATAGTATTGCAGGGCTTTTGAAGACGGAGCGGATACCTCTGGATGATGAGGAAATCGATGCAACGCTCAAATTTTATATTAAATATGCGAAAGATGATATAACGATCGTTGATTGGGACGGGGCGTTTGTATTTGATCCGCGAGGCGATTTTGCCAGCAATATTGAGCTTTTTCAGATTGCCAACCTTCATCTCTTGAAACTAAGGGTTTTGGAACAGGAACTGGAGGAACGACTGGAAACAGCTGCACGACTTTTACAAAGAACCACGGAGAGAAAGATACCGTGGCTCAAAACCCGGGAAATTAGACACGCCTTGCGTGAAATTATTCAGATACGTGCCGAATCCATCATGGAATTTGAAGCTACAGAACGTGATATTAAACTGATTGGAGATTGGTATTCTGCCCGATTATATGATCTGATGACCAAGAAACTTCACCTTGAGGCGTGGAGGGCAAATATTAACAAGGCCCTTGATGACCTGGAAGACATTTACAGTATGATCTCGGAAAACTTTTCCGTGTCATTTTCCACCACTCTTGAATTTATTATTGCCTTCGGCTGGTTTGTTTTGTTGATTGGGTATTTTGCATTGTTTTTTTTGGAAGTATTTCACAAAAGATAAAAATTCATAATAATAAATCCTAAGCCGAAGGGTTATTTATAAGGAGAATCAGACATCAATGTTTATGGACAATACAGGTACGACTATAAAAAAACTGACCGTTTTATTTACTGCACTATTTGTGATAACTTTCTCTGCTGCCCTGCATGTTTTTGCAGAAGAAAAGAGTGTCGGCAGCATTCAGGGGATCGTCAGGGCAAAAAAAGTCAAATATATTAAGGATTCTATTGTCTATGTCGAAAATGTGCCGAATACGTATGAACCCCCAAAGGAACATGCCGTTATGGATCAAAAAAACATGGCCTTTATTCCCCATGTGCTGCCGTTGGTAAAAGGAACCACGGTTGACTTTCTCAACAGTGATATGGTTCAGCATAATATTTATTCTCCCGACGCCGTTGCAGATAATATGAATTTAGGCACCTGGCTTAAAGATGAAACAAGACCGTTTACCTTCAATAAATCAGGTATTGCCACCCTTCGTTGTAATGTGCATGTGGACATGTTCGCCTATGTCCTGGTATTACAAAATCCATACTTTGCACGTGTCAATAATGACGGAAGCTTTTCTATTCCCAATGTGCCTGAAGGAAAATGCAGAGTAAAACTCTGGAACGAGCGACTCAAGGCAGCAGACCGGGAGGTTGAAGTCAAAGCAGGCGCACTGGTTGCCATAGAATTTGAATTAAAATAATTTTGGTATTTTATTTATGCGGGTTTTCAGAATATGCACAGATATAACTCAAACCTTCAGGTTTGAGTCTATGCAGGGTTTACGGCTTAAGGCCTTGAGTTGCAAAAGATAACTCAAAACAGGGCTTGATGGGTTACGATGATACCGGTAGATGAAAGATTTATGAGACTTGCCATAAACAAGGCAAAAGAGGGCATTAAACGGGGACAAACGCCATTTGGCGCATGTATCGCAAGAAATAGAGAAGTTGTAACATGCGTTCATAACAGAGTCTGGGAAGACACGGATATAACCGGTCACGCAGAAATATGTGCCATCCGGGAGGCTTGCAGAAAATTGAATGCGGTAGACTTGGCCGGTTGTGTTATTTACTCCACCTGTGAGCCATGTCCCATGTGCTTTAGTGCCTGCCACTGGGCAAAGATTTCAAAAATCGTTTATGGGGCAAGGATCGAAGATGCAAAAAAATTAGGGTTTAGCGAACTAACGATTTCAAATGATACCATGAAAAAATCAGGTAACAGTCCGATAGAAATCGTTGGAGATGTCCTGTGGGATGAAAATATAGAATTGTTTAGATTATGGTCTGAACAAGAAAATAAAAGAATCTACTGAATCAGGCGGGTTTTGCGGTTTGTAGGGCAACCCTTTAGGGTTGCTCTTTCTACACGGCAGAAGCCTTACCCCACATGTGAACGTGAAACGAAAGTCACCTTAATATCTGATTTAAATTTCCTTTTCCTTAAGTCCGAGATTTTTCAGGCATTGACGGAAATCTTCGGGTATATCTGCTGATATGGATACGGTCTTTTGCGTGTATGGATGGGTAAAAGCTATCTGGTATGAATGCAGCATCTGCCTTGCAACGTGTCTCAGGAGTGGATTATTGATTGGCTTGCAGTCGTATTCCCGTTCTCCAACGACAGGATGACCCACAGAAGCCAGATGTATCCTGATTTGATGCGTCCTGCCCGTTTCAATCATTACTTCCAGATAGGAGGCAATAGTTCCTTTTTTTAAAGTCTTTACATGGGTTATGGCTTTTTGCCCTTGTATCGGGGTATTTATCGTAAAGGTTTGTTTTTCCACACGTCCCTGTGCAATTGTCCTGTAAACTTTTTCAACAAGATTGTTTTTAAACATGGACTTCATACGTTCAAAGGCATCCTTGTCCATTGCAAAGATAACAGCGCCTGATGTATCTCTGTCCAGCCGATGAACAGCCTGAATCTGGTTGTTTTTAAAGCGTTCCCTCAGATGCGATTCGAGACTGTCCGCACCATTCGTCAAAAGACAGGGAGGTTTTGAAACAATGAGATAAAAATCATCGTAAAACAGGACGTTAACTTCTTTATAGCCTGTTCCTTCATCTTTTGAAATGAAATTTAATGGTTCGGTATCTTCTATAGCGACTTCAACAATATCTCCTTTCTGCAATTGATACGAGGCAATCCAGACCCTTTTTTTATTCACAAAAACATGCCGCTTGTCGAGCAGTTGTTTTGCCTTATTTTTGGAGATGGTTAGCTTGTGGGCGATAAAATTGAGGAGTGTTTGTAAGCTGTTATGATGGGTAAGGGTAAATTTTCGAATAGGCATTCGTATGTACTTTAGATGATTTCTCCTGCAGACATATCATAAATCCACGGTAAATCAGTCGGGGCATATTCAAAGAGTTCATCTTTTGTAAAGAAGATACCAATTTCTTTTTCAGCTGAAGCTGGCGAATCTGAGCCATGAATCAGATTAAAACGGTTGCTAAGTGCATAATCGCCGCGGATTGTGCCTGGTTCTGACCTTGAACCAAAGGTAGCGCCCATCATTTTACGGACAACTTCTATAGCATTCCTGCCTTTTAACGCCAAGACAATTACCGGAGCAGAGATTGTGTACCGGATCAGGGGTTCAAAGAAATCTTTGCCTTGATGGGCGGCGTAGTGCTTCCGCGCCATGGTTTCTGAAATTCTGGTCATTTTAAGCCCAATTGTCTGAAAACCTTTTTCTTCAAATCTCGAAATAATCTTTCCTGTCAAACGACGTTGAACACTATCAGGTTTTAATATAATCAAGGTCTTTTCCATAATAATGTTATTCCTTTACTTTCTTAAGTTTTTCAATGTAATGCTTCCTGACGAGAAGAAAGAAATCCTGATATGCCCGGCTTTTATAATCTGGAAACGTCCACGGGAATGATTCGTATTTCCCTCTCCGGTAGTTAAGGGTTACTTCTGCATAAATGCCATCCCGTAAATATATACGATGGGAAAAATCCTTTGTAGAGGCCAGGATAAGCCTGCTTAAATTTATATAACCAGGGTCAAGGTTAACGGGTCGCACGACAGCGTACTTTTTTGAAGAAACCAGCGTTTCTTCCAGGTGGTTTGTTTTTGCTTTAATCGTAGCGAGTTCGTCAGCCCCGATGAGTTTTTCAAAACTATAGAATTGACGCTGGATGCCCTGTCCCATTTCTTCGGTATAATAATCCGTAAAATGAAAGGGGAGTATAGCGCTTCGAAGGTCTATCATTCCAAAAAACCCTTCAAGGTCTCTTTCCATCTGGCTAAAAAGTTCCGGAATACTGGTTAAAATGCCGATAAGTAAATTTACCGGTTTTGGTTTGGAAATTTGTCCCACGGCAGTTGAAATTTGTTCCCTACAGAAACCACAGATTTAACCGATTGCACAGATTATTTGATTTCGTAATCTATGCAATCTGTAGACTTTATAATATTACAGTTCTCCCGATTTACGTTACCTGGTTTTCTTCAGTATCTCTAACAGGCCTTCAATCTTTGATTTCACGTCTTCTTGTTTTGCCAGAAATGTTTCGCCTGTCTTTCTTATTTTTATTTCAATCTCTTTTGTTTCGGTGAATTTTTTACCAATGATAATTTTTATGGGTATACCAATCAGATCGGCATCCTTGAATTTTACGCCGGGTCTCTGGTCTCTGTCGTCCAATAATACATCCGTGCCCGTATTGCTGCTCAGGGCGGAGTAAAGCGAATTTGCCATGTGCATACTCTGATTATCGTTGACGTTTACCGGGATTATAATGACATGGTATGGCGTAATCGACAATGGCCAGACAATACCATTTTCATCGTGGGATCTTTCGATAAGCGATGCAATGATACGGTTGACCCCGATCCCGTAACATCCCATAATCATGGATTTTTCTCTACCGCCAGCATCCAGGAACCTTGCTTTGAGGGCATCACTATATTTTGTGCCGAGCTTAAATACATGGCCAATCTCTATACCCTGTGAAACATCCAGTTCGTGGTTACATCTTGGGCATTTATCGCCTTTGATTACATAACGGAGATGTGCAACCTGATCGATCTTAAAATCTCTTTCCAGGTTTACGTTCATTAAGTGGGTGTCTGGTTTATTTGCGCCAGTGGCGAAATTTTTAAGCACGGATACGGCCTGATCGGCAATAATTTTTACCTTTAATCCAACAGGGCCTGCAAATCCAACAGGAGCGCCAGTAATGCGTTCTATGGTTTTATGATCGGCAAGCGCAACGGCTTCCTGTCCAAGCGCCTTGGTCAACTTTGTCTCGTTGACTTCATGATCGCCTCGCAGAAGGATAGCGATGGGTTGCCCATTTGAGATGTAGAGCATCGTTTTAATCATTTGGCTTGGACTTATCTTTAAAAAGTTGCTCACTTCCTGGATAGTGCGCTTATCCGGTGTGGAGACTTCTTCCAGATTATGCGGGGTCGCGTGATTGTCAGAAAGAAGTGGAGCGGATTCTGCTCGTTCGCGGTTTGCGCTATAACCGCATTTTAAGCACCGTATCAGGATATCTTCTCCCACAGGGCTGGGAACCATGAATTCGTGCGATACATCTCCGCCCATAGCGCCGGAATCTGCCTCGACAACGATATAGTCAAGACCGCATCGGTCGAATATTTTGCAATATGCGTCATACATGTATTGATAACTCTTATTGAGTCCTTCGTAGTCCACATCAAAGCTATATGCATCCTTCATGATAAATTCCTTACTCCGGAGGACTCCGAAACGTGGACGGGTTTCGTCACGAAATTTAGTCTGAATTTGATAAAGCGTTATGGGTAACTGACGGTAAGAATTAATTTCATTCCGTACAATATCGGTAATAATTTCCTCGTGGGTTGGACCCAGCGCAACTTTCTTACCATGTCTATCCTCAAAGGTAATCAAATCGTCGCCAAATATGTTTAAGCGGCCGCTTTCTTCCAGGAGGTCAAGTGGTTGGAGCGCGGGGAGGAATACCTCAATGGCGCCTGCCCTGTTCATTTCTTCGCGCACAATATTAATGACCTTGTTTAAAACCAATATTCCAATCGGCAAGTATGCATAAGCGCCGGCGGTAATTCTCCGGATCAGTCCTGCACGGATCATGAGCTTGTGACTGTCAATTTCAGCCTCAGACGGGCTTTCCTTTAAAGTAGGTATCAATGTTTGAGACCATTTCATCTGTTTTTATTCCTTTGAAAAAAGATATATTCAAAACAAACTGTGAATAAAACATTATAATTTTTTATCGGGTGCTTTCAAGGATTAAATATTTGACATATAACATTTTTTAATTATAATTGTTTGCTTATTATTCTATTTTTTCATTAAGACTATTGGTGTGCAATTTTCCATTCATGTGGTTAATTTAAACCGATTTTTCCATGCAGGCTTTTTGTTTTACCTGCATGTCATGTAGTAAATCGTTGATGCTTAATGGGTTGTTTTGTTTGCTTATGTTGGCATGATATATGCTATATTTCCATATTTATCAACGATTAAAGCAAAGGTATTGTTAAGTTAGAACAGGATAATTGATATTACTGCGATGGAGGTGAAAACGTTGTTAAAGAGAGTTTTTTTGGCAGGTTTAATCGTTGGCATCTGTGGCTTGATGTCCACTGTGTTTGCTGAAGAAGCGCCGAAGAAGGAAGAAAAGAGTGAATTAGCCAAGATTATGTCTGAAATAGATAAGAGCTACAAGGCGGCTGAACAAATATCAGGATACTATAAATATAGCAGTAATGATTGGAATATTATTGCTGAATCGAGTGCTAAAATTGTTGAATTAGCAAAGATAGTTATTGGTAAGTTTTCACGGCCAGATGATAAAAAATATCAGGACCTCAATAAGTCGATGCTGACTGAAGCGGAAAAGATGCTTGAAGTTACAACACGCAAGGATGAAAAGGGCGCTCTGGAGGATGCTCAATGGCAGGTGAGAAGGCTGAGGCAAACGTGTGCTGTGTGTCATAAACATTTAGGGATACATATTTATCCGAATTTATATCCTGGGAAAAAAGAAGAAACACAACCAGGACACGAAGAGATACCGGAGCCGAAGACGACAAATACTCCTAAAGACTGGTAAAACAAACGTTTTATAGAGTTTGCGGGGGGTAAGGAATTTATAAGCTTTGGGACAGTTGTTAGTGAAGTTTTTACTTGACTCATTTTAACATCAATGATATATTGGCTAATATTTTGTTTTGGGAAGTGAATTTGAATTATGTAGTACATAATTCCCGTAAACGCTCTCTTGTGAGTGAGAAGTGGAAATCATGCTAGGTTTCATTCCGATTCCATGCACAGAGATTAAGGGGAATGTTTTACTTTAAAGTGTTATTCAAAGATGTTATTTGCAGTTTTCAGCGCTATGCTGCTGTTTTTAGGACGAAGGGAGGTGAAGCAGAAGGTTGAGTTCCACGGGGGCTGGTTGGCGTGGAAGTGTTGTAAAATAAGCCCTCTTGTAACATATTGTGGTTTTGTGGTATAGATTAATTGTTGCACTGAAATTTATTCTCATTGTTGAAATGTATCTAAGGAAAAGTTTTTAGGAAAAGTGAGGAGGGGAAAAATGAGGCTAAAAAAAGGACTATTTGCGGTGGCATTCTCGTTGTTCACTGCTGCAGTTGCGTCAGTTAGTTATGGACAATCAAGCCAGGGTGATTTATGCAAGAAGATGTGGGATAATTTCCAGGGAATGAGAGCTATGACAGGTCTTTCAGCTGCCACTGATGAAAACTTCAGTAAATTTTCAGGCTGTGCAAAGTCAATTGTTGCAGACACAAATGCTTCGAATGAAAAATTTGCAACAGACAAAAATTATAAGGTTTTAAATGGCGAGGTGCTTTATCATGCCGGTGAGATTGACAAGGCATCTGGAAATAAGGATCTCGAAGAAATTCAGGTGCAGTTCAGAAGGCTTACTATCGCCTGCAGAAACTGTCACAAAATCTATAGATCAGAGCTTAAGCTCGTTCCGTAATATATTTACATAATCCTACAGATTTATAATTGAGGGGAGATTAAACTATGAAAAAATTTCGTTTATCATATATAATTCCTGTTGTAGCAGGATTAGGATTAACTTTGGGTAGCTCAGCATGGGCATTAACACATCACGAAGCAGGTGATACCACAAAGAGTCCTTATACAATTTTTGCTGGCCTTGGCTTCGCCGTTCAGGAAAGTTGCTATTACTGTCATGGAAATGGCGGCAAGGGTACTGCAAAGGGTCACGAGTTTGGTGTGCCTGATTTCACTGATCCAGCTTACCAGGCTTCAAAAACAGATGAAGCGTTGGTAAAGCATATCAATGCTGGCAAGGGAAAATGCCCAAGCTTTCAAGGAAAGATGTCTCCTGATATGATCGAAAAGATGGTGGAGATCGTAAGGAATTTCGCAACTAAATAGCTTGTTACCGGCTGTATTTTTTCAATATAATGTGCGTTATTCAAAAATAAGAGGGCATATGAACGTAATACTTCATATGCCCTTTTTCGTTAATACTTAATTATATTGCGTCATATTCTCATGCCAAATAATATATTGTTTCAGGCATTACGATTACGTAATCTTTACGTGAAATAGCCGTTCCATCTGTTCCAGTGCAAATTGGTGTTCGTTCAGTGTGAGTCCAGCAACGCAATCTTTTGGCACCGTAATTTTGTATCCCCTCATATAAGCTTCTGCCACAGTGTATAAAACGCAAATATTTGTTACGACACCGGTAACTATAACATGTGCAACTCCAAGATTTTTCAGGAGTTTGTCCAGAGATGTCTTGTAAAAGCAGGAATAATGGGTCTTTGTTACCACAAAATCCTCCTTGTGTGGTTTGAGCTGGTCGATAATGTGCGCCCCTTCAGTTCCTTTTACTGCATGGGATGGCCACAACTGGAATTCCGGGTCGGTTTTTTTGTGGGCATCGCAACAAAAGATAATGGGAATGTTTTTCCTGCGCGACTTTGTAATTTCCCGTCGGATGTTATTGATTATCAATCTTGCAGCAGGAACCTCAAGGGTGGATCCTTCCTTAACGAAATCGTTGAGCATATCAGCAATAAGAAGGGCGTACTTTTCATCTTTTAAATGCTTCGGTTTTCTCATATACCATCTCTCCAATTAGGCCTTCGGCGACTTAAAAAATGCGCATGCAGGAGACGCAAAATCTTGCGTCTCTAGAATATGGAAATTCTTATGCATTAAAAATTAGGCGTTTAGCAACTTTTACCATGAATACACAATAATTCCACTGAGTGTCTTCGTGACTTTGTGGCAATTCTGAATTTCCTGACATCAAACAGTAAATCTGGAAAAATCCGATGCAACAACAATTTCACCATGATAAATGTTTTTCAGTTCTGCTATCAGATGATGATTGTTGTTCCTGATTACCATATCACAGTTGGGGTAAATATGGGTAAGAATTAACCGGCCACATTCCGACTCGTGTGCAATTTTGGCACACAATCGTGGGGTCAGATGGCCTTCAATCTGTTGTTCATCTGGAAATGAGCATTCCAGAATGAGCGTATTTACCTTTTTTGCCAAGCGAAGAATCCCGTCACAATAACCTGTATCTCCTGAATACGTCAGGGTCTTTCCATTTTGAGATTCTATGCGAAAGCCGATACTCATTGTGAAATGTTTAAGTGGTTCAACGACAATTTTCCAATCCTCGTAAACCACTTCTCCTCTGTCAATTTCTTTGAGATGCACATCGAATGTTTTCGGGTCTATACCGTCTTTATATACTGCAAGCAATCCTTCGTAAAATGCCTGTAAACCCGTTGGGCCTGTAATATACAATGGCCTGGTTCTTTTGGGAACGTGGTAACGCATGGCGAACAGAATGGAAACAAGATCAAGCGAATGATCCATGTGAAAATGGGAATAATATAGATGGTCGATATCCAGGCAGGTGACATTCAAAAGAAAGAGCTGCCGAAGCGAACCTGGCCCTGTATCAAAAACGAGGTGCTTGCCTTTTATTTTTACTAAGGTACAGGGATACGCCCTTGTTTGAGAAGGCATGCCGGTACCAGAACCAATAATTGTTAGTTCCATTTTACGAAATTGATGCCATCAATATCTTCGGGTACCGGGATATCCAGTGAATTCAGGATGGTTGTGGTAACATCCACAATCTCCAGAGGATTTTTTATAATATTTTTATTGTTAATATATACAAAGGCATCATCATAGGTATGCATACCGCTGAAATTACCTTTGGCAAACGTAGTATCTTTATTGAAAGCACCCTTCAAGTCATAGCCGGGTTTGGGTTCAATAACAAGGTCTGGCGCCTTGTCGAAAAATTTCCCGCGGTATATATCTTCCCGTTTGTGTACCTTGTCAATTACATTCGTTTGTGTTTCCGGATCTTTCATTTCTGTAAGTTTGGATATCAGGGTATTACGCAATTGCTCATAATCGGCGCCAGGTTCTACACACCCGTTTGGTTCCCTGCCTTTGAGATTAAGGTAGATTCTTCCGGGATCAAGGCAGTAAGCCCTTGCTCCATTGCCTATATCTGAAAGAGATTTAGACGGATTGGTTTTGAAATTTAAAAAACCTTCATTTCTTAACCAATTATTAATAGACACCTCTTGTTTTAATGTGCAGAATCCATGGTCAGATAAAAGAATAAGGGTAGCGTTTTGATCAGTATTTTCAATGATCTTACCAAGTGAAGCATCTATTCTTTTATAATAATCAAGGAATAAGGGGGTATATTTGGGGTCGTTTCTTTCTCCATATTCCCAGAAGAAGTGATGGAGTCTGTCGGTCTCGGTAAATATTCCGATGAAAAGGTCGTAAACTTCATTTTTCAGAAAGTAGAGTAATGCTTGTGTCCTCTTTTCCAGGGTAAGAATCATGTCGTCAAATAATCGTTCTTTCGATTCTTCGATGAGTTGTGTATCTACATCAATTTTGTAATCCATTGCCTTTAACAGGGGAACAACCGCAGGAGGATAGGTTGCACGTCTAAGGTCTACTGCGACAAAGCCTGCAATAAGGATTCCGTACATTTCAGCCGCTGGATATGTTGCCGGCACATTAATTACAATGGAACGCTTGTTATAGGTGCGGAGCATATTCCAGATTGTTTTGCTCATGATATGTTGAGATGTGGGAAAATATATATCGTAGGAATTTGCAGTCCTGTCCATAAAACCAAAAATTCCGTGTTTTGCAGGATTTACACCGGTTGTAAATGACGTCCATGCCACGGATGATATTGCAGGGTGTGTGGATTTCATTTCTTGCAATGATCCTGTGGACATGAGCTTTGACAGAGTGGGACAAATACCTTGTCGTGTCAATTTAAGTAAAAGACTGTACGGTGTGCCATCAAGACCAATAACAACTGTTTTTTTCTTCATCACCCGTGCCTGAGTTCTATATCTTTAATCCAATTTCCACACCTTCAGAGACAGCCTCCAGGACTGTGCGGCCTTCTACTGCATCGCCAATGGTATAAACCTCCGGCACTGCACCACGAAGAGACGCAGCAAGTGTCTCGTTAGGCTGATGAAGGGTGGGAATTATAATATTGTCAAAGCCCTCGAGTTTTTGATCAGGTTCTCTACGACGGCTAATGATTATGTAATCACGTCCCATTTCGCTTACCTTTGTATTGATATGTAATTGAGCGCCCATTTTTTTTAGCCTCTCGCTTATATGATAGCGTGGGTGTGCCGCCAGTTCCATAGCAAGGACACGTCTCATTTCTATAAGAGTAATCTTTTTTCCTCTTGAAATGAGGAAATCTGCAAGTTCACAACCTTCCGGTCCGCCGCCAACGATTGCTATATTATTTCCCAGGGAATCAACCGCAGAAAAGGCATTTCTGACACTGAGGGCGCCGCTTTCCTGCGCGCCTTTGATACCAAGGAAAACATGTTTGGCTCCGTGAGCAAGAACGACAGCATCTGCATTAAATTGTTTTATCGTCGCCTCGTCAGCTTCTTTATTCACCTGAATCACGGTATTCGTCTTTTTTACCTGATTAATGAGGTAATCGAGAAATTTTTTCATAGGCTCTTTTTTGGGCGCCAGGGATGCGTACCGGAAACTTCCGCCGGGCTGCGCATCCTTTTCCCATAATGTTACACTGTGCCCACGGCTTGATAATACATGAGCAGCGGATAGTCCTGCAGGCCCGCCTCCGATAACCAATATCTTCTTTGGTATTTCAGGTTTTTGCATGTGAGCCGTCCCTTCCTTTCCAACGTAAGGATTGACTGCGCAAACAAGTTTTTTATCAGAAATACTTTCGATACACCGATTACAACTCAGGCAGATTCTTATATCATCAAGTCGTCCTTCTTTTACTTTATTTGGAAATTGCGGGTCTGCGATGAGTGTCCGGCCAAGCGCTATGAGGTCTGCCTTATTTTGTTGTAATGTATTTTCCGCCATCTGCGGGTCTATAATTCTCCCTACGGTCAATACCGGGATTTTTACAACGGACTTAATACCCCCGGCCAGATGAGCGAAGCATCCTTCTTCCAGATAATAGCAGGGGATGTTATAAAAGGCAGATGCATAATTACAGGCAGAGACGTGGAGCGCGCTTGCGCCAGCCTTTTCCAGAATTTTAGCAATTTCCTTGCCTTCCGGCAGCTTGATTCCCGTGTCTGTATATTCGTCTGCGCTCATACGGCAGATAATTGGATAATCTTTGGGTGTTGATTTTCTGATGTTTTCAACAATCTCACGGGCAAATCGTGACCGGCGGATCGTGTCTCCTCCATAATCGTCAGTTCGCGTATTTGATTCTGGAGACAGGAATTGGTTTACCAGATAACCGTGCGCCATATGGATTTCAACGCCGTCAAATCCTGCCCTTACGGCACGTTCAGCGCCTTCGGCAAATTTGGTCACCAAAGACTTAATTTCCGCAACGGTCAATTCGCGGGGCACTTGTTTGGTTAATGGACTCGGAATTGCGGAAGGGGCAACTGGCTCTAAGTTTGTATAATAAGGCAACGCCTCCTTTCCTGCATGACTCAACTGGATGACAATCTTCCCGCCAGCATCGTGGATACAGTCGGTGAGTTTTTTAAGTCCATTGATAAATTTATCATCATAGATACATAACATGCCGGCATTAACCCTGCCAGCGGGTTCTACCGCGGTGTTTTCCACCGTAATATAACCGGCGCCACCAAGTGTGCGTTCTTTGTAGTATGCAATGATCTCTTCCGTAACAAACCCTTCTGCGTTACACAAATGAGTTTCCATGGGAGGCATCACCATGCGGTTCTTGATAGTGAGGGTGCCGATTTTAAAAGGACTGAAGAGTTTTGGAAATGCAGTCATTGATTAAAAAAACCTCCTAACGTGGATAAACATAACAAGTTTCCTGATTTCAAATATTTTACCAATGTACTATACGGTCTGAACAACCCCCGTCTTTCTTCTTATCGGGTTATAAAGGGTATCTCTTTCGACCGGGTCACGGCCAGCCTCTTTGATCAATCTTACAATCTCGCTGACAGACATGGCCTCTGGTGTTTCTGCTCCGGCAGCATGGGTGATTTTTTCTTCCTGTATCGTGCCATCAATATCATCTACGCCAAAGTAAAGAGCGACCTGAGACTCTTTGATTCCCAGCATAATCCAATAGGCCTTGATATGATCAAAATTGTCGAGCATCAACCGGCTGATCGCCACGACCTTTAAATCGAGCATAGACGTGGTGCTGAAATGCCCTGTTAAATCGGTATTTTTTGGATGAAACGCAAGCGGTATAAAAGTCATAAAACCGCCAGTTTTATCCTGAAGTTCTCTTAACATGATCAGATGATGGACTCTGTCTTCGGGTGTTTCAACGTGGCCGTAGAGCATGGTTGCATTGCTTCTCAAACCCAGATTATGTGCCTCGCACATTATTCTTAACCATCCCGCTCCGTTTAATTTCTCAGGACATAGCTGCTCACGGACTCTTGGAGAAAATACCTCTGCGCCTCCCCCGGGCAGTGATCCTAGTCCGGCTTCCTTGAGTATTTTTAACGTTTGGCGTACGGAAAGCTTTGCTATTTGAGACAGGTGCTCGATTTCTACAGCGGTAAATGCCTTGATATGGATGTCAGGGCAATGTTCATGAATTTCCCTGATTATGTCTACATAAAAATCAAAAGGAATGTCCGGGTGCAGTCCGCCGACAATGTGCAATTCGGTTGCCCCCTCCTCTGCTGCTGTTATGGCTTTTTCTAATAGTTCTTCCCTGCCCATGGCATACGAACCGGCATCCTCTTTATCCTTGCTAAACGCGCAGAACTTGCATCGGTTCTTGCAAATGTTGGAATAATTGACGTGGCGATTGATGACGTAATACGCCTTGTTGCCATTTTTACGTTCACGGATAATATTAGCACAATGACCAATATGGAGGATATCGTTAGACTTGAAAAGCCTTACACCGTCGTCAAGACCCAATCGTTCTCCGTGTTCTGCTTTTTTGAGGATATCATAGATAGGCGAAGATTTGAATAATTTTTCCATAAATCTTTGTTATTGAAAATGCTTATCCATTACTTATTACCACCCGCGCAAATCTTCGTTTGCCTACTTTGAGAATGGAACCGGATTTTATCTCGGTATTTAAGGTGGCGTCCGTAATCGATTCATTGTTTATACTCACGCCGCCCTGCTCAATTAATCGTCGTGCTTCACTGTTGGTCGCAGCAAAACCACATAATACCATGAGATGGACAATCCATATCTTGCCATAGGGTAGTTCGCTGTTTGATATGTGCACTTCCGGTATATCATCTGGCAGGGCGTGTTCTTTGAAAATACGGTCAAATTCAGCGGAGGCAGCATCCGCCTCTTTTTTGTTATAATAACGGTGTACAACGGCCTTTGCAAGCACAACCTTTGCCGTACGGGGGTGTGTGTGGCGATGATCGAGTAATTGTTCGATTTCCTGAATACCCAAGTCTGTCATAATCTCGAAATATTTGCGCATGAGATTGTCAGGGATAGACATTACCTTGCCAAACATCTCTCTGGGCGGTTCGGTTATACCAATGTAATTCCCCAGACTCTTGCTCATCTTTTTATTACCATCGATGCCTTCAAGAAGGGGTGTTGTCAATGCGATCTGCGGCTCCATGTTCGCATCCTTCTGCAGGTCTCTTCCCACAATAAGGCTAAAGAGCTGGTCTGTGCCCCCTAATTCTATATCACTCTTGATCATGACGGAGTCGTAGCCCTGCATCAGGGGATAGATGAATTCATGGACGCTAATAGGGATACCGGCTGCATAACGTTTCGTAAAATCATCGCGCTCCATCATGCGGGCTACCGTCATTTTTGCGGCAAGTTTGATAACCTCATTAAAGGTCATCTTTTCAAACCATGTGCTGTTGTATATCACTTCTGTCGTGTTTAAATCAAGAATCTTGCCTGCCTGCGCGAGATAGGTCTTTGCATTTTCCAAAACCTTTTCATAGGTAATCATGGGTCGAGTCTTGTTGACTCCTGATGGGTCGCCAACCGTTGCCGTATAATCGCCGATAATAAGGACGGCCGTGTGCCCAAGTGATTGAAAAGTGTGTAGTTTATGGAGGGGAATGGCGTTCCCGATGTGTATATCGGGGGCCGTCGGGTCAAGCCCTAATTTTACCCTGAGCGGTTTGTTTTCCTGGTGCGACCTTTTTAGTTTTTTGGTTAATTCTTCTTTTGTGACAATATCTACTGTACCACGCAGTAGAATATCCAACTGTTCTTCTACATCTCTGAACATAGATCCTCCGGTGTATCACTCGTGAGTGATGAATAGATCAAATTAGAATACCGGCACCTTTCCATCAAAAAAAAATTTAAAATACAATAAAAAAACAAGGGTTAGTGAATTATGGAGAATATGAACGACAACTGAGGCTGCGAGGGTCTGTGTCCTTTCATATAAGTTACCCAGGAGCATACCAAGAATAAAAATCTGTAAAAAAGCAAATGCATCCATGTGGACAGCAGCGAAGAGGGCAGAGCTTACCAGTGTTGCATACTGCCCGCCCATGGAATTTTTCAATGCCGATTGCAGAAATCCACGGAATAAAATTTCCTCTACAACTGGCGCTACAACGACTCCAAAGAATACCAAGCTGAATAAGACAAAGAAAGACCTTTCTCCTAATACCCATTGTACAACATCCTGCATCTCCGGCATTATTCCATAATAAGTTGAGATCAGGTTGATGATAAAACCTGCCAGAATAATTACAGGAAGCGTAATCAGGTATTTTTTAATGCCGAGTTTTATATTGCTTGATAAGTCTGCAAAGGTAAGACCCAGTGCAGCAACCGATTGGCCATATTTTATCCGAACAATATAGAACACATAGGAACAAATAAGCACGTTAATAAAAAATGAGATAAAGAGCACCAGGTACCGGTATCCAACGGTGTAGGTGTTAGTAGCATGGCCGGAAATTGCATAAATAGCCCGTGTAATCAGAGGCATTCCGACAAACATAAGAAGCATATAGAAAAAAAAGACCTTTATGGCATCCGTTATATTCCATCGATAGTTAAACACTGTTCCTTTGCGGACCTTTGCAGTGTCAGCCTTTAATAATTTGAATAAATACTTCTCTGTTTCGTGGTCCATCAAATTCACAAAAGTAAATGCCCTGCCATATCCCTCGTATCAATCTTCCTTCCGAAATGGGTATAGATACAGAAGAACCCACGAGCGTTGATTTTATATGGGCTGCGGAGTTTCCCTCGCCATGGGTATAGTTGCCATTCCAGGGGACTATGTTATCAAGTTTGTTGAGAATATCTTTCCGTACAGAAGGATCGGCATTTTCATTGATCGTAACGCCAGCCGTAGTATGTGGTATGTATACATAACACATGCCTTCTCTTGTTTCTGATTTTTGTACAATTTCACTAACCGCTTGTGTTATATCAATAAATTCGCTTCTTGAATGTGTTTTTATGGATACTTTTTCCATTTTCGAAATTTATGTAGCCTCTGCGCTCTTTGCGAACGCTGGAGTGGAATACTACAATTTATAAGTAAATGTAGTATCGTAATAGTTAGAGGCGATTTTGTCAAATCTAATTGTTGTTTCAGGGGTGGAATACGAATAATTAGGAATGAAGGAAAATATGAAAAAGAGAATTATGCGTTTTGCAGCGCCTGTAGTTTTCCGATATGTACGACTTTATTACAAAACCTTTTTGCTGAACAGTGGAGTTTAAATCAAAACAATATTGAAAAAACTGCAGCGAATACCTGGAAAACTGAAACGGTGGAAACGTTAAGTAATAATGTTTATCTTTCTTCAAGGACAATTGCGATAGATTCAGATGGGCATCCTCACATTGTTTATAGTAAAGACACTCATCTTTATCATGCATATCACGATGGAATTAACCCAAGTTCGACAATCAAAAATCATATCTAC
>JAHFOW010000281.1 GCA_023261465.1 Planctomycetota bacterium
CGAACATCTTTCCTGGTTAATAGAGGAAGGGATAAAACACAAAGGCTTTTCTTTGATTGACGTCTTACAGCCGTGCGTCTCTTTTAACAAAAAGAATACCTATGAATGGTACACACAGAGAGTTTATAAAGTTAACGATGATGGTTCATATAATCCGGAAGATAAAATGGCTGCGTATGAGAAGACTCATGAATGGGGGGATAGAATCCCTATTGGAATAATTTACAGGGCTGAAAAGGAAACTTATGAAGAAAAGAATGGCCTCAGTCAAAGGGTTCCTTTGGTTGATGAGCAGATAGAAGATATTGACATAAAGGGTATATTGAGTGAATTTGCTTAGTTACCCCTGATTGTTATATGAAGATGTGGATTCTGAGAAGGTTGAATCATGTTTGGGAGACAAATCACCTTATTTAAGTTATTCGACTTCAAAGTCCGTATCGATGTGAACTGGATCATCATTGCGGTTTTGATTACCTGGTCGCTTGCGAAAGGGGTATTTCCCCATTATTATAAGTATCTTCCCACAGAGTAAAAGAGATGGGGTCAAATTTTAAATAGTCTGTATCTGATATGAATTTGCAATGGCAAGAACATTACGAATATAATACGAAGATGCATTATGTCATGTAACCTGCAGGGGTAACGAGCGGAGGGCGATATTCAGGAATGACCATGATGAGAAGCTGTTTCTTGCGTTGTTGAATGATGGGCTGAAAATGTATACTATCAGCAAACCAAATGATTTCATCTGATTTTGCAATTAACCACGAACAAGCACAAATAAATCAGTCGAACAAAAAGGGATGAAGGGGGTGCGACGTTTAAATTCGCCTTATTTTTTGTGAAGCGTCAGAAATATTTCCTTTGCCAACAATGGAAATACTGCCGCTTGAAAATCTTTATCATCCATATACCGCGTTACAATTTTGTCATTATCCGCCATACGCTGGATCATAAAATCTTCTAGCAATTTTTTGATTCCAAGCTCAAATTTATCCAAAGGATTGGCTTTAGCAGTTTCAATCACGCGTTCATCATTACATGCCTTCTCCTTAATCTGCTCAAAGAATAATCGATCCTCTTCTTTAAAATCTGTATGAAACCGCTGATTAAGAACTTCGATAATGCTGGATAATGGCGCTTCCTTGTCCTTTTCCTTCCGAGACCCAACATCAATCGGACTTTTAACATCGATTTTATCCCCAGAATCCAAATCTATGACACCCGAAAAACATCTCTCCAGACGGTAATACGAAAGCGCCACATCGTCCTCCGGCTTCACAACCGTTGTTGTCTTATCGCTTGGCAGATGTGGCAAAAGAAAGCGTCCAAAACTGTAGAGAAATTCCAAATCTCTATCCGCGTAGGGAATAATCTGGCTCATAAACGCGTATAACCTGACATACGCTGTCAATTTATCGCGGAATAATTCTCTCTGCTCTTCATCTTCAACGGCTTTAAATCTGTCAACAGAGGGCTGTAAGTGTTTCTCCATGCGAGCGTGGTCACTAAAGGTCTGTTTTTCAATCGGCTTATAAAAAATCAGCGCGAACGCTTCAATCTCCTCCCCATGATAAACTTGGAATTGATCCAATTCGTACTTTAAATTCTCCATGCTCTGCGGATCAGTCACTCCCGCTAACTCTGTTGCGTCATAATAAGGCTTAAACGATTGATAAATAATTTCCGGCTCATTCACGAAATCAAGAATAAACGGCTCGCTCTTTCCCTGAAACATACGATTAAGCCGCGATAATGTTTGCACTGCCTGAACACCGGAAAGTTTTTTATCAACATACATCGCGCATAATTTAGGTTGATCATAGCCCGTTTGATATTTATTAGCTACCAACAGAATTTGATAATCATTCGTGTCAAACTTATCCGCAAGCTGTGCTTCACTGATATGTTTACCGGTAACAATATCAATATTCATCCCGGTCTCAGTAAACTCCTCCTGGTTGTACGGATCTTTAACTGTCCCGCTAAAGGCAACCAGAGGGCGAATGTCGCTATAGCCACGATCCTTAATGTATTGCTGAAATGCCTGCATATATTTTACCGCCTGCAGGCGCGACCCCGCAACCACCATACCCTTAGCCTGGCCGCCAATTAAATGAAGGACATGACGCCTGAAATGTTCAACAATAATTTCTGTTTTCTGCCGAACATTGACAGGGTGAAGGTGCAAAAACTTAGAAAGCCGTTTTGCCGCTTTTTTCTTAAGAAACCGGGGATCATCCTCGATAGTCTTTATAAGCTTGTAATACGTCTTGTATGTTGTGTAATTCTTCAGGACATCCAGAATAAACTCTTCTTCAATTGCCTGCCGCATTGAGTAAATATGAAATGCCTCCGGCTTTCCGGTTGCGCCAACCTTCCCAAAAAGCTCAATTGTTTTTCCCTTGGGTGTGGCAGTAAACGCAAAGAAACTTAAATTCGGCTGGCGGCCGCGTGACTGCATAACTTCATTGAGGGTATCCTCAAAGTCCCCTTCTTCTTCAGTCTGAGCCGATGCCCCCGCTCCTAAAATTACCTTAAGCTCGCGCGAAGTCTCTCCGGTTTGGCTGGAATGCGCCTC
>JAHFOW010000008.1:0-12719 GCA_023261465.1 Planctomycetota bacterium
CAAAGGACGCAAAGAGAAAATTAAATTTATGACGATTCTTATCTACGATGACGTCTTTTTAAAACATGATACGGGATATGGCCATCCTGAAAATGCCAAAAGGCTGGAAAATACGGTAAAACGCCTGAAAGAAACCAGACTTTGGGATCTGTTCAGGATAGAAAAGCCCCGTGCCGCATCGGTTGAGGAAATTGGCCTTGTTCATCCACAGAGCTATATCAAACATATTAAGCAAATTGCTAACGCTGGCGGCGGTTGGCTGGACGGGGATACAATTATTTCAAACGATTCATACGATGCGGCTGTCTACGCGGCAGGGGCGCCCCTAACGGCTATAGACCTCATTATGAAAGGAGAAGAGAACAATGGCTTCTGTCTTGTGCGCCCTCCAGGGCATCACGCCACGATTACACAGGGTATGGGATTTTGCCTTTTTAACAATGTAGCTATTGCGGCAAGATATATTCAATCGAAATATCATGTGGAAAGAGTTCTTATTATCGACTGGGATGTTCATCATGGAAACGGCACGCAGGATATCTTTTATAGCGACCCGACGGTGTTGTATTTTTCCCTGCACCGATTTCCGTTTTACCCTGGTTCAGGGAGAAGAGAGGAAAACGGGCAGGGCGTGGGTAAAGGTTTTACTATCAATGTGCCTCTTTTCTCAGATACATCGTCCGAGAAATACATGGAACTTTTCACGGATATCATGGAGCATGAAGCGAACCGGTTTGCGCCGGAATTTATCCTTGTTTCGGCGGGTTTTGACGCGTACAGGAACGACCCTATTGGCGGTCTGAACCTTGACAGAGAAGATTTCAATCAGTTAACTCAAACTGTTATGAAATGTGCTGAAAAACATTGCGGCGGTAAAATCGTGTCATGCCTTGAGGGTGGTTACCATCTAACAGACCTTCCTCTTTGTATAGAAGCCCACCTCAAGGCATTACTTCGAATATAGCTAGCTTTTTGGTTGCGCTGCGGTTTTTATCTGATTCAGCTTTTTTGTTAACCGTGACTTCTTTCTATCCGCAGTCTTTTTGTGGAGTATCCCTTTTGATGCGCATTTATCTATTTTTTTTATAGCTAATCTGAGTTGTTCTTCTGATGACTGTACATTCTTCTCTTCGAGAGCGCCAAAAAACTTTTTCATCTGTGTTCTTAAGGCAGTTTTACGGATTCTGTTTCTCAAATTACGCTTTACATTTTGCCTGAGCCTTTTTTTGGCTGATTTCATTATCGGCATAATTAAAGTAACTCCTTGTAACGAAATAAATGACAAATTTAAAATTAAGTATATAATTTATTTAATTTATGCCGTAAAGTCAATAGGAAAAAGAAAGAGCCTTGCATTTTTACGTCTTTTTCTTTATTATTAATGAAAAGATAATTATTTCATAAAACTTTATCCACGAGAAAAGATATTAATGAATATTGTTGTCTATCCAGACCAGGTGCTCCGCCAAAAGGCAAAACCTTTAACCCAGATTAACAAAGAGGTATACCAGAAAGTTGAGCAAATGATGGAGTTGATGTATCAGGCGCAAGGGGTTGGGCTGGCTGCCCCCCAGGTGGATTGGTCGGTTCGGCTGGTCATTATTGATACTAATAGCAATAAGAGCGAAGAAACGGTATTTATCAACCCGGTGATTATCGAAGAGGCTGGCGAGGTAAACAAAGAAGAGGGATGTCTGAGTTTTCCAGGGGTCAGGAGCAAGATTATCCGTGCGCACAGGATAAAGGCACACGCATATAACCTCAAAGGACAAAAATTAGAAATTGTTGCAGAAGGATTGGCGGCACGCGCATGGCAACACGAGCTTGACCACCTCGATGGCACCCTTTTTATCGACAGGATGAGTCCGGCAAGCCGGCTTGCGTCATCCCCTCAGTTAAAGGAACTGGAACGGGACAAAAAAGCGACCAGGATTTCCGTTTAACGGGTATTTTATTTTAATATAAAAGACACATACCACAAACATCTTTATTAAAATAAATATACTATAATGAACGTGATCTTTGTGGGAACGCCTGAGTTTGCTGTTCCCTGTTTAAGCTCTTTGGTAACATCTAAGCATAAAATTGTTGCAGTCGTTACACAACCTGACAGGCCCAAAGGGAGAAGTAAAATTCCCTGCCCTCCACCGGTAAAGGAGGTATCGCAAAAATTCGGGTTAACCATTCTCCAGCCTGAAAATATCAATAGCGAATCGGTTATGAAACAACTCCAATATTTTTCTCCTGATTGTATTATTGCCGTTGCCTTTGGACAGTTCCTTTCGAGTGCGGTTCTCCGTATTCCACGATATCAATGTATTAATATTCACGCATCCCTGCTGCCAAAGTTTCGTGGAGCAGCCCCGATCAATCGGGCAATTATCCAGGGTGAAACTACTACCGGTGTTACTTCTATGGTTATGACCGTAAAGATGGACGCAGGCGATATCATTGCCCAAAAAACAACACCAATATTTCCCGACGAAAATGGGGGTGAACTGGAAGTGAGATTGGCCTCTATGGGCGCAGAACTCTTATTGGAAACGATTGATCTTATAGAAACAGGAAAAGCCATATACACAAAACAAGACGAAAAGGCAGTTTGCTTTGCCCCTAAATTGAAAAATGAAGATGGGCTGATCCAATGGTCCCTTGAAACGCATAAAATTCATAATCTCATACGCGGAGTTACCCCAGCGCCTGGGGCATATACGTATTATGCAAAAGATGACCATCATGAAAAAAAGAGGATTATTGTCCAAAAAACCCAAATCCACAGTGGGTCAGAACTCATAGTATCTTTGAATCCCGGGACGGTAACAGAAATCGCACCATGTGGAATTCATGTAGCCACCCCTGATGGATGTATTTGTATTACACGATTGCAACCAGAGGGTAAACGCGCAATGGACGCACAAGAATACGTGCGTGGATACAAAATAACACCCGGCGATATGTTCGTTTCTCAATAATATTTGGTTGTCAAATTTAAAATCTATCATTCTTTAAAAGGCAGGTAATTATGGAATTTATTGATAAACAAGTGGTTTCTATCAATAACCTCATGATGAAGTTTCGCAAGAAAAAGTGTTCCCCGAAAAATTTATTAATTCTCTTTCCCCATTGCATTCAGAATTCCCAGTGTAAGCAGAATGTAAAAAATGACCTCAATGAATGCAAGCGCTGCGGAAAGTGCAAAATTAAGGACCTTTTGGAATTTTCTGAAAAGTACGGGGTAAATATCGTCCTCGCAACAGGAGGCCGCGTTGCCCTTCAAAGGGTAATGGAGGAAGATATCCATGGAGTAATCGCCATTGCCTGTGAAAAGGAACTCAGGACAGGATTAATGGCAGCCATGAAAAAAGCCATTTTTGCAGTGCCAAATCTAAGACCTCACGGATATTGCAAGGATACGGACGTGTATCTCGACGAGGTAAAAGAGGCAATTGAAAAATTCCTCACAGACTAAGCCGGACGTTCGCTCCGAATGTCTTCACATCCTGCGCGAGGTCGAAGAAAAAGAGGTCTTTGCACAGGAACTTATATCTTCAAGATGCGCAAAAGATGATATATCAAAGGTAGACAAACATCTCCTTACGGAACTCGTCAATGGCGTTATTCGCCATCGTTTGTCCCTCGACACGATTATCTCCTTTTTTTCGAAGATACCGCTCAACAAGATAGAACCATGGGTACGGCAGGCGTTACGCCTGGGTCTTTATCAAATGATATACCTGGATAGAATCCCTGCCTCCGCAGCGGTGAACACCTCTGTTGAGTTAATAAAAAAACTCGTCCATCGAACAGATGCCGCTCGATATACCAACGCAATCCTGAGGTCGGTTGAAAGAGATATTTACAATAAATGTCTGCCGGAGCAGGAAATTGCCGATCCCCAAAAGGCATTGTACCGGAGGGAAGGCACGTGGTGCACATTTCAGCGCCCCCTGTTTCCCCATCCGGAAAAACACCCCATTACTTCTCTTGCAGTTAATTACAACCACCCCGAATGGCTGATAAAACGCTGGCTCCGCAGATATGGAAAGGAAAAGACTATCGAAATATGCAAGACCGGTAACCTTGCTCCAAAGGTATATCTCCGCATCAATCATGCGAAAATTTCCTCACAAGAATTTCTTGAGCTGTGTAACAAAAACTCCATTCATGCACGCCCGACCGATAATGCAGTAGTAGTTGCGAATTGCGCCGTTTCTGAAATTCCAGGTTTTTCAGAAGGATTATTTTTTGTACAGGACGCTTCTGCAATAAAAGTAGCGCAATTCCTGAAAACAGAACCGTCAAACACTGTACTGGATATGTGCGCAGCCCCGGGAGGAAAAACAACACACATTGCAGAACTTTTAGGAGAGACAGGAAAGATATATGCACTCGATGTTTCTTTAAAAAGGTTGCAATTAGTCAAAGAGAATTGCCTCCGTATGGGAGTAAGCAATGTTTTTCCCGTATGTGGTGATGCATCAGAACACAGGGTTCCCTTCCAGTGCGCCTTCGATCGTGTGCTCATCGATGCGCCATGTTCTAATACAGGGGTATTCTCTCGCCGGGTAGAGGCACGGTGGCGATTAAAAGAAGAAGATATTTATAAAATGTCTGCTTTACAATATTCGATATTAAAAACGGGGGCTACCCGACTCAAACCCAACGGTTTTCTCGTCTACAGTACCTGTAGCATTGAACCGGAAGAAAACCAGGATGTTATAAAGAAATTTCTCGGCAATGAACCACAATTCTGTCTGGATGCAGAGGAATGTTATTTACCTGGAAAGGCAGGCGACGGAGGGTATATGGCAAGACTTTGCCGGAAATCCTAGCGCAGCACAGCCGCACCAATTCTTCCTTATGAAATCTTTTATCATTATAAGGATGATATTCGATGTACCAATTGCCATAAAAATATTGCTGCTAAAATATTGTACAATCATCACCAAATTAACTACGACCTGAGCAGACATGCATGGGCACTGAGTCCTGCGCCCAAAGCTATCATAACACACCATTCACCCGGTGCAATACCTTTATCCAAAATCTCCTTTAATACAAATAACACCGTCGGCGAGGACATGTTTCCATACCTGGCTAAAATAGTTCGGGTCGGTTGCATCTGGGTTTCTGAAAGTCCCAATTCATGCTTAATCGCATTAATTACCTTTTCACCGCCCGGATGAAATGCCCAGTGCCGAATGTCTCCAATTTTTAATCCTGCTTGTTTTAAGAGGTCATTTACTACCCTGGAAACCGCCTTGCCCGCAATTTCAGGTAAAAAAATGGAAAGCTGATTGTGCAATTGCCCATTCCGGTAAATATATCGTATGTCCTCCCGATGTTCTGGTTCATAATGGCTTGCACATGCAATCAAGGCCAATCCTTTGTGACGGCCACAGAGTACCGACGCCGATGCCCCATCTGCAAAGATTGCATTTGAAATAATCAGGCTCAAATCATCAGCCATCTGAAAGGTAGCGCTGCAAATTTCAACAGAAACGCTTACGACCACACCACTCTTTGTCCCGTTTAAAATATCCTTGCACAGCTGTAAGTTTGGCACGGCGCCACCGCATCCACTCCCCACCAGGTCATGGGCGCGTATCTGGCGGGAAAAACCTAGCCTGTCTATAAGGTATGTCGATATACCTGGACAAATATACCCCGTGCAGGTATTAACCACCAATCCTGTTACATCGTTTATAGGTAATTCCGCCTGCCTCAAAGCCTGAACAATTGCCTGTGATGAAAGGTCAACTGCCCACCGTGTAAAGCGGGCAATACGGCTATCGGGGTCTTCGTTCACAAGACATTCAAGATTGTCCACGGCAAGATGCCGGCGTGATATACCCGGATGGGCTAAAATCTTGCGCATAATTGCCAGACTCTTTGAACTGAGTTTGTCTGAATAATATTTTGAGAGGAACGCCTCTGACTGAACTTGATTTACGGAATGTGGCGGTGTAGAAACTGCTATTGATGCAATACGAACATTTACGTCAGTAGAATTCTGGGGCATTTTTTATCCTGATTGTCATCAAAATACGAGCGTGAAAACCTCAAATTAGGCCTTCGGCTACTTTTTTCGCAATCAAATGTAGGGCGAGGCTTTAGCCTTGCCACGTGCAACCCTAAAGGGTTGTCCTGCAACAAACTTTGAAATTCCTTAGCATGTACTTACGGGAAACACGGAACACCGTGCGCCTCCTCAAACGTCCATTCCAATAAATCTCAGCCCACGCCGGATTGACCGTGTGTGTTTCCAGAGGGGCGGTCGAATACCAAATTTGTATCCAATACGATTAAGCATAGGCAGAAACGGAAGACTGATGGTATTTGAGCTAATATAATTCATGTGTTTAGTCAGGACATTATGCATGGTATTCGTTACCCGGTTGAGATCAAGTGCAGGGGAAATGTAAAATACCGGTTCAAGCATCGCTGCCGGTGCAAGCGTTAAAACTCCTTCTCTTCGCGCAATCTGCTCAAGTTCTGTTCCCGGATATACACGGATACCTATATTGAAAAATGCCACATCCTTCGGACGTATGAATTGTTCTGCAAAGCGCAAGGTTTCCTGAACGGTTTCCTTCGTCTCACCCGGTCCACCTAACATAAAAATCCACAAACAGGGCAACGTGTGCTGCTGTACTATACGTGCTGCATTATAGACGTCTTTTGCGGTAAATCCCTTATTAAGACCTTTCAGGACAACGTCTGAAGCGCTTTCAACCGTAATGCCAATGCCCACAAAACCCGCATTCTCCATTGCTGTGAGAAGGGCGTCATCCAGGAAATAAGGATTTAACTCAAGACTCTGGAGGCGAACATTCAGTTGTGCCCTGGCGATCCCTTCACACACAGCCAGTGCATGGTCATACGGGGCATTAAACACGTTGTCAACAAACTCAATATCCCGCAAACCCCGTGATGCAAGGTATCGGACCGCATCAACCACCGTTTCCGGATTGCATAACCGGTAGTCGTGCCCCTCAATCTTTCTATACGTGCAGTATATGCACTTGAAATGACACCCGAGTTTTGTTTGAATTGGCACGGTTGATAGTCGTGATAGGTACGCCTGCACATTAATCCATTGATAAAAATCGGGAACAGGGCAACCGCCGGAAAAACGGGCGGTATAACCGGTATTATTTCTAAACACATCATTCTCAAGCCATGCAATACCGGGTATCTCACGAACCTTCCCACCCTTTGAAATTGCCTCTAATAATTGAGGAAAAACAACCTCGCCGTCTCCCAATATCGCCCATTCAACCCCTGCATGGCGGAGCAACTCTTCCGGCATAACGCCAACTGCGGCGCCGCCAAGGACAATGGGGGTCTGCGTCCTGCCCCGAATTGTTCTTACTATCGATGTTAAATCCTTAAAGAATGCCACGGGTTGTTGCATATCATTGTTATCAATATTCCGGATGGAAAGTCCCACGACATCAGGATCACATGTATGCAGTTCCGACTCTAAAGCACGCACGGGTTCGCGCTCAAACATCAGGTCTAACAGCCTGACCCTGTGACCTGCTTTCTTAACAGCCTCTGCAACAAGACATGCGCCAAGCGGTATAACGGGCACAGGACCGCGATAGCGGTTGGTAACGACAATAAGGACATTCACAACTTTCACCCCAAGTTTTTAATACCCTGTGAAATTAATCAACGATTATCTTTCCCTTCATGCCAAAATGTCCTGTGCCGCAGAAGTGAGAACATCGAAAGGGAAATGTGCCTGGCTCCCGCGCATAAAATTCAACTTTGGTTTTTTCCTTTGAGGGAACGGTCACATTAATTCCATATTCATCCAACCGAAAACCATGTATCGCATCCAAACTTTCTATTTCCAGAATTACATGTGTGCCTTGTTTGACATGAATTGTGTCAGGCGTATACTCAAATCGCTGTGCGGTTATGTGTATATACTGTACAGGTGTATCGGGAGGCATAGATTTTAGCGCTGTATCTTTCCTGGTAGAAGCACATCCGAAAAGAACAAAAATAAGCACAAGGGGCAATAAATATTTTCTGTTTCTCACTGATAATGACTCCTTTGAATCGTTAGGAATTGCTATAACACCGCAATCATGATTTTTTCTGCAATAAAAGCCCTACCTCTGCAAGTCGGCGCCCCAATGCGCGGCATACTGTTGCTTCCTGAGAATCGATATCCCGCTTGCTGTCAGACCCTGCCAGATGACTTGGTCCATAAGGCGTACCTCCAGCTTGCGTTGTGAAGAGTTCCTTAACAGAATAGGGCACGCCAACGATAATCATTCCCAGGTGTAATAAAGGCGCCATCATGGTAAGAGGGGTGGTCTCCTGTCCCCCATGAAGACTTCCTGTAGAGACAAAGACCCCGGCAGGCTTGCCTTCCAGTTCGCCGGCTAACCACAATGATGTGAGTTGATCTATCTGGTTTTTTAACTGGGCAGACACATTTCCAAATCTTGTCGGCGTCCCAAACGCAATAGCGCCTGCTTGCCTGAAATCTTCCGAAGTAACCAGGGGAATACTTTTCTGCATCTGCTTGCCCGCCTTCATATCTTCACGTGAATCAATAACTGCCTGGGGGATGAGTTCCGGTACGGTTCGAATCACCGGTTCTGCCCCTTTTACCTGACTTACTCCCTCTGCCACGAGGTTCGCCATTTTGTAAACATTACCAAATGTACTGTAGTAAACAATAAGTACTTTCATGCATTTCCCTCCAAAATAGGTTTTTTAAAATTATGCCTTACGGCGACTTTTTTCGAAATCACACGTAGGGCGAGGCTTTAGCCTTGCCACGTGCAACTCTAAAGGGTTGCCCTACAACAAACTTTGAAATTCTTATACATTAAATTAAGAATCTATAATTACCATTAACCCCTTGCTCTCGTAGAGACGCCCCGCCGGGGCGTCTCTACTTGTCCCCCGCTGGCGGGGGTTAGGGGGTGGACAGGATTTCTCCAATTGTGTCTACTATTCGTTCTCTCCATTTACTTATCGCCGTTTATACTCTGCAACACTTCATCTTCCGGCTAGCGCCCGGAGTGTAATTGTCCGTCGTGTTGGCCTTCCAATTTCCACCCCCTGCCCCCGCCAGCGGGGGACAGTTTGTTTGTATCGCCGCGGGGGTAGTTGCCACCCGTACCCACAAGATTTTAAACTGTTGTAGTTTGAAAGAAGGCACGGACAAACAGAGTTTGTCCATGCCACCCCAAAAACCGCTTAACTTAACAGGCATGGGATAGCGGGGAGGTGGCAAGTTTGAAATTCCTTAACATCAAGTACATCCTGGGAAAATGGGTATTTCCTGATAAATGTTATTGTATTCCCACACACACGGACATTCCATGAAAATTTATTTATTCCACCATGAATCTTTTTTAATTTTGTAGTATATTTTTTATGGTAAAAATTATATGCTCAACAAATATTCCTGTACGTAAAACATTAACAGGGAGACGGAACGTCCACCGTTACCGTGTCCTTACAATAAAAATCAAAAACAATACAGAGAAATACTATGACTGCTTCACAGGAAATTTGTGAACTTGTTGAGCGGTTTGACAGGAACCGGGAGGCATATCGCTCTGGCACATACAACGAAACCCAGCTTCGGCGTGAGTTCGTTGACCCATTTTTCAAACTGCTCGGTTGGGACGTAAACAACGAAAAGGGCTATGCAGAGGCATATAAAGACGTCATCCATGAAGACTCAATCAAGATAGGCAGCCTTACGAAGGCCCCGGATTATTGCTTCCGCATCGGCGGCGTCCGTAAGTTCTTTGTTGAGACAAAGAGACCATCCGTCAATCTCAAAGACGACGTTGACCCTGCATTTCAACTGCGCCGTTACGCATGGTCTGCCAAACTCCCGCTCAGTATACTGACCGATTTTGAAGAGTTTGTCGTTTATGATTGCAGGGTTAAACCAAACAAGGCTGATAAGGCATCTACCGCCCGCATCCTCTACCTTAACCATACCGGGTATGCACAGCGATGGGATGAGATTTTGGGAATCTTCTCACGCGATGCCATACTCAAAGGCTCTTTTGATAAGTATGCCGAATCAAACAAGGCCAAAAAAGGCACCGCTGAGGTTGACGATGCCTTTCTAAAAGAGATTGAATCCTGGCGTGATATGCTTGCCCGCAATCTGGCTCTGCGGAATCCAAATCTTACCCAGCGTGACCTGAACTTCTCTGTCCAGCGCACGATTGACCGCATCATCTTTCTTCGCATCTGCGAGGATCGTGGCATCGAGCGTTATGGCCAGCTTATGGCTATTACCAATGGCGACCACATATATGCACGGTTATGCGAATTGTTCCGTCGCGCCGATGATCGTTATAATTCGGGTTTATTTCATTTCCAGAAAGAGAAAGACCGCTCCGAATCACCCGATACCCTTACGCCTAGTGTGTCCATTGATGATAAGGTACTCAGGGACATCATGAGAAACCTTTACTATCCCGATAGTCCCTATGAATTCTCCGTCCTTTCAGTCGATATTCTGGGGCAGGTCTATGAGCAATTTCTGGGAAAGGTCATCCGCCTTACGGAAGGCCACCGTGCAGTGGTAGAAGAAAAACCCGAAGTCAGAA
This sequence comes from Planctomycetota bacterium, assembly GCA_023261465.1. Taxonomy (GTDB): domain Bacteria; phylum Planctomycetota; class Brocadiia; order Brocadiales; family Brocadiaceae; genus JAHFOW01. The sequence continues at coordinate 10,608 of JAHFOW010000008.1, forward strand.
AGGCAGGCGGGGTTTATTATACGCCCACGTATATTGTCGATTACATCGTAAAAAATACAGTTGGAAAATTGCTGGAAGGTAAAACGCCTAAACAGGTATCAAAACTCAAAATCCTCGATCCTGCCTGCGGTTCTGGCTCTTTCCTCCTGGGCGCATTTCAATACCTGCTTGACTACCATCGTGACTGGTATGTAGCCAATGAACCTGAAAAATGGGCAACCGGCCGCTCACCTGCATTGTATCAGGCATCGGGCGGCGACTGGCGGTTGACGACCGCCGAACGCAAACGCATCCTGCTCAACAACATCTATGGTGTGGACATCGACCCACAGGCCGTGGAAGTAACCAAACTATCGCTCCTGCTCAAGGTGTTAGAAGGTGAATCTGAACAAACTATCGTGAAACAACTCAAGCTCTTCCACGAACGCGCACTGCCAGACCTCGGCAACAACATCAAGTGCGGCAATTCGCTCATTGGGTCAGACTTCTATGAAGGACGTCAAATGGGCTTGTTTGATGAGGAAGAACGCTACCATATTAACGTCTTTGACTGGGAGTCAGAGTTTTCTGAAATCATAAAGGCTGGCGGGTTTGATGTGGTGATCGGAAATCCACCGTATGGAGCAGAATTCCATAAAAATGCTATTGACTATCTAAAAAACAAGTTTCAAACCTTTGTTTGGCGGGGAGAAAGTTATTTAGTTTTTATTGAGCAGGCACATAATATTCTTAAGCCAGATGGACTATTTGGGTTTATCATACCAGACACCTATTTAAACTTAAGTTTCACCCAATCATTGCGTACATTTCTCTTGAGAAATTCATTCATACGTGAAATTGTAGCATTGCCGTCAAATATTTTTGCTGGAACAACAGTGGACACAACGCTTCTGTTTACTGAAAGGGCATTGCAAACCAATACCTATCATAAATCGCAAGTTTCAGTCAGGACATTTAACAAAAAAATAGCAATTCATACCATGAGTCAGCCAAACCGTGAGTTTATGGTATCAACAAGCATCTGGTTTGAACAAAAAGCCTTCAATGTATACAGTAATAAAGCCGAAACAAATATCATCTCAAGGATCGAGAACAAAAATGAACCGATTTCACATTTTGCCGAGATGTTCTATGGTATCAAAGCATACCAGGTAGGCAAAGGCAAACCACCGCAAACAAAAGAGATTCTGAAAACAAAACCTTTCACATCTGAGAAAAAAGAAGATAACACATATTTACCTTTTTATGATGGAAAACACATTGGTCGTTATGAATTATTATGGAAACAAAACAATTGGATAAAATATGGACATTGGCTTGCAGAACCACGACAACCTCAAAAGTATGAAGGTGAAAAGATTCTGATACGCAAGATCATTGGCAAAACACTTATTGCAACCTTTATTCCCGAAACGTCTTATTGCAATACGCTATTGTTTGTTCTAAAAATTAAAAGTAATGCAAATATAAGTTATAATCATTTGCTCGGCATCCTCAATTCCCAATTTATTGGTTGGTACTTCAGAAAGAAATTCCAAATCAGCGCTGACGATACCTTCCCACAAATCATGATTCGTGATATTTTGCAATTTCCCATTCCAAATACTGATAAGATCGGTCACAATACTATGATCAAACTCGTTGACCAAATGCTTGAACTTCATAAGCAGCGTGCGTCAGCAAAGACAGATCATGACAAAATTGCCACCCAAAGGCAGATTGACGCAACCGACCGCCAAATTGACCTGTTGGTATATGAACTGTACGGATTGACGGAAGAAGATATAAAAATTGTGGAAGAAGGTAAATTATAAATCATCAAAAGAATTATGGAGTCGGTTCGATAGTTAATAATGAGTTGTAAATTGTTAGAAGTTATCAAAATGAGTAGATTAGATTAAAGGGATACCAAGATATGATGGAAGTTTTAAATAACTATGCTAATTTTGCAGTAGCTCTCTTTACGTTGTTATTAGTACTTGTAACAATAGTTTATGCAATATTTACAAGACAAATGGTAAAAGAAATGCAAGTAACACGCCAAGCAGATTTGCGTCCATATCTCATCATAGACTCAATCGTAATCGGGCAAATGTTTTATCTCGTTATTAA
>JAHFOW010000008.1:12819-27895 GCA_023261465.1 Planctomycetota bacterium
AAGGAAGGAATAACTTTTTTCCCTCCAGGCAAAAAATTTGTAGTTACTCTTGGGCCAACATATTTGTTCCTTAGTAACAAAAAGGAAGAAATAAAACATCCCTCAAACTTTACAATTATTGTTGAATACTCTTATTTCGACAAATTTAAAACTACAGAATCAACTGTAATAAACCTTGAAGAATATATGAACACCAGCTCCTATCCGAATGAAATGGTAAAATCGTTGGAAACATTAAATGAAACTTTGAAAAAGGGCTTGGATTCCATTATTACGAGTGCTGAAAAATTATCAAAGATAGAAGCAATTGCAAGTCCTTCTGGATTGGATATATCACATAGTACAGTGAACCGAATTTTAGAAATCTTTAATAAAGAAGCCAAACACAAGATTAAACTTAATCTAAATCTCGCTACTCTTTCCGAATTAGTAGATTTTCTTGAAATTGAGCCAAAAACAGTAGAGAAGGTTTTAGAAAAAAGATATGAAAAAGGGTATTTCGAATCTTTCGATGAACTCAAAAATGTAGAAGGCATAACAGATGAATTACTTGAAAAACTAGAAAAACAAACTTTTATATGTAATCCTCGTTTTTAAATATTAAATGAAGGGTGTAGCCTTAACATCTATCTAAAATCGGATTGTAACCTCAAAAGCACTAGAGAAAGATTGCTTCGCTGTCGCTCGCAATGACAGTCGGGATCAGCCTTTTTACACAAACTCTTTAGCCTTCAAAGCCTGGTATACTTCAATGTTAAAGAAAGATATTTCAATGTAACTTTTTGCGTAAACTCTAAAGCCTTGAGCCGTAGGTTGCGTTGAGCAAGGCGAAACCCAACGGCACTATGCACAGGCCAGACTGTATGGCAGACAGGGGTATCAAGGCTAAAACCTTGAGTTACCTAATGGTGAATTTACCCTTTAATACAACTAACATTTGCCTCCGTTCGCGCTTCTTCCTCTTGTATACATTTCCCCAACTCATGGTGGCTGTCTATAATCAGGTCTGCCCCTTTCAAAGATTCTCTGCCAAGATAACTAACTATGGCGATACACCGCAGACCTGCGGCCTTTGCCGATTGTATGCCCAGGGGGGCGTTCTCGATGACAAGACATTGATCCTTTGCTACGCCCAGCCTCTGAACGGCAAGAAGATACGGTTCCGGAGACGGCTTGCATACCTTCATAGCTTCTCCATCAATAATAACCTGAAAGGTATCAGGGAAAAAACCATTGATGGCGCTGTGCACTGTCCTCCTGTTTGAACCTGAAACAACGGCAAGCTGATATTTCTGCCTGAGCTTTTCAAGGAGTTCTTTTGTGCCGTCAAAGGGTTTTATCTGCGCTATCTCCTCGAAAATATGCAGTTTCTTCTTTTCTATTTCCCGTATTTCCTCTTCAGAAGGAACACGTCCGAACTGACTGAATACGATATCAATCACCTGCCGGTAGTTTGCGCCTTCAAGCTCATAGATAATCTTCCTGTCAATATGGATGCCGGCTGTTTTCAGGACAATGTCCCAGGATTCTGCATGATAATGCATAGAGTCAACAAGGACGCCATCCATATCAAATATAATTGCATTCATTATTTATGGAAATTACCCGAAATGAGGTGTTCGATGAGCCGGTGTCCTTCCTTGATATGGAGGCCGGAGTTGTGGGCATTGGTCTCATTAAAGGGAAGCCCTGCTCCTTTTTCGATACCAGTCCCATAAGCCGCAAAAGGAACGGATTCAGGGGTATGTGTCCGTTTAATGATCGGGGTATAATGATCAGGAAGAACCAGAATGCGCAAGTCGCGAAACTTATCTTTAGCGGCAATAAGAGGACCAATGATTTTACTATCGGTCTGTTCTATGGCCAGTACTTTTTCATGTACATTTCCCTCGTGTCCTGCCTCATCAGGCGCTTCAACATGCACCAATACCATATCGTGGTCTTCTAATGCCTTTATGGCATACTGCGCCTTATTTGCGTAATTGGTATCAAAATAGCCCGTAGCGCCGGGGACATTGATAATATCCCATCCCAGATAACAACCAATACCCTTGATCAAATCCACAGCAGTAATAACAGCGCCCGTGAGATGAAATCGTTCCCTGAACGTAGGCATTTTGGGACGATGTCCCTGTCCCCATAGCCAGATCATATTGGCCGGATTTTCTTCGAGGTCTAAACGTACCTTGTTGATATCGTGATTGGCCAGAAGTTCCCGGGAACGCTGCATGAGGTCGGCAATGATTTCGCATCCATGCCCTTTGGGGAGATGTTTCTGGATTGACTGCCCCATGATATCGTGCGGCGGATAGCATTTCGCATCCATCTTCTGCGCACCCCGGTAGACCATAATGTGCCGGTAACTCTTTCCTGTGTAAAATTGAATGGTCTCGTTGCCCAGTTTCGTATTCAGAAATTTAATGAGCACATCGGACTCGTCCGTTTTTATATGGCCCGCGCAAAAGTCTTCAAGAATATCATCGTTTGCCGTGATAAGATTACACCGGAATGCCCAGTCGCCGTCATTAAGCTTAATGCCAATGCTGGCAGCCTCTAAAGGCGCTCTGCCTGAATAATATTCCCTGGGGTCATATCCCACTATGGTAAGATTGGCTACATCGCTGCCGGCCGGATAACCGGAAGGAATGGTTCGAACCACGCCAAGCTGGCCATTCTGCGCAAGAAAGTCAAGATTGGGGGTACGGGCTGTCTCAATCGGCGTCCTGCCACTGAGTTTTTCCACAGGGTAATCCGCCATACCATCGGGGATAATAATACAATATTTCATACAATCTCCTATTCCTCAACGCGTAAAAATCTTGTCTGATCTTTTATAACATCCAGCCGTTTAATCTCTGCAAGAGCTTTCTGGAGATTACCTTCTTCTGCAAGATGGGTCATTATCACGAGGGGAACGGTCCCGCTTTCCCGTGCCTTATGCTGGATAACAGAGGCAATGCTGATATTATAATTTCCCAGTATTCCGGAAATCCCGGAAAGCACGCCCGGTTTGTCTATTACAGAAAACCGCAGGTAATAACAGGTCTTAATCTGCTGGATATTGGCTATGGGAACACACTCGCCAAGCCCGGAAAAGGTCTTCATGGCATTGAAGGTAATTCCCGCCCGCCCCAGAGCAACATCCACAAGGTCGGCAACAACAGCGCTGGCAGTGGGCATTTGTCCTGCGCCCCTTCCATAGAGCATGGTTTCTCCAACTGCATTCCCATGAATACAGATGGCATTGAATACGCCATTTACTGATGACAGGGGATGTTCATGGGGAAGGAGCGTGGGATGCACACGCAATTCAATCGTATTGTCAGTCTTTTTCGCAATTGCAAGGAGTTTTAAGGTATAGCCCAGTTCGTGCGCATACCAGATATCTGACAAATCCACAGCGCTGATACCTTCGGAATAAATATGCTTGTAGTCAATATTGACGCCAAAGCCGATACGGGCAAGAATCGCCAGCTTGTGCGATGAATCGATACCCTCCACGTCCATCGTTGGATCCTTCTCTGCATAGCCCATTTTCTGCGCCTCTGCAAGGGCGTCGCTGTATTTTACCTTTTCTTTGGTCATCTTGGTCAGGATATAGTTTGTCGTCCCATTTACGATGCCAAAAACAGACTCAATCCTGTTTGCAATAAAACCGTCTCTCAATGCAGCAATAATGGGGATTCCCCCGCCTACACTTGCCTCAAAGGAAATACTCCTGCCATACTGCCGTGCCTTGTTAAAGAGTTCCGAACCATGGAGGGCAAGGAGCATCTTATTCGCCGTTACAACATCTTTGCCCTTTTCAAGCGCCGTCATAATAATTTCCTTCGCAGGATTCACGCCACCAATCAGTTCGACAATAACCTTGATATCGGGGTTATTTAAAAGCGCCCTGAAATCAGTTGTAAAGAAGACATCAGGCGGCACATTCAGCCTGTTTTTTACTTCCGGATTTGTATCCGCAATACCCTTCAACACAGGAATACAATCAAGCTTTTCTAAAAGGGGAGATTCTTTTTCCATGAGTATTTTCGCCACCCCTGTCCCAACCGTTCCCATGCCTACCAAACCGACATTACATGTTTTCATAGTTTTTCTTTTGCACAATTAAACGTAAAATTCTAAAGCTCTGCAGGAAACTATCTTTTGTTAAATTTCTTGCTCAAACGACTTACAGAAAAACTAACTATAACGAATAAAATTATTTATTGTCAATAAAATTTACAGACTCTTTCCGTTTGAACGGATCGAACCGCTTAAACCGCTTAATCCGTTTAAACTGTTTAAACGGTTACAGGGATAAACCACCCACGCTACGATTTGTATTGAAGTTTCTGTACACGAACAATTTTACTTGTAATAGCTGAAAATGTCTGATAAGATTACTCCGCAAAACCAACCTACGGCCATTCTCGTAAAACTTCGGCGAAGAATACATGACAGGTTTTAAGCAAAAAGATATTATTTCAATCCGGCATTTCAACAAAGAAGAATTGCTTTCTATCCTCGACCTTGCCCAGCGTATGGAGCAAACTGATTCTGCAGATTTACTCAAAGGCAAGGTGCTTGCTTCATTATTCTTTGAACCTTCAACAAGGACGAGACTAAGCTTCGAGTCGGCAATGAAGCGATTGGGCGGCATGGTAATTGGCTTTGCAGAATCGGGGAGCACCTCTGCTTCAAAGGGCGAATCGTTGAGCGATTCTGTAAGGATTATTGAAGGGTATTGCGATATCATCGTCTTAAGACATTATCTCGAAGGTTCTGCGCAATTGGCATCTGATATTGTCAACATACCGGTCATTAATGCGGGGGATGGCGCAAATCAACATCCAACGCAGACATTTCTGGACCTTTATACAATTCAGAAGACAAAAGGAACTCTGGAAGGACTCACGGTCGGTTTTTTAGGCGATCTGAAATATGGCAGGACGGTGCATTCCCTCGCTTATGCCCTCGCATATTTCGGCGCTGAGATGTTCTTTATTTCTCCTCCCAGTTTACGCATGCCGAGAGACTGTATCGATGAACTCCGGGATCGGAAAGTGAAATGCCATGAAAGCGAATCGCTCATGGGCATAAGCAAACGACTGGATGTAATTTATTGCACACGGATACAGAAAGAACGCTTTGCAGACCCTGTTGAATATGAAAAAGTACGTGGGGTATATCGGTTAAGTAAAACCCTGCTGGAAGAAATGGGGATTAAGGAAGATTTAAAAATATTACATCCCCTCCCCCGTGTGGATGAAATGGATGACAGTCTGGATACAACGAATTATGCCGTATATTTTCAACAGGCACGCAATGGCTTGCCAATGAGAAAGGCTATACTCGCAGCGGTTTTAGGGGCTATAGTATGAAGCAATTGGACGTATCCGCAATTAAAGATGGCTCAGTGATAGATCATATAGACAGCAAAAGCACCCTGAAAGTTGCGGATATTCTTAACATTCAGAATGAAGAGCAGATGGTGCTGGTAGGAATAAATTTAACCAGCAAGTTTCTGGGGAAAAAGGGGATTATAAAAATCGGCGGAAAGATTATTGACCAGAAGGAGGTCAATAAAATTGCGCTCATCGCGCCGGATGCAACGGTGAACATCATTAAAGATTATGAAGTGGTAAAAAAATTTAAAGTCGCCGTACCGGACGTTATTGAAGGTATCGTCAAGTGTTTTAATCCTAACTGTGTAAGCAACCATCACAAGATAACCCCAAAACTCCATGTAATTAACAAAAACCCCATTAAACTTCAATGCCATTATTGCGAACGTATCATGAATTCAAAAGATATTCTATTAATATAATTCTTTGTAGAGACGCAAGACTGTATCGTGGGCTTAGTCAAACGATTTTGCGTCTCTGCATGAATAATTTATTCACTCATGCGTTGTATGGCAGCCCCGAGGCTTGACAGCCGTTCTACGAGTCGCTCATATCCCCGGTCTAAATGATAAATACGATGAACATGGGTTGTTCCCTTTGCCACAAGGCCAGCAAGCACAAGCCCGGCGCCGGCGCGCAGGTCTGAGACCATTACATTCGTACCGGACAAAAAGGGTATTCCTTTTATAATGGCGCATGATCCTTCTACCATAATATCGGCTCCCATCCGGCGCAACTCTGCGGCGTGCATAAATCTGTCAGGAAATACCTTTTCGGTGACAATGCTTTTTCCCTCTATCGTGCATAAAAGCGCCATAAATTGCGCCTGAATATCGGTAGGCATGCCTGGGTATGGCATGGTCGTGAGGTCTATGGGGTGATAAATACCATTGTTTTTGACGTGGATACTGTTTGTGGTAGTTGTGATGTCAACGCCAATTTCCCGTAATTTGTTGATTATCGCAATGAGATGTTCCTGTTTCGCATTTTCGAGGGTAATATCGCCTTTCGTAATAGCGCCGGCAATCATATAAGTCCCGGCCTCAATCCGGTCGGGGATAATTTCATAATCTACCCCATGGAGTTCTCTCACGCCTTCAATGATGAGTTTGTTTCCACCGATTCCGCTGATTTTTGCGCCAGCCTTGTTTAAAAAATTCGCAAGGTCCTGTACTTCGGGTTCGCATGCGGCGTCCTCGATGACGGTGGTGCCTTCCGCCAGCACCGCTGCGGACATGACATTGCATGTGCCAAGTACCGTCGTGCCATACTTTCCTTTCATGGAGACCTCTGTTCCCGCGAGTTTGTCAGCAGAGGCAAGTATATAACCTTCGGTTGTCTCTATCTGTGCACCCATTGCCCTGAGCCCTTTTATGTGCAGATCGATAGGACGTTCACCGATAACGCAACCACCGGGATATGAGACCTTTGCCTTGTGTCGTTTAGTTAATAAGGGGCCGAGTACGCATATCGATGCCCTCATGGTGCTAACAAGGTCATACGGCGCTGTGTATTTATCTAAATTTTCTCCATCCCTGAATATGATTTCTATGGCGCCATCCTCAAGTCTTTTGACCTCGCCGCCCAATTCTTTCAAGATTTCCGATTGTGTCTGAATGTCGACAATGTTTGGTATGCCCCTTATTCGGGACGGCCCGTTTAATAATATGCAGGCAGCCATAATGGGTAACGCTGCATTTTTTGCCCCGTTGATGCGAACGGTTCCTTCTAACCGGTGTTCTCCTTCAATTACGATTTTTCCCACGCATTTCCTCCATTTGCGCAACAACAATACGGTTGATATGTTGATAATCTTTTATAAATTCGGCTTTTTTAAAATCGTGTGTATCTTCCAGCAATTGCGCTACTTTATATGCCTGTTTTTCACCCACCTCGAAGAAAATAAACCCGCCGGGTTTAAGCCATATCTGTGCATCCTTTATAATACATTTGAACATGGAAAGGTCGTCGCGGCCGCTGATGAGCGCTCCATAAGGTTCGAATTTCCGCACTTCTTCCTGCAGGGTATCGAACTCGTGGTGGGCTATGTAGGGTGGGTTAGATACAATAAAATGTACCCTGGATTCCATTGCGTAGCCGTTCATCGGTTTATAAATATCGCCGCACAAAAAGGTGATTTTGCTAAGGACATGATGCTTTTGTGCATTGATTTTAGCCACAGCCAGGGCATCCTCTGATATATCTATTGCAAATATCCTGGTAGTGTTTGTTTTTTTTGCAAGGGTTACCGGGATATTGCCGCTACCTGTCCCTATATCCATGATGATAATTTCATGTTCACCAGAGAGTAAAGACTGCTTTTTTAAAACCGCCTCAACGAGGAGTTCTGTTTCTGGCCGTGGAATCAATACGCGTTCGTCTACATAAAAGTCCAGAGACATGAATTCAGCGTGGTGTGTGATATATTGCAGGGGGACACGTTGTATGCGTTTCAGGATGGCCGCTTTGTATTGTATTGCCGGGGTATCTTCTACGGGTTTTTCGGGATGTATGTGGAAATCGATACGTTCACACTTCAGCAGGTGTGCAAGGATGATTTCTGCATCAAGGCGGGGAGTTTCGATACGATAGTTTTGCAAGAGTCTGCTTGCCCATTGGACGAGACTGAAAACGGTACATTCAGCAGGAAATAAATTTTCCACCCTTCCAGTAGTATCTTCATTTAAAAAACCGGAATAGGACATAGGGATAATCGAATAACAGGCAACAGGGGATACCAATCCCCTATCACGATACATGGGTAATAAAAAAAGAAAAAATCTCTTTACCCTGATATAACTCAAATGTAATAAGGTAAAGAGACATTCTTCTGCCATGGTTGTGTTCTGAATTAAATTGGGCCTACGGCGACTTTTTATTGTAGCGCATATCTCTTGTAGTCGGCGATGAACCGTTTAAACTGTTTAATCCGTTTAAGTGGTTTAATCTGTGCAACCTTTTATCGGACGCACGTGTTTATTTCCAGGGTATTTTAAATGCTTGCTGCCAGTTGTTTCAGTTGTTCTTCTTTGTAGTAGGCTAATAATGCCGCAATAATATCGTCCAGATATCCAAGCAATACCTGGTCCAAATTATGCGCGGAAAAGTTTATCCTGTGGTCGGTAACCCGATTCTGCGGATAATTATAGGTGCGGATTTTTTCGCTACGGTCACCGGTCCCGATCTGGTCACGACGGGTCTGGTCACGTTCGCTCCTTTTTTGTCCTTCAATGAGTTCATAGAGCCGGCTTCGTAACATACGCATGGCCTTTGCGCGGTTCTTATGTTGCGATTTTTCATCGAGGCATTTTACGACCAGGCCGGATGGGGTGTGGGTGATCCTTACTGCCGAGCTTGTTTTGTTTACCTTCTGACCACCAGGACCTGATGCCCGAAAAGTTTCAATGACAAGATCGTTGGGATTAATATCGATTTCCACATCTTCAATTTCCGGTAAAATAGCTACCGTAGCTGTTGAAGTGTGAATCCTGCCGCTCCCCTCAGTACGCGGTACTCTCTGCACACGATGGGTGCCGCTTTCAAAACGCAGCTTCTGGTATGCGCCTTCCCCTTCCATGGAAAACGATACTTCGCGGAATCCGCCTAAATCAGTCTCGCTGCAGTCAAAAAGCTCCACCTTCCAGCCCTGATTTTCCGCATATTTTGTATACATGCGGAACAAATCGGCTGCAAAGATAGCTGCTTCTTCTCCGCCTGTCCCTGCCCGTATTTCAGCTATTACGTTCTTGCTAAAGGCCTTGTCGTCGGATATAAACAGTTCTTTTATCTCGCCGAACAAGGCTTCTTCCCGTTTCTCAAGTTCGCCTAATTCGTCCCGTGCCATTTCAGCCATTTCACGGTCTGAGGTTTCCTGTGTAAGGATATCCGTGGTTTGCTGTTTTCTGTTCCTGGTTTCCGCAAGCTGCATATATTTGTTTGTCATTTTCGAGAGGCTGCCGTGTTCTTTCATATATGCAGTATAACGGGCGGTATCCGCAATGACCCCGGGTTCAGCCAACAGATTCTCCAGTTCCAGGTACCGTTCGTACATTTTTTCTAATTTTTTTAATAAATTTTCACTCATTTGTTCTTTGCAGCAGCTTCCGCCTTCTGGCTCTTCTGTAATCTATTCTGGAATTTTTCTATTTGACCTGCTCTATCAACAAATCTCTGCTTTCCCGTGTAAAAAGGATGGCATTTTGAGCATACCTCAACAGCGATCCTGGGTTTTGTTGACTGCGTCTTAAAAGTTTCTCCGCAACCGCATGTCACGACAGTTTCCATATATTCCGGATGAATTCCCTTTTTCATAGTTTTCCCCTAAAATAAATAATGCGTTCTACGAACGCATGACAAGATAGGATAAGATAATAGTTTATCTCAACAATTTTTAAAATTTTAGCAAACCAGGGTATATTCTGCAATAGAAATTTTCATATAAATTTGTTTGAATATTTACCACAATTATATATAATTTAAAGTTTAGTTTTTTGAGTTTATAAGTTTATTGTTTCCCGAAAACAACTATAATTATGTTTGAATCAATCACCAGTAGTTTAGAAGGTATATTCAGCAAACTCCGCGGAAAGGGACGGCTTACCGATGCCAATATCAAGGACGGTCTGCACGAAGTCCGCCTGGCGCTCCTTGAAGCAGACGTCAACTACAAGGTTGTTAAGGAGTTTATTCAGCACGTTACCGAGCGGGCAATTGGTGAAGAAGTAATTAAAAGTATTACCCCCGGTCAACAGGTTATCAAGATCGTTCATGATGAATTGGTTAATCTCATGGGGGAATCCGACACATCGATACCTTTTAAGGATGTGGAACCGACGTTGATAATGTTGGTGGGACTTCAGGGTAGTGGAAAGACTACCACGGCAGGTAAACTTGCCAGACTGATCCTTACAAAAGGGAAAAAACCGCTCATGGCGGCTGCGGATATACAGAGGCCTGCCGCCATTGAACAGTTAAAAGTTTTGGGACAGCAGCTCAATATTCCCGTGTATACCGAAAGCGATTCTCAACCATTGAAGATATGTAAGAATGCTGTTCGGTATGCCATAGAGAATGCGAATGATGTAGTGATCTTTGATACGGCGGGAAGGTTGCATATAGACGATGAACTCATGGCAGAATTAAAGGAGATCAAAGAGAAACTGTCGCCGCATCAGATTTATTTTGTTTGTGATTCTATGACAGGCCAGGATGCGGTAAATAGCGCAAAGGAATTCAATGCTCAATTAGGATTCGATGGAGTGATTTTGACCAAACTGGATGGCGATACCAGAGGTGGCGCCGCCCTTTCAATCCGGGCGGTTACCGGCAAGCCAATTAAATTTGTCGGTATCGGGGAAAAATTGGACAGGCTGGAAGAATTCCATCCGGACCGCATGGCCTCCAGGGTGCTCGGCATGGGCGATGTTGTATCCCTTGTTGAGCGAGCCCAGCAGGCTATGGACATTGAAGAGGCTCAAAAACTCACGAGAAAGTTACAGGATGATTCCCTGAGCCTTGACGATTTCCTTACGCAGCTCCAGCAGATTAAGAAAATGGGACCGCTCAAGGAGGTGCTGGGGATGATTCCGGGAATGGGAAATAAGATGGATGGCTTGAATGTGGACGAAAATCAGTTGGTGAAGGTTGAAGCAATTATTAAATCCATGACGACTGAGGAACGAAAGACTCCGGATATGGTTAACGGGAGCCGGAGGAATCGGATAGCATGTGGAAGCGGCACAACCATTCAGGACGTCAACCAACTCCTTAAGCAATTCAGGTCGATGAAGCGATTGATAAAGCATTTTAAAGGAAATGAGAAGGGCCTTAAGAAAATGGGGCTCTTTTCTGGTAAGTTACCCTTTGGTAAGGGTATGGTACGATAATTTTAAGGAGAAAAAAATGGCAGTAAGACTGAGGATGATGCGTATGGGTCGTAAAAATAGACCATATTACAGGATTGGCGCATTTGACGCCCACGAAGAAAGAGATGGCAAGATCATCGAAAATCTGGGTACCTATGATCCCCTGGAATCGAACAACGAAAAGCAGACCACCTTAAAAAAGGACCGGGTTGAATACTGGTTAAGCGTCGGGGCAAAGCCAACTGATACGGTTGCTGTTGTGCTTAAGAAGTTCGGTATCGCAGTAAAAAAATAAATCATGCGGATTGATATTTTAACATTATTTCCTGAGATGTTTGAAAATGTTCTGGGAAGCAGTATTCTGAGGATTGCGCAGGAAAAGGGTCTTGTTCAGTATAACCTTTTCAATATCCGTGAATATGCCGAAAACAGGCGGTGTGTAGACGACAGACCTTATGGCGGCGGGCCCGGCATGGTCATGAAGCCTGAGCCAGTCTTTAATACGATAGAGGCTATTGAATCGCAAACAGATGTTCGTCCCAGACGGATATTGCTGACGCCTCAGGGATGTCGGTTTACGCAATCTATTGCTAAGGAATTGTCAAAAGAACCCTCGGTAATGTTAATATGCGGTCACTACGAGGGTTTTGATGAAAGGATTCGGACGGGTTTGGAAGCCCGGGAGATTTCCATTGGTGATTATGTATTATCCGGCGGCGAGATACCCGCAATGGTAGTTATAGACTCCGTTGTTCGTTTGATACCCGGGGTATTAGGAGATTCGAATTCTACCGTTAACGAATCCTTTAATGAAGATTTATTGGAATATCCGCAATACACACGCCCTGCTGAATACAGGGGCATGAGAGTGCCTGATGTCCTTATGTCGGGGAATCACCAGAAAATAAAAGAATGGCAAGCCAACCATGCATTAAAGAGAACCATGGAGCAGAGACCGGATCTTATTATGAATAAAAAGAAGTTTTCATTGGGTAATATTGAAAAATAACGAAGGGAGACAAGGATTAATGAATATTATTGAGGCGATTGAAAAAGAACAAATAAAAAAGGCGGCGCCACAGTTCACGGTGGGAGATCAGGTGGATGTTTCCGTAAAGATTATAGAAGGCGACAAAGAGCGCGTTCAGGTTTTTAGTGGTGTGGTAATAGCCAGAAATGGCGGGGGATTCAAGGAAACCTTTACGGTAAGACGTATTGTTCAGGGCGAGGGCGTGGAGCGCGTGTTCCCCATTCATTCACCCAAGATCATTGATATTAAGGTAGTAAAGTCGGGCAGGGTAAGACGCGCAAAGTTGTATTATATGCGCGCGAGGACTGGTAAGGGGACTAGATTACAGGAGAAGTTTGAAAAAGAACTTCCGAAAACTGAAAGTCCTGCAGCAACAAAGAAGCATGAGAAAAATGCTTGAAACATTCCTGGGTTTGTTAGGGCATAAAAGTGAAGAGACACCAGATAATAGATCGGTAGGTGCGCAAGGGGAACTGCTTGCGGTAAAATTTTTAAAGAAAAATGGGTATAAAATTCTACAACGAAATTACCGATGTAAAACGGGTGAAATAGATATTGTTGGTTACGATCATGGCGCAATTGCCTTTATTGAAGTTAAAACACGTTTTTCAGACGCATACGGCCCGCCAGAGCTCGCGGTTACTGACGGAAAAAAGAGGCAAATTACAAGGGTGGCATTGCATTATGTTGCCGAGAAAAAAATACAGGGTCTTGATTTACGCTTCGACGTGGTTTCCATTTTTTACCCGCAGATTGAAAAATACCCGACAATAAAGCTGTTTAAAAACGCCTTTACAAAAACGATTTGATTACTTTGAGGATGCGAAGCTGAGAATATGATTATTGATACCCATGCACATCTGGATTTTCCCGATTATAAACCAGACCTGGATTCTGTTTTATCCCGTGCAAAGGAAGCCCATGTGGGATATATTATTAATGTAGGGACAGGTCTTTCTTCAAGCAGGAAATGTATCGCCTTAGCGAATCAGTTCCAGAATATCTACGCAAGTATTGGGGTTCACCCCCACGATGCCTCAAAGGTTTCCGAACAAAACTGGCTGGAACTGGAGTCTCTGGTTAAAGAATCAAAGGTAGTGGCAGTGGGGGAAACGGGACTCGACTATTACCGGAACCGGAGTCCTCATGAAGATCAGCAGAGGCTCTTTCGCAAACATCTAACTCTGGCGAAGGCCAATAATCTGCCGGTCATCATCCACTGTCGTGACGCCAGCAGTGATTGTTTGAAAATCCTGGAAGAGTATAAAAATGGCGCCCTCCCGGGGGTTGTGCACTGCTTTAGTGGAAATCAGGAAATGGCGGAAAAATGTTTGGAGTTGGGATTATATATATCATTTGCAGGTCCGATTACCTATTCAAATGGAAAGAACCTGAGAGACGTTGCCCGGTTTGTTCCTGTTGAGAGACTCCTCTTAGAGACCGATAGTCCTTTTCTATCACCCCAGCCTAAAAGGGGGGAACGTAACGAACCTTCATATTTATCATTTGTTATCCCGGCGCTGGCAGATATCTACGGGTTATCAGTAAAAGATATTGAACGGATCACTACCTTTAATGCATATAAACTCTTTGGCATCGGGGAGCCTGAACAGGAAGGAAAGATTGCTTATGCCATACGGAATTCATTATATATAAATCTCACGAACCGGTGTTCGAATGTATGCGCTTTTTGCATGAGGGAAATCTACCCTGTGGTAAAAGGGCATCATTTAGGATTAAAGAAAGAACCGACGGTAGACGAAGTACTACAGGCTATTGGGGACCCCGACAGTTATGATGAAGTTGTTTTTTGCGGTTACGGCGAGCCTACGGAGCGGTTGGATGCGCTGGTAGCGGTGGCGAAGTTTCTGAAATCGAAAGGGAAGCGTATCCGGTTAGATACAAACGGTCACGGTGATCTGATAAACGGGCGCCCCATTATTCATGAATTAAAGGGATTAATTGATACCATCTGTATTAGTTTGAATGCCGAAACGGCTGAAAAATATGAAGAAATCTGTAAACCAGTCTTTGGAAAAAAGGCATATCCGGCCATCATTCAGTTTGTTAAGGATGCGAAAAAGGCAATACCGAATGTGCTGGTTTCTCTGGTAGACGTGCCCGGCGTGGATGTTGAAAAATGCAGAAAAATAGCAGAGGAACTGGGCGCGGACTTCAGGGTGAGAAAATATAATGTGCTCGGTTAATTTTGAGAAAAAGATTGCTTCGTTGTTGCTCGCAATGACAGGCAAGACAAGGCTTTTTGCATAGACTCTGAAGGTTTGAAATATGGCTTATTTGAACCAGTATGTAACAATTCAACAAGAAAAATATCTTTCATATAAAAGTCTTTTGTAATTTTTAGGATTTTTTTACATGCTCAGAAAAGCGACTATAGAGGACGCAGAAAAAATATACAAGCTTATCAATGAATTTGCGGCAAAAAATGTAATGCTTCCCCGGTCTTTGAGCGAGCTTTACGAGAATATAAGGGATTTTTTTGTTTTTGTTCACAATAACGCGGTTGTTGGGTGCGCAGCCCTGCATATTTTCTGGAAAGACCTTGCGGAAATAAAGTCGCTTGCAGTGCAGGAATCCTGTCAACATAAGGGAATTGGTAAAAAACTTGCTAATGCTTGTATACGGGAGGCACGCAAGCTGGGTATTGCAAAGATGTTTGTGCTTACCTATGTGCCTGAATTTTTTGAAAAATGCGGTTTCCACAGGGTTGAGAAGGAAACGCTCCCCCACAAAATATGGTCTGAATGTGTCAAATGTCATAAGTTCCCCGA
>JAHFOW010000009.1 GCA_023261465.1 Planctomycetota bacterium
TCATTCGTATTTAAGATACTCATGAGATATGTCTGGACAGAGAAAATGATTTCTTTGTCAAAATCAAATTTCAATTGCTTAACCGGTTCCATACAAGCGATATCTTATTCAGACCCTGGTACAGATAAGAAAACAAGGCATGTTGTTACTATCAATATTGCAATACTATATATAAATTTGGATGCATTTTCAATAAAACTCACAAATTAAACCGTTTAATCTGTACAAACTGTTATAGTGACAACAATCTCATAATGTCATTCCTCGTGGCATAAATAACCAAAGAAATAATAGCGGCAAAGCCGATATAATGCGCTATGGAAAGCGCCCTCTGGCTTACAGGCGAACCCTTAATCCTCTCGATAGCCAAAAATAACAGGTGACCGCCATCCAGGACGGGCACGGGCATAATATTTAAGAGCGCTAACTGGAGGCTCAGAATACCCAGAAAATACATAAGTTTCCCCATGCCTACCTTTGCAGACTCATACGACGCCTGGGCAATAAGGATAAAGCCACCGACATTCTTGGTTGAAAGTCGCTGGGAGAAGAAGCCTTTAATGGTAAGATACAACCTTTGAACGTTAATAATCGCTTTTTTTATACCTATAACACATGAACCAAAAAGACCATACTGTTTAACGAGCGTCTTCTCGCGAAACTTCAGCCCAATACTGCCTATGGCATTCTTTTCGTCTTTTTGCGGTATAATGGTAGATACAAAACGCTTACCGTCACGCATCCACTCAACTACCATTGGTTTTCCCTGTCCCATGATAACTGTCTGAAGTAATGAGTTCCAGTCCTTTGCCTCCTTTTCATTCAGAGCAGTAACTTTATCGCCCGGTTTTAAACCAACTTTTTCCGCAGGAAATCCATCGACTACAGAATCAATTATTAATCCATAAAAGGGGGAAAATCCACTCAGAAACGACGCTCTTTCTTTTGCATCCTTCAAAGTCACAGCAATAGAAGAAATCTGATCATTCCTTTTAATGGTAAAGGCGTATGTTTCAGATTCAGATTCAGATTCCAATACCAGTTTGCCTATTTCAGAAAATCCGGTTACAGGCTTTGCATTAACCTCTGTAATCTCATCGCCTTTCAAAAAACCTGCGTTCATGGCGAGACTATCGTTCCTAACGCCATCAATGCGGGCAGTCGCACAGGAAAGACCGAGCATCCAACGGCATGACTTGTATGGGGTTATCTTGAGTTCTACCTCTCTTTTATCCCTTAAAACAACAACCGAAATTTCTTTGCCGGGATTCTGCATTTCTATCTCACGAAATTCATCTTCTGTGGAAATCCGTTTGCCATTTACAGCGACCACAATATCCTTAACCTGCAAACCAGCATCTCTTGCCGGGGAAACATTGTTTTCAAATGCAAATAGTTTGTCAACCTCCAGGCTGGTAGCAGGCGCAATCCCTATCCTTTGAATGCCATGTTCTGCATCATACGTGGGCATTACCGTGAAATCCAGAATCTTTCCATCCCGTTCTACTTTAATTGGCAATCCCGTGGTAGAAGTATTTAAGGCTATAATGGTAAAGAGGTCTTCAAAATCAATATCCCTGTTTCCATCGACCTCGACAACCTTATCCCCCCTTTGTATTCCCGCTTCCCACGCAGGAGAACCCGGCATAACCTGGCCAACCTCCGGCGCTATAAAGGGAACGCCGATCTGAAAGGCAACAATGAAGGCAATGAAGGCAAGAATAGCGTTAAGCCCCACGCCGGCAACAAGCACGGCAGCGCGCTGTCCAACACTCTTGGATGAAAACTCCCAGGAAGCTCCCGTTTTTTCTTCATCAGGGCCCTCGCCTGCAAGCTTTACATACCCTCCCAGGGGCACTAATGAAAGCCGGTATTCTGTTTCGCCCCATTTCTTTTTAAAAATAGCGGGACCGAATCCCAAAGAAAAGGCATATACCCTTACTCCTATTTTCTTCGCAACAAGGAAATGGCCAAGCTCATGGATAAAAATCAGCAATCCAATCCCAATGATAACCTGTAAAACATTTGTTGAAACATCTACAAAAGGCATTTTGTAATCTCCTGTCTTGCCCAGGAATCTGCAGCTAAAATATCCTCAAGGCAAGGGTTTTTAATAAAAAGATGATTGTTTATTACCTTTTCAACACTGGATGAAATTTCGGTAAATTTAATTTGACCATTCAGAAATGCCTGAACCGCAACCTCATTCGCTGCATTGAGAGTTACTCCAACCGTGCCGCCTTCCTTTGCAGCCTGAAAACCCAACCTTAGCGCAGGGAATTTTTTCATGTCAGGCTTTTTAAAGGTAAGGCTTCCAATCTTTGACAAATCCAGATGTTGGACACTTAATGATTTTCGATCAGGATATGTTAATGCATACTGAATGGGCACCTTCATATCAGGCATACCCATCTGGGCAATTACCGACCCGTCACAAAATTCCACCATAGAATGAATGATTGATTGCGGATGGATTACCACATCGATCTGCTCTGTTTTCAAATCAAACAACCATCGCGCCTCAATTATCTCCAGCGCTTTATTCATCAGGGTAGCGGAATCAATGGTAATCTTTTGCCCCATCTGCCATGTAGGGTGCTTGAGCGCCTGAGCAGGCTTTACATCAGACAGCTTATCTTGAGGATAGTCATAAAAGGGGCCTCCCGACGCCGTAATAATAACACGCTTTATTTCATCGCGCCTGCCGGATTGAAGGGCTTGAAAGATAGCGCTGTGCTCGCTATCCACCGGCAAAATCTGGTCTTTTTTTGCCAACGACATCACAATATGCCCTGCCATTACCAATGACTCCTTATTGGCGAGTGCGAGAGTTTTCCCCTGTTGTAATGTCGCAATAGCCGCCGGCAGACCAACGGCGCCCACAACGGCAGAAACCACAATATCAACCTCGTCTCTTAAAACAAGTTCTTTCAGGCAATTATTTCCCGTGATGATTTCGAGCCGATTGTTTGAGAAGCGGTTTTTTAACTTTTTAACTAATTCACCGTTATTCAGTGCAATATAGGCAGGCTGAAACTCATCGATTTGCTCAGAGAGGAGTTCCCATCGGGAATTTGCGGAGAGGCCAACAACCCGGAATTCGTCCTTTAAATTTCGAACAACTTCAAGGGTGTTTTTACCTATAGAACCTGTGGAACCGAGGACAACAATATTTTTTATCATTATGACATGCGGGTAATTTCTTCCAAAAGCTCATCAACCATGCGGTCTTCTGGTATCTTTCGAACCTTTTCTCCCTTTTTGAAGAGAAAGCCAAATCCTTTACCGCCAGCAATTCCAATATCAACCTCACGTGCTTCTCCGGGTCCATTCACCACACAACCCATAATGGCTATCTGAAGATTTTTCTTATCAACCGGCAAACGCTGTCTCACCTTTTCAACAATATTCACAAGATCAATCTCGCAACGGCCACACGTAGGGCAGGAAATAAGCTCAGCACCCTGACGTTTGTAAAGACCCAACGCCTCAAGGATTTCATAACCGGCCTTAACCTCCAGTTCGGGCGCGCCCGTGTAGGAAACACGCAAAGTATCGCCAATACCTTCCGAGAGTAATCCCCCTATGCCAATTGCTGACTTAATCGTTGCAAGGCTTGGAGGTCCTGCGGCAGTAACACCCAGATGCAGGGGATAGTCACACAACGTAGCTATAGACCGATACGCAGCAAGGGTTGAAGGCACATCCGATGCCTTAAGAGATAACACAATATCTTTAAATCCCAGCGATTCAAAGTGTTCACAATAACGGAGGACGGTCTTAACCATTAATGACGTAAGTTCCTCATGATTGTCACCCTCACCACGAACAGAACCTGAATTAACCCCAATACGTATTGGAATACCCCTATCCTTTGCCGCCATAACCACCTCTTCTAATTTACTTTTATCCTTCATATTACCAGGGTTAATCCGTATTTTATCCACACCCTGGGCAATGGCCTCCAGTGCAAGGTGGTGGCCAAAGTGTATATCCGCAACCATCGGGATTTTTATCTGTCTTTTAATAATGCCGAGACACTTAGCGGAAACGATCGTGGGCACGGCAAGGCGAACTATATGACAGCCAGCCTCCTCCAATTCCCTAATCTGCCGCACCGTGGCGTCTATATCCTCGGTATGGGTTTTTGTCATGGTTTGCACGGAAACCGGGTTATTTCCCCCGATAAGTACACCACCTACATTAACGATTCGTGTTTTATGGCGTTGAAACATATATTCCAAACAATACGTGATTAATTGTAGTCAACATCAAAAAAATTATCATAGCGAAAACTTTGCCTAAAACAATCTCATGAGAAAGAGTGCTTTACCCCGCTTGCAACGGCAATTGCTATGACAGCTTATCAAGACGTTTACTTTATATGATTAAATTAGAAAAATTTATTATATTCGCTATTAAACAATTTTGTCAATTTTAAATTTATGAACAAACCCTTTAACACCTTCTTTTATCGTATCCCAGCGCTTCGTTTCAACCAATTTTGTACGCCAGTTCACAGAGAGAAGGCGGCACGCGGCAAGTTTCCGGGCTGTCGGGATATCTGAACGTCTGTTTTTCATAATCTCATAGGAATGCTCAACCGTCCACTGCGGATATGGACGTTCAAGGAGCACCACAGGAAGTCCCGTCTCAATGAATCCTTCTTTGAGCACCCTGAAATACCATCCGGTACGTCCGGTTTTGTCAACCTGGTCAGCTAAATCATCTCTTTGCCATCGGCGAGAAATCTTCCAGCATGGCCGTCGGGGCTGGGAAACCTGGAGGAGCACATCTCCAATTGCATAGGTATCACCAATACATACGGTTTTTTCTGTCATTCCGACAATGGTAAGATTCTCCCCAAATCCACCATACGGTAAATCTGGAAGAGAAAGTTCCTTGAGCCAAACAGGATAATGGTCTGCTGAATATGCAAGCGCTGCCTTATCTGCACCGCCGTGATTTTCAAGATCGGCTTGATTGTCCCCGGAAAGATTGCAAATACCTACCCAAATCTTACCTGCCACCGGTTCCTTATAAAAACCGGTAAGACCTTGCCGGTTTTCATGTGCGGAAGGTGTTTTACTCTCAAAATATTTTAATTTACATACCTGGACAGATATTATCCAGGGAAAATCTTTTTCAGTTATATTATTTATGCTTTCCACTTAAATTTTAGCAATAAGAATTGACAAGAAGGCGCTTATTTCCTTCTTTAATAATAAAAAAAATTCCAGTGAGGTTTTTATCCCTCACTGGAATCAATAAAATTGAAATTGGTTTAATAACTTCAGAGCAACAGAAACTATTATCTTCTTCTCTTCAAATCAAAATTCGCTGTTGCAGCCTTGCCACCCTCTACCGTAACTTCCTGACTTATTTCCTTGAGTTTTTCGTGCCAGGTTTTAACAACGTATTTTCCTGGTGGAACTCCTTCAATGGTATAATTCCCATCCTTATCGGTAACAGCAAAATAAGGATTTTCAAAGGTAACCGCAAAGCCAGCCATTTCGCTATGGACATTGCACAGTAATGGGGTTTCACCAACGACATCAAACGTCACCTCCTTAATAACGCCGGAAGGATATGTGCCTAAGTTGAACTGGAGCGCTGCGGTTGGCGGTGAAAATACGTTGTGGCGAACTGCATCACTGTTGGGAAAATCAGCAACTGTCCCTTTCTGTAATGCAACCACCCTGGGTACATAGGTAAGATTAATCTGATCGATTACTGCATGATCCGTTGGTGGGGCAAATTTGTTATCGCCAACCTTTTCAATAAATACAATAGCATCGGCATTATTCCTCATCTTCTGACAGGTAACAACACCGGTTACGGAACCAGCATTTTCTACGGCAGGCACATTCTTGACTGCCTTTTTCAACTTTTGCTGCATCTCCTCAAGCTTCTTTTGCGCTGCAACGACCTCTTCAGGCGTCAATGCCTTTTTTTCTTCTGCCTGAGCCCAAACAACCGAATTACAGGTAAATGCCAGGCATGATACAGCAATAATTCCGGAAATAAAATATTTTTTCATAAATTTATTTCTCCTTTTATACGATTCTTAAAAATTCTAAAAACTAAGTGAGCTAACAAATGCATAGAACATCTGTTAGCTCACTATAAATAACATGTTAAATCTAGGCTTTTTCGACCTTCACGAGCTCACCGTTAAGGTATTTCTTCATGAAATCGTTTTCATTACCCGTAGTGTAGCCTGTCTTTGCAGGATCCCATACACCCTTACCACCAATACCACCATCCTCCGCCTTGCTAATCTTTACCAGCGTCTCCTTTGGAACAGTATTGATACCATGGTTATCCGCCTCAAAGCCAAAGATAAACTTCATACCAATCTTGGCTTTATGGAACAGACTGTCAAGCTGATGCATCGGCATTGACCAATCCCTGGTGAGACTCTGCTGAGAACCATAACGGAAGCTTGATTGATATCCGGTACCCGCTGACAACGCCCGGCCATCCGGTCTGGTTTCATGTGCTTTTACACTCCTTTCCGTTGCAATCCACGAAGAGTGTTTTATCATCAATACCCCGTAAGGATAGGATGAATTATACTTTGCCCTCAGCATAAGTCTGGCTACCTTATAAAATGGGTCGTTCGGTTTCCAACCTTCATACGGTCTATCAGCAGGATTTGCGTCAACATATACATAATCGCCATCTTCAATACCCAAGTCTTTCGCCGCATATGGGTTGATATTTACCTGATGCTCACCAACACCCGGCATCCTTTTATCCATTCTATAGGGATCACCAAAGTTGTTATTCCAGATAAAGTTCCAGTCTGTGACGGCCCACTGAGAGTGTACCGTGTGACGAGACTTTGGCGTTAAACAATAGAACTTATACCCCTTCTCCCAAAGGAAGTTCTTTGTTTGTTTTGTCTCAGCCCATGATTTCTTGATATTCCTGACGGTTCTGTCTTCCCAGTGCTCTGCATTCTCAGGAATTCCATAATCATCGGGACGAATATACGGATTGGTACTCACAATTACATTTGGTAAGTACTGGGTTGCTTCCGGCCCTTCACGATGAACAATAAAATTCTCGCCATACTCGATAATCTCTGATTCATCATTATAAGCCTGCAACCTTCCCGTTGGTGTATAAAACGGTAAACTCTCGTGTACCTGTTCCCAGAACGGTTGTCTTGGATATGTCCTGTACATCAGAAGCGCAACGCCTGGTTCACCATACTTACCACTTATGATATCACCAAACGTGTAGCCTTTCATGGTAGTGCTGCCATCCAGCAACCTGTTGATATACACCTCTGGTCTGCCCTCTAAGGCAAACTTCCATACATCCTGGAATCGCATATCTCTGAGAAGTTCTCCAAGTTTAGCTCCCATACCGGCCAGGATCATTACATCGTCCTTAGAATCGTTGACAGGTCTAATTCCACCCTTCCAAATCTGAATAAACGGATTTGAGCATGAATTGGTCATTTCATGAGACTCAAATTCCATCCAGGAGTTAGCCGGAAACGCAAAATCAGCATACTCAATAGAGCCTGTCATTTCAATGTCAGTAGACATGATCTGCTCGATATTGGGGTTTACGTTTTTTAACATCTGGTATACATGCTTTGCATTGTTAACCAGGTTTACGTTCGTAAACCACATAATCTTGGTAGGCGTCGGCATGTGTGTTTTACCCGTGAAAACCTTACGACCATATTTCGGCGTATTAACAATAAGAGGCCTTTCACTGTGGTTCCAGTAAGCAACCTCTTCATCATAGGCGCGGCCTTTTACCTTGAGATCCATTGCCGGGGCATCCGGGTCAAGATTTGGATTAAATACATCCTCAGCCACCCATCCATAGAATCCCGGACCGCTCCACTTGGAAGCCTGATAGTTTCCAGCCTTGTAGTTTCCAGCCCAGGTATGTGAACCAGAACCGGTATACCCGACGTTCCCCGTCAACATAAGAGGTAAATAGGTTGACCTGTTCATCAGTGTTGCATGGAAATAGTGATTGATACCTTCGCCGTAGTGAATAGCAACTGGTTTTATGGTAGCAATGTCATGCGCTAACCTTACAATAAGCTCCTTCGGTGAATTTGTCATTTCAACGACAGAGTCAATATCATAGTCTTTCAGATGTATTTTATACATTTCGAAGAGGGGCATCACCTCAATCTCTTTCCCATCCACAGTCTTAACCTTAAATGTGCCATCGAGTACAGGGTCTATACCTTTGGCGGTCAACTTATCGCCAACATCGTCCCTGGTAATTGCCTTTGGACTGCTTGTTTTTGAATCCCAGACAACAAAGTCACCTATTATTTCTCTCTGATCATCATGTAAACCGTGAATCTTATAGCTTGCGCCATGTGAAATGTCTTCTAATTTGTAATCAGGGAAGATATCATTGGGTTTCAATCTTTTCAAGGTATCTGTCCTAACGAGCAATGGGAAATCGGTAAACTTCTTTACATAATCTGCATCATACAGCTTCTCGTCCATTAATATTTTCGTCAGGCCCAGGAAAAGCGCGGTATCAGTATTACACTTTATCGGTATCCAGTAATCAGCTTTTTGTGAGGATGGGCTATATTCCGGAGTAATCACGACAAGCTTTCCACCTCTTTCCATAACCTGTGTCAGCCAGTGTGCTTCAGGCATTTTGTTTTCGATAAGGTTCTTACCTGTCTGAATAACTAACTTAGAGAACCGGATATCGTTCATGTCAACGTCAGAAGCTTGTAGCCCGTGAGTAAACGGATGACCGGGCGCCTGGTCGCCATGCCATGTATAATTAGACCAATTTCTGCCACCCAGCGCCTTATCTGCGCCTACATTCCTATTATGGCTATCAACAAGCGCAAGTGAGTTATTAAACCGGTACATGCCATATTTCCCAATGACACCGAGCGCACCCATACCACCACGACCCTTGAATGTCCTTGTGCCGGCACCCTTCATGGGATCAACCATTTCTTTTGGATAACCCTGATCTAAAAGCTTCTTTGCGCCTTCATCACCACTGTATTTCTTTGTAATATGAATGATACCCTTTGAAGCATAGGTAAATGCCTCATCCCATGAAGCCCTTAAAAGTTCATCCTGACCTCTTGCATCAAACATATACTTCGATTTATTCTCCGGCGTCAAATCGGGGAAGCCATCGTCAGCCCACTGCTTCCATCCCTTTCGAATTAATGGGTATCTTAACCGGTATGGTCCATAAACCCTGCGATGGAATGTATACCCTTTGAGACACATCCTGGGGTTCCAATTCCTCGTGGCCTTGTTCCCATAAAGATCTGCGTAGTTCTGATGGTCATAGTTCTGCTCGACCCTCATAACGACCTCGTTCCTGACAAATGCCCGTACTCTACAGCCATGGGTATCATTTGGAGAGCAAACGAAGGTAAAGGTACGATCATACCTATACTGTTCGCGATATACACTTTCCCATGCGCGATCCGGATATGCATCCAACGGGTTGCCAACCTCCACGGCAGGCTTTAACAACCTGAATGCCATTGTTTTATTTGCAACGGTAAACGTTGCTCCAGCCGCACCGGCAACCTGTAGGAAAGTCCTTCTCGTAAGTTTCATATTCCTACTCCTTTCTCATTTTAAACCATGTATATAAACGCATTAACTATAAAATTTCAATTAACAAACAGGGGCATTTACTAAATATACCTCTGCACACCTTTCACAAACACCATCGTCTGGCTCCCAATCGGGAAAATCCTTTTTGATACCCGCAACCACTTGCGAGCCCGGATCAAACTTCTCGGCCCAGCTGAAGGTACGAAATTGACATAGGGGACATTGTGCCCCTGGTAATATTTGTTTTTTTGCTTTTTGAATTGGTTTTACTGATAACCCTTCTGTAATTTTCATCAGGTGATTAATGTCTTTTGCCATGTCAAATATCTTTGGGTGAGTTAAATTTTCATCATTCCAAAGATTTTCAAAAAGCGCCTGCTTAACATCAGCAGGTATCTTCTTATACTGAGATTCAAATTCCCAGTAGCGGGAATCTTTATCAGATATAGTTTCAAGACCCTTTCGAATAAGCCGGCTATCAACAAAAATATCCCAGAAGATGCTATATTTCTCCCGAACGATGCTTTCTTCCATCGGGTTGCCACCCAGTCTCTCATCCTTGTAGCCAAACAAAGGATTCAACATGTCGGAAACATGCATCAACTCATGTCTGAGCATTTTTTTTAAATAGGGCAGTTCCTGAAACCGGTCGTAGAGCAACTTCACGACAATACGCTTCTGAACAGGGTCTACACTCGGACCCTTCGAAAGATCAGAGCCCTCTTCAAACAAACTGCGCGCCTTTATTATTACCGCACCTGCTACTTTCCCGTTAAGTTCGCCAAACTCATCAAAAATCTCGTTCAAATACTTCAGAAAACCGAGTTTTTTAAAAAAATCCCACTCTATTTTTCTAAACTGCGCAGGCCGTTCATCTAAAGGGAAATTATCATAGACAGGATCAGCAAGAGAATGATATTCATCCGTAAGGCGAAAATCACCCTTTTCTTCATGAGACTTCAGTTCTTTAAATATCACCGATTCAACAAGACCAGGATCAAATTCTAATTTCATACCAATCCAGCTCCTAAACTTCTGTATCCTCAAATGTAGCGCAAGACAGACATTCATCAGGTGCGCCGGCAACCAACTCCTGAGTTAAATCAGATTCCTTATACATCTCAGTCCTAACTCCCAGGAGACCCATTTCAAGCCTTATAAACTCCCTGGTCACCGCAGAGAGTGCATGATAAAAACCATCCTCTGCTTTTCTACCAAAGAGGATTGTAAATAAAGGCACCCATTTCCCGATATGTTCTTTGAGAAATTTCTTTTGAGCATCAAGACAGATCAGGGCTTTCTCTTCACCATGATTCTCTAAAGCATACGCCTGTTTATAGAGGAGGAAATGCATAAATTCAAGCTCAACACTAATATGGTCGCATCGCTCTTTTTCCACCTCAGAAGTATCCAAGCCAAAGGCCTTGTAAAAGCCCTGTATATCAGCCAATTCATGAGTCTGTTGAAAAACATCTGCTGCGCCATATTGAGTTTCAAAGAGTGGACAATCTTTTGAAATCGTATGACCGACAAGGCACTGATAAAGTTTCTGAAGCTTAGAAACGGGGTTCTCACAAAACAACTCCTGTAATTTATCCAGCCATTTCTTTAACTCAGCACCATTATCAGCAGACAAAAAACACTGCACCAGATCAGCCTTAAAAACTTCAAAATCGGGACTTTTCAGAGATGATAAATTTTTCTCTACAGGATAAATAAAGCACCCAGAAAGAACCTGGTACATCATACTGCGAGTTATTAAATTTTCAGTGCTGAATGCTACATCACTATCAGCAAGGCTATTACTCGTTGTCATTTTAAACCTCTAATTCAGATTAAATTGAGTTTAAGTGTTTCGGGTCCCTAATATGAATTGGCTCTTCTATCGTTGTTCTTACAATCTCCTGTCCGTCTTCACCAAACCCAATCACGGTATCATTGTACATTTCAAACTTCTTACCGTGAATCATCGTTTCAAATACTTTAGGGCCTTCTTCAATTTTATATTCGAAGACTATGGATTGTGTCATCCTGAACAATGATAATACTGCCAATCTTTCTCTTGATGGCACCATAAACTTATCAATCGCCTCATCAACACCGGGGCCAAACATCTGCCTTAAATAAGGCCTCGGCGCCCACCTTGGAGGGATATAATAAATATTTGGCTCTGTGCCAAACTGTGGATACAATGGTAATGCGAGCTTATCATGCTTAATCAACCAGGTAACCGGATTCTTTGGGTTATCATCCAGGAAACCCTGTAACCGGATTTGCCCTACACAGGCGGCCATACATCTGGTTTCCATTGGGCGTCCCTTTGTCAATGGATCTTTCCCTTCAACACGAGGGTAGCAGGCAATACACTTTTCGCTAACCCTTGTCAAACCTCTGTACATGGGCTTCTTATATGGGCATTGCTCTACGCATTTCCGGTAACCCCTGCACCTCTTCTGGTCTATAAGCACAATACCATCTTCTTTTCTTTTGTAAATCGCTTTTCTTGGGCAAGCCGCTAAACAGCCTGGATATGTACAGTGATTGCAAAGCCTTTGTATATAAAAGAACCAACGACTATGCTCCGGCAGAGAAGAGTACTCATCTGATTTATTATTACTCTTCGCAACGTCTTCTCCAATGTTTGGAGACCTCCACTCCTTATCTTCTGGTATATATCCAACAGCCCACTGATTAATATTTTTCTTTGCAGCGGCTTCGAATATCGTATCACCTTCATAAACACCGTAAGGAGATAACTTTTCGTCCTTTTCATCGGTAAACCAGGTATTCTCGCCATTATCAATCAATTTTAAAGTCTTAACATCCCATGACTGTGGATAACCACCGTATGGCTTAGTTTCGACGTTATTCCACCACATGTACTCCTGCCCTTTATTATAAGTCCAGGCACTCTTACAGGCCATTGTACATGTCTGACAAGCAATACACCTGTTAATATTAAACACTGCGGCAAACTGTCTTTTCGGTCTGGATTCAAAGTAGGGATACTCCATACGTCTCCCTAAATGCCAGTTGTGTACTAGTGTCATCTTACATTCCTCCTTTCAAGAATTATTAACAAAATATCCTCAATAGCTCCTATTGCCATGCAACTCGTTCTATTGACAGAGGATGCCATTGAATAGATATATTTTTCTGCCCGTTCCTATCTTTTTCCCCGCCATTCCACACAGCCATGTTAAAGAAGGTATTTCCCCCAGGAACAAACTGTGCATCATGAGGATCCTCAGTAATAAGCGAACGATAGAAAATCACCGTCCATTCGCCATCTTCATAGCGGCTGCACCCAAAAACATCCTGATGGTCCTGTGTGGTTAAAGTACCAAAACCTTCGGCATTCAGGTCTTCGACAGAACGCCCCCTACCAGGCTGCGACAAAAGATTACGAGCAGCCCGCCCCCCTGACAACACGGCAATGCTGGTAATCAAATCCCTGTGATAATACGCACTGTAAGGATTCAGATTGAAATCATCATGCATATTTGGATATTGTGCCTCAACGTCTTCCAACTCACCCTTAACAAGCATGTCCGCTTCCCAATCGGACTTCCAATGCCAGAGGTTTACAGGTTTTTCCCTATCGCCCATTCTAGGACTAAAATGTTCAGCAGGGTCCATCAAAACCGTTCCCAAAGGAAACATCAATGCTACGGCATCCCGGAATTCCTGAACGGCAATAGCACGCGCATTCCTGGTCGGGTCTTTCCATTTTACCTGAAAATAAATTGAAAGTCCGTCATGAATAGCCTTTACTTCTGCATTACTAACAGAACCACCACCATTAGGAAATGCCTTATCCTGTTTTTGCAGAGGAATAACAACCTCTTTTGCATCCTTGAAACTACCCGTCAGCGACTCAACGTCCAGATGGTACGGTTTTTCCATTTGCACATACTTGACCGTCAAGACTTCCTTAGCTGGAGTATATTCCTCATCAGACGCCCCCTTTACCCCAGGTGCTGTATCCTCAGCAGCAAATGCCGATGTGCTGAGAAACGCACAACTCAGGAGGGCAAATCCATACCTTTTCAACAACATCAAACGTCTTTTCATTCCCTCTCCTCCTATAAAAAATCCAATTTAAGAACTCACGTCAAATTATATCTAAATCATACCACGCAGACCTGTGATTGCAAATTATTATATTCTCATACCTCCTTCTAGCTTTTATGAAATGTTGAGTCAGCCATAATCCCAGCTCTTGCATCATGAACAATCTGAGGAGTAATTTCCTTAAAACCTTCCCTTTTGGCGTACTCTTCTATCTTCTTTCGCACCACCTCACGAATAAACGAAGGTATACGTTCGGTTTGTACAGTTGCCTCCTGTGTCCACGTAACAGAATGGCAGGAATTCTCAATTGGTTTTTTGGCAACCGCACTCGTAAAAACCTCTTTTCTAAAAAGACCATCTTCGTGAAATGCTTTGTCATAGCTGGCGGTCAAGTAGTTCTTGTCTTTGTTCAAATCGTGAAACTCTTTACCTTCCAAAAGAGTCTCTTTTTTCAGAGGTACACTTCCACCAGCAAGTAAAATATTACACGGGGCGAGTCTCAGCAAATTTTCAGTCGTACTTCCAAGGTCAAGCCCATGGGTATTGTGAATTCCGGTACGACCAACAACTAAAAGGGAGGGATTTTCATGGGAAATGTATTTTAAAATCTGGTCATAGGGTTTTCCGTCCCGCAATATCGTTTCCATTCGGATATCTGCCTGTGCAGCCACACTCTGAGCCTTGTCCAGGTGACCTTGGTAGATTTTAGCAAGCCCTTTATCAATTATTTCCTCATGCAAGGTTTCCTGCTCTTTAAATCGAAATATCTGACCAGCCTCTTGAGAAAGCACTTTGGCAATGCTCCCAAAAGCCACACGATGATAATGCGGATCAAATACAGATATCGCATCAGGTTTCATACCAAAAGAACGCGCGAATACCAACGCGGACGCAACTCCGGCAGTAGATTGTTTACTACCATCTACAGCAACTAACACCTTCCCCTGAAAATTATTATTCTTAACGATCAGGACATCCGTGTTAATACGTCTTACAACACGTTCGCACACGCTTCCTATCAAATTCTCATTCACAGCGGCAAGTCCAAGTGCGCCTAAAATTACAAGGTCATAAGAATTTCTTTGCACCTCTTGAATGATCTCGTGGTAATTCTTGCCTTCAAGAAGAAGTTCCTCGTGGGAAACGCCAGCATCCTTGCATTTGTTTTTAAATACGCCAAGATAGGACTCAGAGATTAATTTGAGTCCCAGGTTAATTAATGAAGTGTGGAGTTCGCGCTGATGCTGTAGGGTTTTTTCATCTTGATATTGGGGAGGCAATCCATTTTCCATGTCTCTAAAACGTCGTTGATGCAAAGTGGCGTCATAGACATGGCAACCTACTAAATGGGAGTCAAACTTTTTAGAAATTTCTATTCCTAAGTCAATACAATAATTGGAATAGATTGAATTATCAATCGCAATGAATATTTTTTTATACATAGAAATCCCATCATTCAAATTTTACACTACAACGACTCTTTTTTCAGTTTTTTCAGCTCGCTCACCGCGCCTCCTGCTAATGCAATTGTTATAACTGCTAGAAAGCCCCACCGGAGAGAAGATTTAAAAGTACTTGTTTTTTCTACCACAACTTTACCTTCCTTAGCAACTGAAGCAACCTGTTGTGCTACCGGCGAAGAAAAACCGCGTATATGCGTAACCAGTTCCTTAATCCTTTTTTCTGAAATCGTTTTCCCCCACGGAGGACAAAGATTTGACTTGTCCACTGACTTAGAACCTTCGGTTATGGATTTCACAAGCTGGTCGTCCGTCCTCTTTTTCATATACTCAACGTCGGTAAAATTACGTGGTTTTGGCTTTAAATCAATCGTAAAAAATGTGCCATCGCCTTTTCCACCCATTCCGTGGCAAGGCGAGCAATAATATTCATAAGTCTTTTTTGGAGATAATAAAAACGACTGCTCTCGCGGAGATGTATCAGCCGCCCTGGCTGCGCTATATCCACCTACTGTACTAAAAGCAACGAATAATGAAATAATAGCTAATATTTTCTTACCCATCATTTATTTTCCTTCTTTCCTCGTCACATGATCAACCAAAAAAGCAACAAGCACCTTCAATTCATCATCAGATAATCCAAAATTGGGCTCAACTCCCTGCGGATTTGCTCTCTGCGGGTTCTTCAGATGATAAAACAAATACCCCGTCTGTAACCGGTCGCCGACAGTTTGTAAGTTTGGACCCACAACACCGCCTCCCTTAGGCCCTTCTGCGTGACAGGTGTTACAACCCTTCTCAAAAAAGAGTTTTTCTCCGCCAGCAATCATTTCGGCGGTTATACTACCTTCTTCAAGTGGCTTTGGAAGACCTTCCTTAACAATCAAATTCTTTTCGATATAATCAACAGCAACCTTTGCCTCATCGTCGGTTAAATTAAACTTGGGCATCTGCTGGCTCAGTGGCCGGATAATATCAGGTGCTTGCAAAAACTGTTTTTCCCACGTCATCTTAATTTTGCTTCCGGCAATCGTTAAATTTGGCGCATAGCTACCGCCTTTTTCCTGTATTCTGTGACACGTTAAGCAACGAATTTCATACACAAGTTTTTCAAAGCCGGCCAGTCCGTCCCTTTTCTTTTCAACCACTGGCATGAGTTCTGAAATTCCTTTAACATCATGACAGACGAAACACCGCGCCCTCTCGACAACATCTCTCCCTTTTTCAATGGCTGCTGTATCTTTTCGGAGATTATCAAACTCCTTTTCAGTTAATACATTTACTTCTTGTTCAGCAGACTTGCCTTTTACTCCCTCTTCCTCATCTTTTTCTTCGGGAATAAACTGTGTATCACGCATCACAAACTCGACAAGACCACGCAAGTCAGCATCATTGAACCGGTATTGTGCCATCATGGTATTGGGAAAATGGCTTTTCGTATTCCCCAGCCAGTCATAGAGCCAATTTCGGTTTATTTTTGTTGTTATTTCACCCAGGTCAGGCCCAACACCTACATTACCGCCAACGCCTTTTATGGGATGACAGATGGTGCAACGCGCCCGACCCCACGCACCCTTACCGTTGTTGTATATTTTATCCATCTTGTCATATTCGTCCGATGACAGCTCATCTTCCTTTTTCAAAAGAAATGAATCCCAAGTAACCTGGGGAAGCTGTTTATCAGAAATACTACTGAGAAATACAATAACGGCTTTTATCTCTTCAAAATCCAAACCAAGGTTTGGCATCTTGGCGTTCGGAACAACTTTTTTAGGATTAGCAATCCACCGTGACAACCACTCAACTTTTGCCTTGTTAATAATATTCGTGAGCGGAGGACCGTTTTTTACCCGCTTCCATGGGTCTTCCAATTCAAACGGAAGCACTGTCCATGCTTCAGGAATCCGATATTTTTTATCTAATTCTAAAAAAAGAGAATCAATCTTTCTTTCTTCACCAGACGAACTGCGATAAAACGCCGCTAACGGCAGACATGCTAACGTCGTAAAAATTAAAACTTTCTGTAAGCTCACCATTGACCTTAACCTCATAAAAACTCCTTAACTAGATTTTCTATTCCTGCTCTTCTTCTAATTTAGGGGGAAATCTACGTAGCCGCGCTATAAACCAGACCTCTATACTAGCACCCATGATAATTGCAAAGAGCACATAAATGAAGACCGTTTTAGGAACGGGTTTTTCAAGGATTACATAGTACCAGGATGAAACAGACTTTAACCCCGCAACATCACTATTAGACCCATCCCATATAGCAAATGCTATCGGAATCAACTTACCAATCTCAAACTGAAGATCATTTTTTGCATCCTCGGTCTGAAGACTCCGCTTAAAGACAACCTTCCATCTACCATTCTGGTAGACGCCCTTTCCTGTCACATTCTGGCTCTCAGGCGGCTGAACCGTAATATTTTTTACGCCTTTTGCATTTAATTCAGAGACGGTACCAGGTTCTGTCTCCGGCGCTTCAACAATCGCGCCAAACCCCTCTTTCCAGTAAGCCTTCCAACTCCATAGGTTGACGGCGCCGCTAGAATCTCCCATCGCAAAATATGGTTTTTTCAGTGATTCAGGTATTTTCGTGGGAAATTGAACCGAGACTGCATCCCTAAAAACATCTTCCTGTTTATTCGTAGAATCATCCCATTCAAGCAAAAATGCAATATCATTGCTATTATAAAGCGCTCTTACTCTTATAGCGTCAATTGACTGTGTCCACTGACGGGGACTTACTAAAATCTGCCCGGCCAAAGGAAGCTCCATAGGGGTAGCCTTGTTCCATGCTTCATCTGATGGTTCAGTCGGAAGTTCTTCACCCTCTACCAATTTAACCTTAACAACCACATCAGACATCATATCCTTAGCCAGACTCTTAACGTAGTGGGCAACATGCCAGCGATCTTCATCAGACATCTTTTCCAAATATGAGCCCATTGGCGTTTCATTAAAGCCCGTAGAAATCGTCCTGTAAATATCCTCACCCGCATTTCCACCCTTGAAATTCCATGCCTTTGTTAAATCACGCGCCCTGTATGGCATACCCCATTCTGTCTGCAATGCTACCGTCAAGGGACCATTACCCCTCGCATCGTCGCCATGACACTCAAAACATTTAAATTCTTTAAACAACTCAGCACCTCTCTGTACACTATCGGGCGTTGATACTACAGACACAACCGAAACCACTTTGGGTGAGGTTTCTGTTTTAAATTGCTCGTTAAAGGTTTTTACATAATATAAAACCTGCCAGCGTTCCGTTTCACTGATGGTGTACCAGAAAGGCATGGCTGTACCTTCTATCCCACTGGTAACAATCCTGAAGAGGTCTTCATCAGTGGGCACAGAACCAAATGTTGTAGAGCGTACCTTATACTCATTCCTGGTAAAATTTCTTGGCTTGGGAAACATTGTTTTAGAAGCAGGACCATCGCCCCTGCCCTCTATACCGTGGCAATACCAGCACCGCTTTTCATAAACCTTCTTGCCCGCTGCGACAGCCTCCTGGGTCTCCGGCAATTTTTGAGGAACTTCATGTTTATACGTTCTGAACAAATGAGAAGCCTGCGCCGATACTTCTGACGAGAGCCCAAAAAAGCCTACACTTACTCCGATTAATCCAAAACCGAACAGACAACATTTAAATTCTTTTATCATAATTTTGCTCTTCTATTGTTGCTCTTTATAAATAATCACGAATGCAAACGAGAACCACGTAGTCCGACTAACCGAAACACCCATTACTCAGTTTTTTCTCTCTGACGCGGCATAACGCCTGCGGTATCATATTCACCCATAATAATCTTCCAAACCTCATCATCTTTCAGGTCGTCCTTCCATGCTGGCATAGCTGAATCCCATGGGGTTGCTTCGGAAGGAAGACCTGGGCCACCTTCTTTTATCCTCCAAAAAAGATAGTTATCAACCACTGTTGCAATTGTACCGGGGTCTTGGAAGTTTATAGGCCTTAAACGAAATGAATTCGCAAAAGGTCCATTCCCATCAGCCTTAGATCCATGACAGGGACGGCAATTTGTCTGAAAGAGTATCTTGCCCTCTTCAATACATTTCCGCTGCGTCTCCGCATCAGTATTCCTGAACG
This sequence comes from Planctomycetota bacterium, assembly GCA_023261465.1. Taxonomy (GTDB): domain Bacteria; phylum Planctomycetota; class Brocadiia; order Brocadiales; family Brocadiaceae; genus JAHFOW01. Next base: position 19,245 of record JAHFOW010000009.1, read on the forward strand.
GATTCTCCATTTTCTCAAACTCCTGAGGCAATGTTGGATGCTGGATTCTCAATTCCACCGGCGATGCGGCACCCGGGATAGACCACGTATAAACAAACCATCCTATGATTACCGGAAATGCAAAAAACAGCATTTTCCGGATAAACGACTTCACCATCGCTCCTTTTTCAGGCAGCAGAAACCCAAGAAAATCAGCAAATTTCTGATTGCTTGTCGTAGCATAAACCAAACCCGCTAACACACCCATAATCATATACCACATCATAAGAGTGCTGGGTGTAGGCATTAAATGCTCTTTTGCCATGAGCACCTGAAAAACCTTTGGAGCTGCATACTTGAGAAACAAAAATAAACAAACAACGGCAAAAATCACTTTAACTAATAAATATGGACTGCGTTTTTTGGCCATTAACGTACTCCTAACTGTAGTTCTCTTCGCATACCCGACACCTTCTTCTACTTTAAACTTTGCAAGAAAGAAACAATCCCATAAAAATCTCTAACGCTCAACAATTCACCTATATTACCAGGCATAATAGAAACATCTTGTTTTTTCATTTCCTGAATATCACTTTTCGGAATAGTCACTTCCTCGATCTCGCCGCCTTCTTCCTTAAGCAACACGATCTCAGCATCCGTTTCACTCTTAATTAAACCGTTATAGGGAATTCCATCATTGGTTATAACATACATGGTTTCATACCCCTTAACAATCTTTTTACTCGGGGTAAGTATTGACTCGACAAAATATTCAGGGGTCTGGATTGCTCCAATTCCAGTAAGCTCAGGACCAACCCTCTTACCCTTGCCATTTGCAACGTGGCACTTTCCGCAGGTTACTGGACGCGTGTCATCAAAAAACACCTTCTCTCCTTCTTTCGCATCAACCACCATGGGGGCAATCCAGGGCTTTACTTTCTTCTTTGACGCCTCGGGAATTTTATCCTTATACTTCATGATGGCGTTTAAATCTGGCTCGCCGCCCAAAGTCTGCAAATACGCCAGAACTGCCAGAATCTTTTCACGCGACAACATGATAGGAGGGTCATACACCCTGGGCATAATTTTGTCATACCCTTTCACGATATATTTCTCAGGATCGACAATGGACTCAACAAGATACTCCAAACCGGAAGGCATACCAAGCTCCTTTGCCCGTTCTTCTGAACGCGTGGCCAAACCTTCCTGATCGGGACCCCTTGTCGCGCTACCCGAAGAGCCTATCTTATGGCATGTACTGCACTGTCCATCCCCCCAAAAAATCTTTTCTCCAGCCTCGGGACTTACCCCACCGGCTGATTCACCACCACCGCCAGAACCGGAAAGCCCTGACACATACATAGTGATGTAGATATAGAACCCTAAAACTGCTACACCAAAAGCCGTAATTTTTAGCATGCTCTTATTCATAAGTTTTTTCTATACCTTCTTTATAACATCTTGAGAATTACCCTGTTCAATTAAACAACAACTAATACAATCAACCATATTCTTTGACAAAACACATTCATATTAGTGAGACTCTTCACTGTGTGTATCAATCTCATTACCTTCATACCCCTTCGCTTTTTCCTTCTTATCGCCAAGGTTAGCAAGCCAAAACACGAACGTAACAAGACCCAAAAAGAGCGCTACGATCAAACCAACAACCCTTCCCATGTAAGCAAGGCTCGGCGTGTAAGCCCATTGCGAAGTATCCTGCAAGACACCATAAATGTGCCAATCCATTCTCAAACCCGATCGGATAAAACCCATCAATCCCATCAGGATAACAATGACCACACACAAGAGAAGCAATGCATATTGTGACCTGACCGGCATCTTACCCCACTCAATGCCACCAACAAGTTTCGCCTTACGGAACATAAAGATATCAATAACTGCATTCATAATCAAACAACTCATTACAATCGAAACTTGCGTAACCGACAGATACCTCAGCACAAGGTTCGCTTTTTGCATAACCTCGAACCCATAATACCAGAAGTAGAGCACCGCAATACACGGCGTTACAATGAACAACAGAGCCTGCCCCAACTTTCCCTTATTTTTAAACGTCAGGAATGCGGCAAGGCATATCGTAAATGCCTGAATATACAAACATCGTATCAAAGGTTTTACAAAGACCTTCATGTTTGCTTCTAATTCGACGAAATTCAGCGATACTGCATAGGAGACTAACATCAGCAAACAGAAAACCACACCCGCCATGATACCAATTTTACCAACTTTCCCTTGTTCAGAAAATGGGACCATATCCCCCTTATTGCTGCGCCGGTAGATCAGGAACGAGAAGAATGTCGTTAAAATAATAAGATTTACCACGGCATTCTTCGCCGCCATAACGCCAAAGTATTTCGAGAAAGGATGATACTGTTCGCCTATCATCGCTCTTTCTTCACCACTGAGAGGCAGATTGTGCGGGGTAAGCCATACAGCAAAACACATAAACACGATCATCGTCAGAAACTTTATATAGCCCGTATACCTTTCCGACCCCTTAATCCTTGACATCCCAAGCCACAAGTAATAGTTTGCTCCGATAAAGAGAAAACCAATCAGGACAGCCTGAATAATAAACGTCCAGGAGAATGCGCCACCCATCATAATGTTGCCCATTACGGGGCTGGTACTGTAGATTTCACGACCTAACCAGTAGCCTGCAAAAGGCAACGGAATAAGCGCACCCACACCAATAAAATTACCCACATAGCCCATCCAGTCATAATGAGCCTTCTCTTCCTGAGATTTTGAGCCAAGGAACTTAACTGCAGCATACGCGCCCACGATAAAACCACCAAAGCACACATTCGCAATTAAACGGTGGATATTCACCGGCATCCAGAGAGGATTATAAAAGGCGTGATAGAGACTAAGCACTTTCCCCGTGGCAGGCACAACTCCGGCAGGGCTCATCATAAACGTTGCCCATGAATTGGTAATAAACATCAAACCCGTACCGAAGAGATTGAGCAAAATACCCAAAAAGATATGAAACCACTTCTTCGCGGCAGAATTCTTAAGAATTTCCCAGGAATAATAGTAACCATACAAGGTAAATGCCTCGCCAAAAAACATAAGGGCATAAACGTACATGGTTGGCGCAAAAACATTGGTCATATGGCTCATAAATTCCGGGTAGAGGCCAAACAGACAAAACCCGAGCAAGCCACCCAACGACGCAGTAGTTGCGAACGCAGCGGACAAAAGCTTGGTAAATTCCTTCGCCATCTTATCATATCTGATGTCGCCACCCTTAAAACCTACGATCTCAACAATAACAGCAAAGATAGGAACGCCAAGCACAAAGGCCGCAAACATGAGATGGAGTTCCGAGACAATCCAAACAATGAGGCGTGAATCTATCCCAAAAAACGTTCGGTATTGAACAGGACCCGCCTCTTCTTCCTCGACAGCCGCAGTGCCGGTTCCTGCACCTTCCGTTACCTTCCCTTCCGGTGATTGCGCCTTGCCTGCCTCGAACTGAGGCAGCTCAACACCAGCCGTTGGCTGCACTGGCGCTTCAGCGGCATTTGCCCGCAGAGATACAGACACGAAAGAACTCAGCAGAAAGAAAAACAATAAAACAACAACAGAACTTCTTTTTCTCAGATGCAAAAATATCTTCTTATTCATTAGCAGTGCGCCTTTTCAAACGAGTAAGTTACACATTCCATATAAGTTTGATCACAGTTATTTCTTCGCATAAGCAAAATCCACTACTGCCTCTTCACCCGACTTTACAGCCACATCAGCGGTCTTTTTCCCAAGCTTCTCCTGCCATGCCTCAATCTTATAAGAGCCAGCCGGGACATTGTCAATCTTAAACTTTCCATTTTCATCGGTAACTGCAAAATATGGATTTGACTTCACAACAATATACGAACTCATCCACTTATGTACGTCACACGTTATCTTTACCACCTCAGGAAGATCAAACTTCTTGTTCATCTTTCCACCACCGGACACCCCTTCATTGAAAGCCGGATTTTTGATCGACCAAGAGTGAAGATTGTGCATTACATTATCGCTGTTTAACAACTCTATGCTTGCGCCGGCCGATATCGCCATAACATGAGGAATAAATGCGCACTCTTTCTGGTCAAGAGCAACAGCGGCACTCAATTCAGCTTTTTTGCCTGCGGCTATATCTGCCAGAGAAACGACAACATTCTTAACCCCTTTTGACTCTCCATTAACAACCAATTCCTCAGAAAGCTTACCTTCATGTCCACAGGTCTGCTCATCCTTGTCAACCTTTAACACCTTTGCAGACGGGGCGTCGCCATCAAACTTAACTGTACCAGCAACCGAGCCGCCATCTTTCACTTCAACCTCTTTATAGGCATCCGCTCTTACAACATGGCCTGACCATGCCATTCCAAGCGCTAAACTACCAATAATAGAAAACAACCTCAGGCTTTTTACCATCATTACCTCCATCTCTAACTTAAAAAAAATTTAGCAGTGATATCTATCTTTTACAAAACGTACAATAAAAACCAAAATCCTATACTCCCGAATCATGTTTGTCAAATACAAACTTTCTCAGAAAGACAGGAAAAACGCCGCCATAAATCTTACATCAGCCACAGAATGGGAATCAGTAACTAACAATCTCTATTCCTTTTTACAAAAAAAGTAAAATTTTCGAAAAATATTATGTAACCAATGGAAAATCATAGTGTTAATTCTAATATTCATCGAATTCAAAACAACGACTACATCTCATTATCCAAACCAAAATTTCACTATTGAAATAATAGTTTCAAATATTTAATATGAAAAAATTATTCACAAAGAATAAATTTTTCTTCAGTTGAGCGTCCTCTTCAGGGTTTCAATTTCTCCGGAATTTGTAACTTTTCCCGGCTCTACAATTACATCCGGCTCCATCTTGAATCTGCGAACCCACGAGGTCTCGTTAAGCGGTTTCCAGTGCAATTTATACAAACCCGGCGGAACATTCATAAAACGATATACGCCGTCCGCATCCGTACTCGTCTCAAGCTCCTCTGCGCCTTCAACGGGGTGATACACCTTCGCTAACAATCCACCCTTTTCCAGCATTTGCAATTTTACCTGACAATCCATAAGTGGCTTTCCACCGCAAGATATCTTCCCCTCAATCCTTCCCAGTTTTTCATCCTGAGCCGGCATTTTTTCCTTTTCCTGCTTTTCCTGAGTAGTAGTTCCGGATGTATCATCCTGCGATTCGCTCATTTGTTCTTGTTCTTGTTCTCCATCCACCGGTTTATCAACAAATTCTTCCTGGCCTTTTTCCGGAATGGATTTACTTGCACCAGGGGTCACACTCGGCCTGGCCTCGATTTTATCATGGGTTAAACTGTCTTTTTCCGGGACATTCCAGACTTTTGTCTTTATCCTGTAAGGTTTTTCCGTCACCTGCTTGTCTCCGGTCTGTATCCTTATCCCATCAACCACATCCTTCTGTTCAACAAGTTCTTCACCACGCTGAGATTCTGTCGTGGTTGATTCTTTTGGATGTTCTGTTTTTCTTTCTTCTGATAATCCCGGTATACCGCCGTTCGGCTTACTCAGATTATTGTTAAACGGAAAGGTCATGTTGAGAGATGCAATCGCTGAGGTTGGAATTAATATCTTCACGGTATTTCCAAGAACTTGCCTGACCTTGCAATCAATAGCAATATTATTCGTGGTCAAAACAATCACATCCGGATAATCCTGAACATGAGAAAACTCTTTGTTTAAAGATTTTACATCTTTCTTTGAAAGCATTACCGTGACATATTTATTAGTCATCCCCATCACTTTAAGCGATTCTACTTTCGTGTCACCATTTTTCAAAACTATGGTATCCCCGTATGCGAAGGTACAAAGACTAAAAAACATAGATACAAAAAAGATTGCAAATCTTACCATAGAATATACAATTCCCCGACTCTAAAAACTATCGAACAAATTAGATAGTTTAACATCCATTCAATTTATATCAAATAAAAAATATGACAATACCCATCCCGATCTTTTCCGTTGAATGATTATGATTAAAAATTAAATTCAACATTCGAAATTCATTCTTCGGTGTTCGTTATTCATTCTTTTCGCAAATACCGAATATTGAATCATGAACGCCGAATGCCGAACATCGAACAAGGTAACGCCAAAACACAAAATCCATCCTTTTACAATAAAAAAACCTCCCGTAAGGACAAAACCTGTACGGGAGGTTTCTCGTGGTTTTATAAAATTTAGCGCTATTAATGCTCTAATGGATTATATGGTTTTTCCTTTGTTAATGGGGCATCCGGTTTTGTTGCTTTTTCTTTGCTTCTGACGTCAAAGATCGTCAGGGCGCCCATCGGATATTTACCTTGTGAAACCATACCACGCAGATTATGGTCATGCATAATAGTTATACCTGCGCCCAGATTGCATGACAAACATTTCCTTTGGCTCGCAAAGTGCGGTATCTTTACCAGCACATCAATCCTCTCGCCGCTGGCAATACACAGCGTATCCTTTTCATAGCTACTCTTGAGTTTTCTTCCATCCAAAGCAACTACTTCCATGTGATAACCATGAGGATGGATCGCAAATACATGGTCTGCGCCTATAGCCATAAAACGCAATAATACCGTTTCGTCTTCATAAGCAACAATCCTGGAACGTGGATCGTTTATTACAGAAAGGGGGTGATAAAGATTATCAGTAAATGTCCTGCCATTGATCAGGTAGTAATCGGCCTTCCAGTCCTGTAATCCATGAACAACTCCCGTCTCTTGCAACTGCTCATTTGCCGTAGAAGATAATTCACTAAAAAACAAGGTATAATCCCTGTCATATTTATACCCGTATGCAGTCTTTGACCTGTCCTGATGTATGATAATGGGGAAGTACATCCCGGCCAGGATATGGTTAAAACTATCCACATGGCAATGCCCCATGAAAGAACCTTCATATTGTGGAGTTATTTCATAGGTAAAAGATTTATTCTCCTGCACCGGATCTACCGGAAGAGAAGGCACGCCATCAACCGCAGGGGTTAAATCAAGGCCGTGGAAATGAATTGTATGCGCCACATGATTAATCCCGGAATTTTCAGCAGCACAATGCATACCAGTATTATGTAGCGTTATCCGTGCCTTCTCACCCACGAAAAGATGGACTGGATCGCTGGGCACCTTAACAGGCTCCAGCAATTTTTCCACATCTTCCTTTGTCTTCACTTCTCCCACATCCTTAAAACTGCCTTTTGCATGAGTATAACCAAAGACCCACACCAGCTCGCCATTTACCATCTCTATATAGCCGTCCGTCGTATAGAGATGATACTCCCAAACGCCATCTTTGGAGCGTTCGCCCAAAATATCTCCATTTGTGACACTTATCAAATCCTGATCTTGCTGACTGAGACTCCACTGTTCATCCGGTTTTGTCTCGTCACTAAAGACATTTGGTACCGCAACGCATGTTGAAATACCCAAAAATAGTCCAGTAGTCCAACCTATTAACTTTGACACATTCATATTTTTCCCTTTCCCCAAAAAAATTACGTTAAAAAAATTACACCTGCAAAACTCTTCATTGTTCCCTAAATATTTTTTTACAAATTTTCCAGAATTGCCTCCAACTCATAGATATCTACCGGCTTTGTCAGATAATAATCGCACGACAAACTCTTCATAACATCTGCCATAGTTTTCACGGAACTATTTGCGCTTATAACCACTATTGTTACAGACACATCCCTTTTTCTTACCTCGCGAATCAGGTCCAAACCATCCATCCCTGGCATATTGACATCAGTTATCATGACGTCAAACTGTTTACTGGACAGGAGTTTTAAAGCTTCCAGCGCCGAGAGGACCCCGGAGACATTGTATCCATCACGCTTTAAAATCGTCACCAATCCATCAAGGGTGTTTTTATCGTCATCTACCAGTAACAATCTTGATTTTACCATAATCATAGCTTACAGAGAAATTGGTATGTCCTATGTCTATTTACCTGCCCGCAAAACTTCAGTTCACCACAGTCATCATGCCACTCTTGCAGCATCCTGAAACCATGAAAATATTTATGTGCATGTAGCCGCAGGCTTTAGAGTCTGTGCAAAAAAGCCTACTATCATGTCATTGCGAAGGCGGAACAACTGAAGCAATCTCCTCTTTTTTGTCCTCTCTGCACCCTCCACGCATTCGCGATGTGCTAAGAGAACAAATCTTGTACCAACAACTAATTTACAATCTTGTATAAATATCATATATGTTTATTTAAAAATGGCTTATAAAAATAAAATATTTTTAGAGCGGATAAATACGAATGGCTTTTGAAAAATACAAAATTATTATTTTACGAAAATATTGCGGAAAAGGGTTATGTTAAACAAAAAGGCGTGAAAAATTTTCGCTACCGATGCCACTCTTTAACTTTATACGCGATTTTCTGCATTGATATGCTTATCGTACCGATTTCTTTTAATGGTTATTGAGTTTACTCAGCAAAAGATATTCATATTAAGAGGTTTTTTGCATCATTACAGGCTAATTTTTGCAACATTAATATTTAAGGATACGTACAGTATATTGCAGAGCGAACTCAATAACCATTTTGGAAAATGAGGCCGTGGCTGGAATTGCCCAACTAACGC
>JAHFOW010000141.1 GCA_023261465.1 Planctomycetota bacterium
CACCCCCTACCCCCGCCAGCGGGGGACAGTTTGTTTGTATCGCCAGCGGAGGACTGTCGCTACTTTACCAATTTTTTGATATAACTATTGAAAATTATGGCTCTTATCAGAATAAACAAAAATGTCAATCTGAAGAATTATGTCTTTGTATTTCAAAAATGAGATGTGTATTTCAAAATTTCAATTCAACAGGGACTCACTCCCAACCCTTTTTTTAAACGTATTAGCCAATAAACCTTATTTTTAAAAAAGTGGTTTTTGCTTGGCGCTTCCATAAAAATACATTGCATTTTATTTATACTATACGATATGATAACCACTATATTCAACGCAATATTTTTAAGGGTACGGTAAAATAATTTTGGAGGTAAACATGGAGCAGAAGCCGGTTATTACAAAGGATATGATTATTAATGACGTCATAAAAAAACACCCAAAGACAGTTACGGTGTTTAGTAATTATAAAGTTGATTCCTGTTGCGGCGGAGGTTTTAGCATCGAAAAAACAGCAGGGATGAGCGGTATAGATATGGACGCACTCCTGAAGGCATTGAACAAGATTGTGCTGGCAGGAAGTAAATAGGTGTAACAGAGATCGGGTAAACCAAAAACCCTGAACGACCATGAGGGAGAAGCATCTCAACTTATGCTTGCAAAAGTCAAAAGCGTTGCTGTTTTTGGAATTGAGGCATATTTATTGGATATTGAGGTGTATATTGCCGGCGGCGATATGCCGTATGTGGTCATCGTGGGACTGCCAGATGCGGCAGTCAAGGAGAGCCGTGACAGGGTAAAGGCGGCAATTCAGAACAGTGGCTATAGGTTTCCGAGTAAAAATATAACGATAAATCTTGCGCCGGCAGACCGAAAGAAAGAAGGCCCTGTTTTTGAATTGCCGATAGCAATCGGGGTACTGATAGCGGCGGAACAGATAAACATCCCGGACATTCACACCTGTGCCATCGTTGGCGAGTTATCTTTAGATGGCCGTTTGCGTCCGGTGAAGGGATGTTTGTCAATGGCATTTAAGTGCAAAGAAATGGGGATAAAAAAGTTCCTGCTTCCTTCTGAAAATGCCGCAGAGGCTGCCGTTGTTGATGGGATTGACGTTATCCCTGTCGAAACCCTTGCAGATACGGTGGGGGTTCTTACGGGTTCTATTCCTTCAAGGCCTCGTAAAATAGAACTCAACGAGATATTCAAAGAATTTTCTGACTATGATGTTGATTATGCAGACGTAAAAGGTCAGGAACACGTCAAAAGGGCGCTTACCGTCGCCGTTGCAGGAAACCACAATGTTATCATGGTGGGACCGCCGGGTTCCGGCAAGACCATGCTGGCACAGCGCATCCCCACAATCATGCCATTCCTTACCCTGGAAGAGGCGCTGGGAACGACCAAGATATACAGCATTATGGGACTCCTCAATGCAAAACAATCGCTGATTGCAACAAGACCTTTCCGTTGTCCCCACCATACGATCAGCACTGCCGGTTTAATTGGCGGTGGTTCATTTCCAAGACCTGGCGAGATCAGCCTGTCGCATAACGGAGTCCTCTTCCTCGATGAACTGCCGGAATTTGACCGTAAGACGCTGGAAGTCCTTCGGCAACCCCTGGAAACAGGCAGCGTAACCATCTCACGGGCATTGACCTCGATTACCTATCCAGCCAATTTTATGCTCATTTGCGCAATGAATCCCTGTCCTTGTGGCTATTTTACTGACAAACAGCGGGAATGCCACTGCACACCCCATCAAATCCAGAATTATATGTCAAAGGTTTCAGGCCCGTTACTCGACAGAATAGATATCCATTTAGAAGTACCTGCGGTAAAATACCATGAACTTATGGCAAATAAGGAAGTACAATCTTCAGAGGAAATAAGAAAAAAAGTCACGACAGCCCGCTCAATGCAGAAAGAACGATTTAAAGGACAGTCCACAGTTCATAGCGATGGGCAGGGAGTCATGGTAAATGCATTGATGCCATCAAAGCACATGAAAAAGTACTGTGCTCTGGACAAACCTGCGGAAGCTTTCTTTCATCAGGCCATGATGGAACTGGGGCTCTCCGCGCGCGGCCATAGCAAAGTCCTCAAGGTGGCACGCACCATTGCCGACCTTGATGAAAGCGATGTCATAAAAATAGAGCATATATCGGAAGCAATCCAGTATAGAAGTTTGGACAGGAGTTTGTGGAAATGACAAACAAACCATACCTGATCGCCGGAAACACTTGCAATGACGATTGTAACATCAGGTTATTTAAGACAATTACGGTAGTTATTTTGCTCTATTGCCACTATTCTGATTGTCTTTCTGTCCAGAAGATATCTGGGTCTTTTGATGTACTGTTTGTTCCTGTACATTTTGAATTGGGAAAGGTTCCATTGTACGCATATGGACGTCCAGTTGCGGAAATGCCATTTCGATATTGTACTTTTGAAATGCCTCATCAATTGCAAAATTGAGTTCACTCCTGGTAGAGTTGATTTTACCCGGGTCATCGGTCCAAAAAAATAATTCAAAGACCAATTCGCTATCGCCAAATTCCAGAAACAACACATATGGTTCCGGATTAGCTTTGACGCCGGGGTTTTGTCTTGCAACTTCGAGCAAACATTTTTTTACCAGTTTTGTATCGGAACCATAAGCAACACCCACCTTCACAGAACTCCTTATCTGGGTTGTCGGAAGCGTCCAGTTCGTTATTTTATTTTCAATAAAATTAGAGTTAGGGATGGTAACCGTAATGGCGCTCGGCGTTTGAATGGTTGTACACCTTGCGCTGATCTTTTTGATCGTACCTACCGTTCCATCCTCCAAATTAATAATGTCTCCTACGCGTATGGGGCGCTCAAAGAGGAGGATGATGCCACTGACAAAATTACTGATGATATTCTGCATACCAAAACCAATACCAATACCAAATGCGCCGGCAAAGATTGTTATACTCTTCAGGGGAATACCTGCCAGGTGAAGGCCAATAAGCGATGCAACACCAATAATCATATACCGTATCAGGGTTGACATGGTGTGTTTCAACCCATGTTCTATATGAAGTTTGTGAAATGCCTTTTCATCCAGGAATTTTTTTAGATATCGTGAAACGTAAAAGGATGCAAATAATACGACCAATGCAATGATGATCTTGACAGGTGTTGTATACTTCCCATCTTCAACGTATAAATGATACATCAGTCCATTGCCAATAGCCTTCAAAACCGTACCTGTTTCTCTAAATATTTCCTGAATCACATAAGGAGCGGCTGGTGAGCCGATGGCTTTGCGGAAGGTTTTGATCCATACATACATAATAACCCCTGCTGCTGCAAGAGAGGTTACATAATTAAACGATACCTGATAAAGTGATGTAATGGCATGAAATCTTTTTTCCTCTGGTGTTCCTTTTTTTAAATGTTCTTTTTTCAAACGTCTTTCTCTCACGTAATTCAAGCGGTAATGCAAGAATTTCCCTATCCAGAATGCGATGAATGAAATGAGGAAACTTTTGAGGCATGTCATTAAAAAGGTATACGTCAATACGGTATAACCGAGGCTCCGTATCGCAAAGAGGGAAACAATAAAAAATATCAGGATGGGGTAAATTATTTTTATAATGCGATGGATGATTTTTCCCAACCGGCTTTCAACGTCTGGTAATAGTTTAAGAATGAGTGTCCTTTGCATTGCAAGCCATAACAAAAGCGCTAAAATGCCAACCCGGAAAATAAACCAGATGAGTTCAATAAAATCGCTCTTAAATTCTAATAGGGAGAGTACCGTTATTGTTGAGAGAGTAACCAGCGAGAATAACAAGATGACGTTTAATGGTTTATATAAATGTTTCGGGAACAGGTATGCCAGTGAAATAACGAGTTTTTTATCCCCTTTTTCCGGACTAAAGGACTCATCAAGGAATCCCTTGAGTACCGTATAAATGGCAATAAATGACACTATATAAATTGTTGACGTGATCAGGGGTGTTTCAATCTTAAAAAGACCTGCAATAGTTACGGAAAAGATGACCGTCCAGATGCTGCTTAAACTGTTTTGGAGTATAATCACGAGACTGGGGAGTAGTCGCGTTTTAAAATAAGACGTGTTTAACGCTCCGTAACCAGCCTGATTTTTTGCGTTCCACCAGTAGGTATACTGCCGGGAAAAATAACAACCGGCAATGAGCGCCAATATGACGCACACCCGTATCCAGAAGCTGAACGTGTTTTTCCTTTCGGATACAGAGGCTGCGAAAGTCTTTACCTGTGTATGAACCTGTGTGCTGATTTGTCCACAGAAAACCATAAAATCCTTGTGAAGCGTGCTTATGGTACGAATGGAAATATTATTTTCTTTCCTTGTCCAGATACTGGCGGCCTTCAAATTTAACAACATTTCTTTTGTTTTATTCAGCAAGGCCAGGGTGTTTTGCTTAATTTCCAGCCGCTCAGATATTTTGTCTAATCTCGATGAAAGAAGTCCGGATTGTTCTTCCAGTGTTTTTGCAATTTGCCGTGTATAATCCACAGCCTGGCTTGCAAGGGTTTTATCCTCAAATTTTGCGGTATTTTTCTCGACTCTTCCTATCTCCTCATTTGCCCTGGAAAGGTTTTCAGAAACCAGTTTTTGCTCTTCTTTTAAAGAAGGGATGAATACCTCTATTGAGACAATTGCCTCTGAGAGGCGATCAACCTCTTCATCTATTGTTTTTATAGTTTTATCAATTTCCTTCGGCTTCGAGGCATCTGTTTTCTTGAGTAATAATTCAATATCGACTGCAATTTTTTTATATTCAGTAATATCTTTATACCGCTCCAGATCTACCGAGATAAACTCATCTTTCTCCCGCGCAGCGAGTCCAATATGGTTATAAACATTTGCCTCTAATTCCAATACCCTCATTTTCTCGGTAGAGGTTGTCTCTAATTGTTTCCGTGTGATCTCTTCTCCCCTTTTGAGCGCCTCCTGGAAAGTCTTTTCAACCTCTATCCTGGCTGCATCAGCATCTTTTTGGGCTAATTCTTCATCCTTTTTCGCGGCCTTTAACTCCGCCTGGCGTTTCCGTAACTGTTTCGTCCGGAGTTTTTCTTCGAGTCGCCTTGCCTTTTCTGTTAAAAACGTTATATTCAATTCTGCATTTTTCAATTCCTGCATTTCCACATCATAACGGGTACGGGCATTTTCCAATCGTGTTTGAGATATCGTTGTCCACTGGTCACTTAACGATTTTCTCCAGGAGAGTATGCTTCTGGCCTTTTCCTGCGCCTTTTCTATAAGGGCTTTGTCACGGATACCGGCTTTCAGTGAATCTACCGCTTGAACGAGTTCCTCATCCTTGCTGACTATTCTAACCTTAATGTCTTCTACCTCTTTTGTTAATAAGGAAATAAGTGTTTCTTTTTCCTTGATACTTGCCTGAATAGCCGGTATGTACCCCTTTGCAACATCTGCTTCTTTTCTTACGGTGACAGCATAGTCGGCCGGCGTTGCCGCAATTATTTCTTTCAGTCTGTTGATAGACTCTAATAAACTAACCCCGTTGGCATAAACCATCGTTCTGTCCTGAAGGGTAGTAATATAATCTTTATATACCTGCAACTGCTCTTTACCGACACTGATTTTTTGTTTTACAAGCCCACGTTCCCTGTCCAGTAATTTAAGAAATGAAGGGTTTATATCCCGTCCCTCATAGAGCTTTTTTTCCTGCTGTACTTGTTCAAGATAAACAGAGGTCGCTTCCATATCACTTTTCAGATTCAAGATAGAGGACTCGATTTCACGGATAAAATTTTCTGCAAGCGTCTTTACCGCTTCTGTCTTGATCCGTGCCTTTTCAATATCGTCGGGTTTTACAGTTATACCTGTTTCTATACTTTCAGGATACTCATCTTTTTTTTCAACAATCTGTCCATTTACTTCTCCGCTTATGCCTATCCATAAGCAGGAAATGTACAGGAAGAAAACCATGGTAAAGATATTTCCTTTAAGCACTGTGTACTTCAAAACCATTTTAATTCTCCATGCATCTGCGAAAAAACCTCTCCAGCGTCCCACGAATTATATCAAGGAAAAACAGAAAGATTATAAATAGAAAAGCCCATGCACTCAAGTTCTTTCACTACGACGTGCATAAAAGGCCTCAAAAGAAAAATGAAAATATCCATAATTTAAGTACGGTGTCTCCGGAATTCGCATAAGAGCTTGTGCAAAAATCCTTGTCGTAACTGTCATTGCGAGGGTCTTTTCCGAAGCAATCTTCCCCTCTTTGTATATCTCATGGGATATTGTGAGAAACAGCCAGAAAGTATCCCACGCCGGCATTCTTTTTGTTAATGGGATGTTTTCATGATAAAATTTATGTCTTACATAATCCTTTTAAAATTCCAGCCTTTGCCTGATTCAAAAATTGTCGTTCCGGGCAAATCGAAGAATCAGATGGGTATGCTTCACTCTGCTCCCAACAATAGGGGGGACAAACTTTTGTTATTTTAGTATAAACGGTGAGTATAAAAAACAAAACTATGATTCATTCATACGAAGATGCAATCGCGTTTCTCTACAAGGCAATCGACTATGAGAAGCTGATCAGCTATCAGTATAACACCTCTACCTTCAGCCTGGACAGGATGTTCCGGATGCTTGAGCATGTGGGAAATCCGCACAACGCGTTTCCGAGCGTTCACATAACAGGCACAAAGGGGAAGGGGTCAACGTCTATCATGATCGCCACGCTCCTGGAACATGCCGGCCTTAAGGTGGGGCTCTTTACCTCTCCACATCTGGTGGAACTTGAGGAAAGGATTCAGATAAACCGTCAAAAAATATCAAGAAATGATTTTGCCGCAGCCATAGGGGAACTCCTTGCTTATGTCCAACATTTACGTGAAACAGACCCATCGGCTTCGCCCACATTTTTTGAGATTCTCACGGCTACGGCAATGATTTATTTTAAAGTGAAAAAAGTCGATATTGCGGTGCTTGAGGTCGGTTTGGGCGGGCGTCTTGACTCCACCAATGTTGTGATGCCGATGGTCTCCGTCATTACCAATGTAGGGTTTGACCACACGGCTATCCTGGGTAACACGCTTTCGGGCATTGCCTATGAAAAAGCGGGGATCATAAAAGAAGGAATTCCTGTTCTTTCCGCCGTTGACGCTCCTGAAGCCCTTTCCGTTATAGAAAGGACATGCAAGGAAAAAAATGCCAGATTGCGCCTCCTTGAACGGGATCTATGGGTTGAAAACGCCGAATATGTCAGGAGAAATGGCACACGAGGTTTACTGTGTAAAATAAAGACATGGCGTCACACGTATGAAAACATTTTTTTACCGCTCATTGGTATGCACCAGTCACGAAACTGTGCGATGGCTCTGGGCACCCTGGAAATATTAAAAGAGCGGAATTTTATTTCCCCAAGCGACCAGACGACACGAGAGGCATTTACCCGGGTATGTTGCCCCGCACGAATTGAGATCGTTGGGAAAAACCCATTGGTTATACTGGATTATGCGCACACGACAGATTCCATGCGGTCGCTCAGGAAAGCGATACAGGAGAATTTTACGTTTCATAAACTCATTGTAATCCTGGGTTTTTCACAGGACAAGGACGTAGATAATATCTTAAAAGAAATCGTCACGGGCGCTGATGCAATCATCGTTACGAGGAGTAAAAACCCGCG
>JAHFOW010000282.1 GCA_023261465.1 Planctomycetota bacterium
ACACCACTCTGGATTAACATGGTTGCGAAGACATGCCTTAAATCGTAGAATTATAGTCAACGACAAAAGAAACTAGTCATTTTTCTGGATTCCCACTTTCGTGGGAACGACATAGCGGTAACATTATGTCTACTTGTTTATGACGTGTACTATAAAATCAGAAATAGACTATAATGGATGCGAGAAACAAGTGATCATTTAGGTCAAAATTAACTCCTGATAGACCAAAGTCCTCCCCATCAACATCATTTGCCCATCTGAACTGATATGCAGCATCGAGGCTAACCCTTTTAAATGTAATACCGCTTCCCGCGCTAAAACCGTATATATCGGTTGGATCACCTAAAGATGGACGCGGGTCGTAAAAAAGCCCCCCGCGGACTGGGATTATTACCTTCTGTTTGAATATCAGATATTCCGTGCCAAGCCTGACGGCATAGGTATCATCAATATCGGTATCCGAAGGCGCGCCTCCAAGAGGACGCGACTTATTACCGTTTTCATCTTCCTGTATATACTCCGACCAATCAGTCCAAGTTACATCCATAGAAAATGATAGTGCATCGTTATAACGGAATCCAAATCCAGCACCAAAGGACATAGGATAATCCACCTCAAAGTGGTCTCTTGTATGTCCTGTAGAATATCCCAACGGAGAGATGGTAGAAGAAAAGTCTGTAATGCGGTCCATATCGGCAGTGTACGGTGTATCATAAACTGCCCCAAAAGTCAGGAGCTTGTCTTCCTTTTCCCAAACATCCCAGAGCATTCCAAACGTCAAATTGACTGCCTGAAAATTTTTAAACGTTGTTTCTGAATCGTAATTAGTAGTAATATCAGTGCCCGTCAGATTTCCGATTCCCCTTGAGCTAGTTGTTTGTTTCCATGCATAGGCGCCAAAGAATTCATCTGAAAAGAAATTTACTGCCAAGCCTAGCGATATCTTTGGTGTAACGAGCATAGAAATTGCTGGCGTTAGAGCGCCTATTCCGCCTTTTGACTCGAATTCAATTTTCTGATTTATATTGGATGCTGGCGGGGTTGGATCTTCGCTTGTCTGGCTAAAGTCTAAATTCATATGGAAGTCATATGTTTGTTGGTAGTTCAAGGCGGCAACAAAATTTTTTCTAAAGACCCTGAATGGATAGGCAACGCTGGCGTAGTTTAGGTCGCCGCGGGAAACCGCTTCGTTTCCCAGCGACCATCCAGTGCTGCCAGGGTCAAAATCCTGCTGTGTTGATAAAAAGGAACCTACCACTGAGACTTCCGGCCTTTCCAATTGTATTAATGCACCGGGGTTCCACGAAGCGGCAGTTGCATCATCGGCAACCGCAATAAAGGCGCTTCCTTGTCCTATAGCCCTGGCGCCCGAACCAACAGGAAGGGGCGTGGCATTTATGTTGGGGGGAGTAAGCGTAAACTGAGCAAAAGAGGTTTGTGCTAATAAGATAACGATGCAAAGTAATGTCAACGTAAAAAGAAATTGTTTTGATTTCATATCAACACCTAAAATACCCTTTTTCTAAGAAAATGAAGGTTTAAAGTAAATCTTTGCGCATTTACATTATTTAGTTATGACAAAATCTTTCTTTTCAACTTTTTCAGCGCCTTTTGAACTTACTATCTTTGCAAAGCAGGTATCAGGCTGCACCTGCACCACTCTTGCAATAGCATCCAAAGGTTCCTTTAGCACAAAATCACCTTCTTTGATTTCACGAAAGAGGAGTAATTTCATACCAACGCCAACACCACTGGTAGCGCCAGCGCTAACATGGAATCCATTTCCTGAAACATAAATAACATTCCCCTGAATCATCTGAAACTGCTGTTTCATCTTCAGCGACAAACCATGCATTAGCCATTCGAGATTTTTAACGCTCTTGTCTTCGTCATACACGTCGGCGTTTGCGAGCACCTGAGTTGTTTCCGTATCCACAAGTCGCAACGTTATATTGATGCCTTTGGAATCCTCTTCCACTGAGCCAAAGAGCATCCCCTCGGCTGCACGAATCTTTCCAATTTTAATGGCAGTGTCCGGAGAGGTTAGTTCCGTATTGCTTATCTTCTGCTCATGGAGAATTTCCTCAAGTTTTGCCCTATCCCTTTCCACGAAGTTAAATCTCTTTGGCTCTTCGTCAAACGCCTTAAGCAACGAAGAATAGATGGTTTCAGATGGTATCCCTTGCTCAGCAAAAGTTCTCAACGGCAGTAACGCTACTGTGTATCTGGCGTCTGACTCAAGAAGTTCAAAGGTTTTTTTTGTAATCTTTACAGGTTTAATCTGTGTTTCATTGCCCTGCGTATCCACAGCTTTAACTGTAATTATATTTTCACCCTCATTCAGCGTTAACAAATGATTAAAAAATACGTGCTTCCCCTGTCGGATTTCTATAGGTTGCTGATTCACAAATAGTTTGGCGACCCCACTGTCGTCATGTGCATCACCGCTGATAAAGAGGTTTGTATCGTAGACAATACCTGCTTTTACATCGGTGCGCACCACAGGAGGGGCGCTGTCTGCGCCAGTAACAGCTTGAGGAGCTGACGAAACGTCACTCCCGTCGCACTTCCC
>JAHFOW010000010.1:0-20827 GCA_023261465.1 Planctomycetota bacterium
AAATGGGGAAAACCGGGCGAAATGAATAAAACAACAGTATCGTAGTTTAAAACATCGGGGAAAAAGTTGAAAAGGGGCAATTTTTAAAAATTTAAAATTGTCCAGGGAATAGGCCTGTCACTAAAAAGCTAGTTTTCGTTCAGACACTAAATAGGAATGACATCTCACGGCTGCACGCATAGTATCAAATACCCTCATGGCGGAACGGGACTCCTCATCCCAACGCACTATACCCCTACCCCTCCACCAGCTTACGGATTTCATGTCGTACTTATGTCGTACCTTGTGGTAAAACATTATACAAACTGGTAAAGATAAATAAAAATCAAATTGCCTTGAATGCCTTGAGATTGCAAGAGAAAACAGAACATACAAAAAGACATACAAACACCTGAAAACCCTTGCAAATAGACTGGAAATATGTTTTAGATATTTTCTATAACCAGGACGAAATTGATTATTATGGAATTGTAGCGTCAAAAGTTGGGCGTCATTATAATAATGTGCTTCTGATTCCTGGAAAGGGCAGAATATGATACTTCACGAAAAACTTTGTAATCCTTTGTACCGTATAAACTCTCCAATAAAAACTTAATTTCTCTTTTGAGTAGCCAATAAAACGCTTGACACTTTTGTTCCCTATTCGTTATTATATGAATTTATTATTTGAAGGTGGTCCAGCCGATTTTTATAAAATAAAAGGTTGCTTTGTAGAAAGGAAGCATGTTGAGTTCTCACGTCAAGGTTCGTTTTGCGCCGAGTCCCACCGGTTATCTCCACATCGGAGGGGCACGGACGGCGCTCTTTAACTGGCTTTTTGCGCGGCACCATAAAGGAGTTTTTCTCTTACGCATAGAAGATACCGACCAGCAGCGTTCCACGGATGATGCTACCCAGGCCATTCTCGACAGCATGAAGTGGCTGGGGTTAGACTGGGACGAAGGCCCCTACTTCCAGAGTAAACGATTACCTATATATAAGGAATATGCAGAAAGGCTAGTCTCGCAGGGAAAGGCATTTCACGATACTGATGCGGAAGGCCGCAAGGCAATCCGGTTTAAGATGCAGGATGGTGTGACAGAGTTTAACGACCTCATCCACGGCGCCATTACCTTCGATGCGTCACTGATTGAAGATTTTGTCCTCCTTAAGGCCGACGGTTTTCCCACCTATAATTTTGCCTGCGTGGTAGATGATGCGGATATGGGAATTACTCATATTATCCGTGGCGATGATCACATTTCAAATACCCCCAAGCAGATAGCGCTCTATCAAGCCTTTGGGTTTAAGTTGCCAGAATTTGGCCATATCCCCATGATCCTTGGTGAGGATGGATCACGATTGAGTAAACGACATGGGGCGACTTCAGTTACTGAATATCGGGACAGGGGTTATATGCCGCATGCCCTGGTAAATTTCCTTGCACTCCTGGGATGGTCGCCGGGGAACGATCTGGAGATCATGTCGGTACCCGAAATGATAGAGAAATTTACCTTAAAGCGCGCCAATAAGACGAGCGCTCAGTTTAATAATACGAAGCTTGACTGGATGAACGGTCAATATATTAAGAATACCCCAATAGAACAACTTACTGCTGAAGCCTGGAAGTATTTTGAAAAAGCAGGTATTGATACCAAAAGATTGCCGGAAGGATGGCTGCTAAGCCTTGCAAGGCTTTACCAGGAGCGATTTAAGACCTTCCATGACCTATTGAACCAAACGGGATTTTTCTTTACCGATACGATTGAATACGACGCGGCTGCCGTAGATAAGTTTCTTAAGAAGGAAAGGATTACCGATCTCTTGAAGGAGGTTCATGCGGCGCTTTCTGCTACGGTTATTTTTGACAAGAATAACCTGGAAAATTCCCTAAGAGACTTAACGGAGAAAATAGGCGTTGGATTTTCCAAACTTGCCCAGCCGTTGCGGGTGGCTGTTACCGGCAAAAGTGTGAGCGCCGGTATCTTTGAGACGATGGAACTCCTGGGGAGGGAAAAGACGCTCAAAAGGCTCGCCTATGCTATTCATAATTTGTGCGAAAAAACAGAGACAGTTAAATCGGTAGCGTAAGGATTGGTTACTGTTTTTATTCAAAACTATGGGTGCAGTTTGCAAACCTGAACCCTGGAAATTAACACTCCGCCAGACCCTCTTGATAGAGGGGATGTTGTGGTATCTTCTCCGACAAGTAATGAGAGATTCCTGCGTATGAATATAAGGCTTTTTGTTGCCACCGGGATTGATGAAGAGATTCGGAAGAAGCTGGTGGAGTTTCAGGATAATCTCAAAAAGGCAGACGCAGATGTGGGGTGGGTTGCGCCAGAGAATCTTCATATTACTTTGAAGTTTATTGGTTATATTGATCAGGAAAAAATTGGCGATATTATTCAGATAATACAGGACTCTGTAACCCATATAAAACCATTTGATCTGGATTACAGGGGGGTGGGCGTTTTTCCCTCAAAAAAAAATCCACGCGTTGTTTTTGCTCAGTTAATCGATGCAGGTGGGACATTAGCAAAGATTCATGAAAGGCTTGATAATCAGCTGGCAGCGCTGGGCGTGTCACATGACGAACGACGATTTGAGTCACACCTTACCGTGGGTAGGATAAAGACACGCAGGAATGTACACAGGCTCATGGAAAAGCTCGATGCTTATAATGATTTTCATTTTGGACTGGAATATATCTCGCAGATTGTTTTGATGAAGAGCGACCTTTCTCCAGAAGGACCAATGTATACGAAATTGCAAAGTGTTGATTTAATTCCATAACTTTACTACTTTAAGATTAAAGATATGACACTTAAACCGGAAGAGGTAGAAAAAGAAAAACGTCAGCAGGCGCTTGAAAGAGCAGTCACCCAGATCGAGAAGCAGTATGGTAAGGGCACGATCATGAAACTGGGGGGCGAGACAAAGGTAGACGTGCCCGTTATCTCGACAGGGGCATTGTCCCTGGATATTGCCCTCGGCGTGGGTGGGATTCCCCGTGGAAGGGTTGTTGAAATTTTTGGGCCGGAATCTTCTGGCAAAACCACATTAACCCTCCATATTATTGCAAATGCACAGAAGGACGGTGGAATTGCTGCATTTATTGACGCCGAGCATGCGTTAGACCCTGATTATGCAAAAAAATTAGGGGTTGATATTAATAATCTCATGGTTAACCAGCCAGATACGGGTGAACAGGCGCTTGAAATTACAGAACTGCTGGTGAGAAGTAATGCCGTTGATATCATTGTGATTGATTCCGTTGCAGCCCTTGTCCCTCGTGCGGAAATTGAGGGCGAAATGGGTGATGCGCATGTGGGGTTACAGGCCAGGTTGATGTCACAGGCATTGCGTAAGCTAACGGGGTGCATATCAAAATCTCACACCTGCGTGATTTTCATAAACCAGATCCGGGAAAAGATTGGCGTTATGTATGGCGGCAACCCTGAAACAACGCCCGGCGGGAGGGCGCTCAAATTTTACTCCTCGGTGCGTATTGATATCCGGAGAATTGGCAGCATAAAGGACGGCGACATCACCATTGGAAACAGGGTGCGCGCAACGGTTGCAAAAAACAAAGTTGCTGCGCCTTTTAAGAAGGCGGAATTCGATATTTTGTATAATTCAGGCATTTCCCGTGCCGGCGATATTATTGATCTTGGCGTTGAACATCAGATAATTGATAAATCAGGCACATGGTTTTCTTTTGGCGAAACCCGGCTAGGACAGGGAAGGGAAAATTCCCGGCAATTTATTGAGAGCAAACCTGAATTGCTGAAAGAAATTGAGCAGTCTATCCTGAAAAAGATAAGACCGGAAATGGTTGTGGAGAAACAATCTGAGAAACCCGGAGAAAAAGCCAGGGTTGAATCTACAACGTCGAAAAAGGCTAAAGAAAGTCAGGTATAAAATTGTTGTTCGCTGTATATGAGAACTATGTTTTGAATTATGCTTTATGAAAACAAACGAAATTCGCACGAAATATCTCAAGTTCTTCGAAAGAAAATCTCACGTAATTTGGCCCAGTGATTCTCTGGTTCCTCAGAATGACCCCACGCTTCTCTTTACCGGCGCAGGGATGAACCAGTTTAAGGATATGTTTCTGGGGAAGGGGAATTTAAATTTTAAAAAAGCAACCTCCTGTCAGAAGTGCCTTCGTACAGGGGATATTGATAATGTAGGACGAACAGCGTCACACCACACCTTTTTTGAGATGCTGGGGAATTTTTCTTTTGGTGATTATTTTAAAAAAGAAACGATTGAATGGGCATGGGAATTCCTTGTGCAGGAGTTAAAAATTCAGGAAGAACGTTTACGGGTAAGCGTTTTTAAAGATGATCCGGAGTCTTATGAAATCTGGGAGAAGCGCGTTGGCATACCGAAGTCCAGGATTTACCGTTACGGCGAAAAGGACAATTTCTGGCCATCAAATGCCCCAACGGACGGTCCTAATGGTCCCTGTGGTCCGTGTTCTGAGATATTTTTTGACCAGGGAGAAAACGTTGGTTGTGGACGGAAGGAATGCGAACCCGCCTGCGATTGTGACCGATTTGTAGAAATATGGAACCTTGTGTTTACACAATTCGACCGTAAAGAAGGCGGTAGGCTGGAACCATTGCCAAGTAAGAATGTAGATACAGGGATGGGGCTGGAAAGAATGGTGCGCGTTATACAGGGTGTACAGACTAACTTTGATATTGATATCTTTAGACCTCTTATCAAATACCTGGAAGAAATTACCCACCTAAAATACCATGAAAACCTAGAGCATGCCGTGCTCATGCGCCGCATTTCTGACCATCTAAAGGCATGTGTGTTTTGTATTTCAGATGGCGTGTTGCCCAGTAATGAAGGACGTGGATATGTCGAGAGGCGATTGTTGAGGCGTGCAATACGGGATGGCACGCAACTGGGTATACAAGAATGTTTTTTATATCAATTAGTACCCATCGTAAGCGATGTGATGCAGGAATGTTATCCTGATATTAAACAGCGCAGGGAAAATATTGCCCGGATTGTGAAGAGCGAAGAAGAAAAATTCCACGAAACCCTTGAGCAGGGAACTCGTATATTGGAAGAATGCCTGGGAACTCTGAAACAAAGTAAACAGAAAGTGCTCCCCGGCCAAGTGGCATTCAAATTATATGATACCTACGGCTTCCCTATGGACATGACAGAGATAATTTTGGGTGAAAAGGGATTTAGTGTTGATAAGGTTGGCTTTGAGAAGGAACTTCAGAAGCAGCGCGAACAGGCAAGGTTATCATCTCAGATGACAGGTCAGGTCTTCGATACCGGCCCACTCAGCAAAATCAAAGATATCTCAAAAGGCACAAAATTTTTAGGCTATGAAAGCAACGAATGCGAAGGTAAAGTTATTGCTATCATCCAGGACGATCAACTTGTAGATGTGGCCACGGCTGGAAACGAGGTGACGGTAATTTTAGACCAGACGCCTTTTTATGGTGAGTCGGGTGGGCAAATTGGTGACACAGGTATTCTTGAAGCGAATGGATGCGTGGTCAATATTGTTGACACGAAGAAAAACAATGATTTTAGCTTGCATGTCGGTAAGATTACAAAAGGGGAATTGAAGAAGGGAGGCGCTATTACTGCAAAGATAGATGTTCACCGGCGGAACGCTATTCGCCGGAATCATTCTGCAACCCATATCCTCCATTACGTCTTACGAAAAGTAATTGGCCAGCATGCAGAACAGGCAGGTTCCCTCGTGACTTCAGACCGACTGCGGTTTGATTTTCACCATTTTTCAGCTTTAACAAAGGAAGAAATAACACGCATTGAAGACCTTGTGAATGAGAGTATTATGGAAAATACATCCGTACATGCAAAGGAGTTGTCTATTCAGGAGGCAAAAAATGCCGGAGCTATGGCACTTTTTGGTGAAAAATATGGAGAAACGGTCAGGATGGTCTCCATTGATAACTTCAGTAAAGAACTCTGCGGTGGAACTCATGTAGGTAGTTCCGGAGAAATTGGATTATTCAGGATTGTTGGCGAATCATCCATTGCCGCCGGAATCAGGCGTATTGAAGCAATGACGGGTACGGCGGCGCTGAACAGCGAGAGGGAAAAAGAAAAGATTCTTCAGGAGATGTGCGGCATCCTGAATGCGCCCGAAAATAAACTTGTTACGAAGGCACAGGAATTTCTGGCGGAATTAAAAAATTTACAGAAGGAAATCCAAAAGGTAAGACAGCGAGAATTAAGCAATAAGGTCGATTCTTTTGTTCAGGACGCTCAAGAAGTTTCAGGGATTAAGATTATTGCACGGAAACTAGAGGATGCAACCTCAGATGATTTGAGAAAGATGGTTGATTTGTTAATGAAAGCTGCCGGAGAGTCAGCTATTATATTGGGGGCATCTCAAGATGGGCGGGTTTCTATCGTTACGGCCATAAGTCCCACGTTAATCAGGCGTGGATTACATGCAGGGAATATCTCAAAAGATGTGGCAAAGATTGTTGGCGGTGGCGGCGGCGGCAGACCCGATATGGCACAGGCTGGGGGACAATATGTGGCAAAATTAGACGAAGCCATCCGTTTTGCGGCGGAATTGTTAGCAAAAAAACTATCACACGAGGGTGGTTAATAGGGTTTTGCCTGAAAATGCTCCTTGCCCCAATTCCCCATCTCACAGAAGATGGGTGAACTTTTCCGTTCTTAAAGGAAGGGTGCAGGTGGCTTCTCTATCTTCATATTCCTCTGAGTACGTCACATATGCATAAGGCGGGATAGGCATAATACAAAAGATATCCAGGCCAGTTGAGAGTTTTTGCTTGACTTTAAAGGTATCTATATATAACATAACACGTTTAAAAGTCAGTGTGTTAATTTTTTATAGAGGTGATCAATGCCTAATCCAAAGAGAAGGTTTTCCAATTCAAGGACTCGCAAAAGACGTACTCACGACAAATTAACCCCGCCGATTATTCCGCTTGCAGAAAACATGGCAAAAGGTGCTGGAATACGGTCAAAAAAGTATGTTTGTTCACATTGTAAGCAGGTAAATCAACCACATACGGTATGTCATAACTGTGGTTATTACAGGGGTAAGCAGGTAATTACTGTTGAAAGGTAATCCATGAGAATTGCAGTAGATGCAATGGGAGGCGACAATGCGCCGTATGAGACGGTTAAGGGAGCGGTTTTAGCCGCTCAGCAATTTCCTGACAGCGAAATTATTCTGGTTGGCGATGAAAGCGCAGTAAGGCGCGAATTAAGCTCGTATAGGGCTACGCCAAAGAACATAGTAATTAATCATGCACCCGAAGTGGTTGGGATGGAAGACCCCGCAACCTATTCCATCCGGCAGAAAACAAATTCATCGATTACGCGAAGCGTTGAGCTTGTTGCAAAGGGCGGGGCAGATGCTGTGGTAAGCGCCGGGCATACGGGCGCTGCGGTGGCCGCTGCGACGCTCCATTTACGGACACTCAAAGGTGTTCGTCGTCCAGGCATTGCGGCAGCAATGCCTACAAAACATGGAGTTTGTTTAATTATTGATATAGGAGCGAATATCGCCTGTAAGCCCATACATCTTTTCCAGTATGGAGTCATGGCAACAGTTTACAGCAAATATGTCTTTGGTATAACAAATCCAAGGATTGGCCTTTTGAATATTGGTGAAGAGGATGCCAAGGGAAATGACCTTGCAAAAGAAACTTTTGCGCTCCTTTCCAACTCGCAGGTGAATTTTATGGGCAATGTAGAAGGCCGTGAGATATTTGATGGCAAGGCGGATATTGTTGTTTGCGATGGTTTTGTTGGGAACGTTTTAGTAAAATTTGCCGAAGGGCTTGCGATGAGTCTCCTTTCGACAATTAAATCGGAAGCGATGAAGAGTTTTCAGGCTAAGATCGGCCTGTATTTGTGCAAACCAGCTTTTCAGACACTAAAGGCCAAGATGGACTTTGCTGAATACGGTGGAGTTCCATTGTTGGGTGTTAATGGTAGTTGTATCATAAGCCACGGCAGGTCTGATTCCAGAGCTATACGAAATGCCATACGAGTTGCGTTACAGTTAACACAAAACAAGGTCAATGAACAGATTATTAGTGAATTAGAAAAGACAGATGCACTCACGGCAAGTACAACGTGACCGATAGCCGCTTACTAACCTCCTCCAGGCAATAAAATTACACATGCAGCAGAATCAAAAGGCATCTATTACAGGTATAGGGTCCTACCTGCCGAGTAAAATATTAACAAACCACGATTTAGAAAAGATGGTTGATACCAGCGACGACTGGATTGTTCAGCGTACTGGTATTAAAGAACGGCGCATCGTCGAAAATAGTATGGTTACGTCAGACCTTGCAGCCCAGGCATCGCTCAGGGCGATGGAGGATGCCGGGGTTTCACCGCGAGATATTGATATGATTATAACATCGACGATTACCCCGGATCATTTCTTTCCATCGACCTCGTGTTATATACAGCAAAAAATAGGCGCTATGCGTGCGAGCGCCTTTGACATACTGGCGGCTTGCGCCGGATTTATTTATGCGCTATCTATTGCACAGAGCGTTGTAAATTCAGGAGCTGTAAAGACTATTCTTGTGGTTGGGGCTGAGTGTCTATCAAAGATAACTGATTATACAGACCGCACAACCTGTGTTTTGTTTGGGGACGGCGCTGGCGCTGCCATAGTGCAAAAAAGCAATACGAAACATGAAATTATTTCTACAAATCTTGCAGCGGATGGTTCTCAGGCAGACATTCTGATAATGCCTGGTGGCGGCGCAAGGAATCCGGCCGCCCTGGAATCTATTCAGCAGCGTTTGCATTATATTCAATTTAAGGGCAAAGAGGTATTTAAACTGGCAATTACCAATATAACAAATTTAATATTAGAAACGGTGGAGAAAAACGGGTTAAAGCTAAGCGATATTGACTTAATTATTCCCCATCAGAGTAACCTGAGAATTATTGAGGCAACGATGGAAAAGCTTGGATTGCCGATGGAAAAGGCATTTGTAAATATTGATAAATATGGAAATACATCATCCGCTTCTGTTCCTATCGCGATTGACGAAGCCAGGCGGGAAGGGCGTATCCGGAAAGGAGATATGGTGATGCTGGTGGCTTTTGGAGGAGGTTTAACGTGGGGGTCTTCGCTCATTCGGTGGTAGCAAACGCCAAAAAGACTGCTTTTCTCTTTCCCGGCCAGGGTGTTCAGTATGGAGGGATGGGTAAGGACTTTTATGAAAATTTCAAAGAAGCCCGTGAAGTCTTTATCCAGGCCAGTGAAATTCTGAAAATTAATTTAGCTGTCCTGTGTTTTCATGGAAAACAGGATGAATTAAATAAGACATCTCTTTGTCAGCCTGCTATCCTGGTGACGAGTATCGCCATACTTGAAGTTTTAAAGCAAAATTCATCAGTCCGGATGGATACATGTCATGCAGTTGCAGGGCTCAGCCTTGGAGAGTATACGGCTCATGTGTCCATCGGTTCAATAGCCTTTGCTGATGCGGTAAAGTTGGTGTACAAACGTGGTACCTATATGCAGGAAGCATGTAATGCCGTCCCCGGCGGCATGGCCTCTGTAATTGGATTGGAAGATGAAAAAGTAGAGAAGATTTGTAATGAAGTAAGGTCGATGGGAGTCATCTGTGCCGCAAACTATAATAGTCCCGGACAAATTGTCATCTCCGGTGAAAAATCGGTTTTAGAAAAGGCAGCCTCCCTGGCAAAGGAACGAGGAGCCAGGATGGTTGTTCCTTTAAAGGTAGACGGGGCGTTTCATTCAGGGTTAATGAGTCCGGCAGGCAGCCGGCTTTCAAAGGAGCTTGAGTCAACGTCAATCTCCAGGCCAAGCGTTCCTGTTGTTGCAAATATTCATGCACGATATGTGCGCGAACCAGATGAAATCAGGGTATCGTTAGCAAAACAACTCGATAGTCATGTCCGATGGCATCAGTCGGTACAAACGCTGATACAGGATGGTTTTAATCAGTTTTACGAAATTGGCCCTGGAAAATCTTTAACGGGGCTTATGAAAAGGATTGACGCCAATCAGGAAATGAAATGCATTGACACTGTTGAAGCATTAAAAAATTTAACAAAATAGAACTAATTTAAGAGAGGAGGAAAAAAACTGTGTCTGCAGTCGAAAACAAGGTAAAAGAAATTATTTCAAAACAGTTAGGGGTAAAAGCGGAAGATGTTAAAAAGGAAACATCATTCATTAATGATCTGGGCGCTGATTCTCTGGATACTGTTGAATTGATTATGGAGTTCGAAGATGCCTTTGATATAAACATACCAGATGAGGAAGCGGAGAAAATACGGACGGTGGGAGACGCTATCAAATATATTGAGGACCATAAATAGATGACAAAACGACGCCGGGTCGTTATTACGGGTATTGGAGCGCTCACATCTCTGGGACTGGAAAAAAAACAAATCTGGTCGGCATTATGCGAGGGCAAAAGCGGTATAAAACCTATCACACTTTTTGACACCACTGCTTTTGATGTTCATTTTGGCGGTGAGGTGAGTGGTTTTGAAGCGGGCAAGTGGTTTGAGGTAAAAGAGGTGCGGAGAATTGACCGTTTTGCCCAGTTTGCCGTGGTTGCTTCCATCCAGGCTATAAAGGATGCCGGTCTGAAACTGGACGATTTTGACAGAACAAGGATTGGTGTCATCGTTGGCTCAGGTATGGGAGGTCTGATTGAACTTGAGAACCAGCATACAATTCTTATGCAAAAGGGACCTTCCAGAATATCTCCCTTTATGGTTCCCAAATTAATGGTCAATGCGGCCTCTGCACAGGTAGCAATACGATTCGGACTGAAAGGCCCAAACTACGCGGTGGTAACGGCATGCACGACAGGGGTCAATGCTATAGGTGAAGCTGTGCACATCATTCAGAGAGGAGATGCTGATATTATGGTATCCGGGAGTTCTGAGGCCGTAATTACCCCATTAGGACTTGGCGGGTTTAGCTCCATGAAGGCCCTTTCAACCCGTAATGATGAGCCGCAGAAGGCCAGCCGTCCCTTTGATAAAGATCGCGATGGTTTTGTCATGTCAGAAGGGGCGGGTATTGTGGTGCTCGAAGAGTTTGAAATTGCCAAAAAAAGAGGAGCCCGCATCTATGCCGAAGTTTTGGGATACGGAATTAATGGCGATGCATACCATATCGCTGCTCCAGAACCTAACGCTGAAGGCGCCATGCGGTGCATGGTAAGCGCATTAAAAGACGCCCGGTGCAATCCGGAAGAAATAGAGTATATTAATGCGCATGCCACATCAACCCCTATCGGTGATAACATAGAGGTAAAGGCTATCAAGAAGGTTTTTGGCGCTTATGCTCCAAAAATACCCGTAAGCTCTACAAAATCGATGCTCGGTCATCAGCTTGGAGCTTCCGGAAGTGTTGAAGTTGTTATCTGTGCCCTGGTAATAACGGAAGGCACTATACCACCGACAATCAACTATGACGCACCTGACCCTGAATGTACGGGATTGGATTTTGTTCCCAATGTGGCTCGTGAAAAGAAAGTTAACAAGGTGCTTTCCAATTCATTTGGATTTGGCGGGCATAACGCCAGTATTATTCTCGGCAAAGTATAAAAATACCAGCAGATGTCTTATAAAGCTATAATCCCCTGTTAAGGAATGTTTTTAATAAGTTTCTTAATAACAACATATATTTCCGGTAACTTTTTAATTAATACCTGAATACGTTTCTCTTCATTGATGGGCCTGGCCGGGGAACCCCAGACGACGGAGCCAGGTTCCAGGCTTTTGTAAACCTTTGAACCACCGCCAATGACGCAGTTATCGCCAATGGTCGCATGGTCAGTAATTCCCACATCTTCTGCAATCAGGACATTCCGCCCGATTTTGGCGCTTCCGGCGATTTTCGCATAAGCGATGAGCATGGAGTTGTCACCTATGATAACGTTATGTGCAATGTGGGAATGGTTGTCTATTTTTACTCCATTTCTAATGACTGTCTTGTCAAGTGCAGCGCGGCAGATGGTGACCATTGAGCCGATTTCAACATCATCTCCGATTTCCACAGTCCCGATTTGCGGTATTTTGGCATGTTTACCTTTTATTTGAAGATAACCGAATCCATCGTCCCCGATAACCGTGTTGCTGTGAATAATAACCCTTTTTCCTATGGTAACATCTTCGCGGATAGTAACATGGGGGTAAATTATTGAGTCATCTCCAACACAACTCCCCCTCCCGATAAAAGTATAGGGGTAGATGACCACATTATTTCCTATCGTTACATGGTCATCAATGACGACATAAGCGCCAAGAGAAACATCTTTTCCAAAAGTAACGTCTTTACCTATGGATGCTGTAGGGTGGATGCCCATGGGACTCTTGAGTTTTTCCTTTGCAACGACTTCCATAAATTTTGTAAAGGCAAGGAATGGATTTTCGATAACAATGTGCGGTTTCCTAAGTTCTTGAATCTCCCGGTGTGATACGATTGCCGACGCTAAGGTGGTTAATGCTTGTGGAATAAGCGTATCATTCTTAATAAATGTTATGTCGCCATTTTTTGCAGCTTCGATGCTGGCTAATCCAGTGATAAGAGCAGAGGGATTGCCAATGATTTTTCCGCCGATAATCGTTTGAATCTGATTTAATGTGTATTCCATTATTTTGAACATCGTATCACAACCATAAAGCACTGTCAAACTAAGTTTTATATTGACAATTTTATTGGTTTCTAACAATAATATGTACATTTCCATAAAGATTGAAAATGTCTCTGTGCTGCCCGTGGGTATGAAAATGACAATAAATTTCGGTAATTCCAAAAATTTTTGAGGAGCAATTTATATGTGTGGAATCGTGGGATATATTGGACAAAAAAAGGCGGTTAAGGTTTTATTAGAGGGCATCAAAAGACTCGAATATCGTGGTTATGATTCCTCCGGCATTGCTTTTGTTGAAGACGGCACAATGCGATGCGAAAAGGCAGTGGGAAAGGTTGCTGAGTTGGAGAAAAAGATTGACGGGAAAAACTTTCATGCACATGTAGGAATCGTCCATACTCGTTGGGCTACCCATGGCGCGCCCACCATGAATAACGCGCATCCCCATGTTGATTGTAGTGGCGAGATTGCTGTTGTCCATAACGGAATTATTGAAAATTATGATTATTTAAAATCTATTTTAGAACGTGAGGGCCATACCTTTCAAAGCGAGACAGATACAGAGGTACTTGCTCATCTCATTGAAAAATACTTCCAGGGCAATCTTGAGACGGCTGTTATGGAGGCATTAAAAGAGGTGGAGGGAACCTATGGTATTGCCGTGATTTCCACCAAAGACCCTCAAAAAATTGTTGCCGCACGAAAAGGTTCTCCCCTAGCACTAGGCATAGGAAACAAGGAATATTTTATCACCTCTGACGTCTCCGCATCGCTGCCTCATACGCGGGATGTGGTGTATCTGGACGATAATGAATTGGCCGTTCTTACGATGGATCACTATGAAACAAAAACCATGCAAAATATCCGTACCTATAAAAAGGTTGAAGAGATATCGTGGAATATCGACATGATTGAAAAGGGCGGTTACGAGCATTTCATGCTCAAGGAGATCCATGAGCAACCCCAGGCGCTGAAAAATGCCATGCGTGGGAGAATTGAAAGTAATAGCGGCTTAATAAAGCTCGGTGGATTGATTAACTATGAAAAGGAACTTCGGGCGTGTAAACGTATCGTTATCGTTGCCTGTGGCACCTCATGGCATGCAGGGCTGGTGGGTGAATACATGCTGGAAGAACTGGTGCGTATCCCTGTCGAGGTTGAATATGCATCTGAATTCCGGTATCGAAACCCCGTGATTGAGGAAGGTACGCTCGTAATTGCTATTAGCCAATCAGGTGAGACGGCTGACACCCTTGCGGCAATACGGGAGGCGCGCCACAAAGGCGCAAAGATACTCTCCATTTGCAACGTGGTTGGCAGTACTATTGCCAGGGAGGCAGACTGTGGAATTTACTTACATATCGGTCCGGAAATTGGAGTTGCTTCCACCAAGGCATTTACAGCTCAGATTACAGTTTTATATTTGTTCACCCTGCACATGATGCATCTGAAACATCCTCGCGTTCCGATGCATGACGATATGGTGAAGGCAATCCAATCCATACCCGATAAGATTCAGACCATCCTTGAAAGTGAAGAGGAGATGGTAAACCTTGCAAGGATATATAAGGACAGTGAACACTTCCTCTATTTAGGGAGGGGATACAATTATCCCGTAGCCCTTGAAGGCGCTTTAAAACTAAAGGAAATATCCTATATCCACGCAGAAGGTTATCCTGCCGCTGAGATGAAGCATGGCCCTATTGCGCTCATTAACAAGGACATGCCTGTTGTCTTTATTGCCACAAAAGACGGCGCCTATGGAAAGATACTCAACAATATAGAAGAGGTCAAAGCACGGGGCGGGAAAATAATTGTAATTGCAACGGAGGGAGATGATCAAATTGGAGAAAAGGTAGATCACGTGTTGTACATACCAAAGACGTCTGATACCCTGACGCCCATCTTATCCGTAATCCCGTTGCAGTTACTGGCATATCACATGGCCGTGATGCGGGGTTGTGATGTGGACAAGCCCAGAAATCTTGCTAAGAGCGTAACGGTTGAATAAGAATTGTTTATTTAATGGAGAGCGAATCGGCACTTCGCTCTCCACTGATTGATTCTACGAAAGGATATGAAAATATTTAATTGTTTGTAAATTGAAATGTTGTCGCAAAGCCGCTTCGCCCGTCATAATTCCATTCCTGCTTGTCCTCCGTAAACCGATGGGTGGTAGTCCTTCCCATGTTTAATGTCAAATCAAATTCCTTTGACCAGATAGAAAAGTTTTTGTTGACGATTTGTGTTGGCTTGCTTGTATCGCCAGCCCCGTGTAAAAATTCAAAATCCAGAATTAATTTGCCCGGCACCTCGGCCTTTCTGCGCCATTCTGTTGACTCGATGCGGATAGGTAAATACCGCACGGTAATTCTTTCCTGGGGAACTTTGGCAAAATTGAATACATGGTTCTGAAAGATGTCTAATAAGGCATTCTTCTGAACTGCCGATGCCTTTTCGTCAATATAAAAGACAATCCAATTTCTATCGGCTGTTGCCGTTAAGTCTGTTACTCCGATTACCGTCTGTCCATCCAGGCTAAATTGTCCATAAGTTCCTTTAAGAACACGAAAAACTCCGGCAATTTTGCATGTCTTGTTGTGGGTCGGTTCACTTCCAAAGAGACACGGGCATCCCGGATTGCAGGTACACCCCTCGAAATATTCTCCCTCAATAGACCATTGAGGATTTGCAAAAACACTATTCGATATGCCCCAGAATACCATCATAAAGAGCGTCAGACCAGACAATCCATATTTCATTTTTTTCAACATCTCTTTCTCCTTGTAAACATAACTGTAGAATTAAACAACCACAAAAATTGATAAATTACCAGGAATAGATCATTTTCTCACGGTCATTTTCTGATAAGAGGCACAAATCGAACGGGAATAATGGATTCTTTTATTACCTTTGAAGAAGCATCCTTCGTAATTAACATCAAATCCTGTACTTCGTACACACCCCCGACGGGGATGACCATACGCCCTCCGGGTTTAAGCTGTTCGATAAGGGGTTGTGGTATATGCTCTGCTGCAGCGGTAACAATGATTGCATCAAAAGGGGCATGTTCCGGCCACCCCTTGTATCCATCACCGATCTTTCCCTCTATATTAGAATAGCCCATAGTTTTGAGTCGCTTAAAGGCATTATTTCCCAGTTCCTCAACGATTTCTATTGTATACACCTGCCCTGCGAGCATGGCAAGGATCGCCGACTGATACCCTGTTCCCGTTCCTACCTCCAGGACTGTATCGTCTTTGTCTACCTTTAATAATTCCGTCATGAATGCCACGATATACGGCTGGGAAATCGTCTGTCCCAGACCGATGGGCACTGGTTGGTCCCAGTAACTATACGCACGATTTTCATCGGGAATGAAAAGATGCCGGGGCACTGCTTCCATAGCATCAAGCACCCTTTTATCCCGAATGCCACGATTGGCAATCTGCTCTTCCACCATCTGTTTCCTATGTCGTGTGAAGGTTTCCTCGTTATAGAGTGTACCTTTGTCACCCATGGCAGAAACACCGCCCTTCTTAAAAACAGTCGGGATAATAAAAGATATTAAAAGAGCCACGCATGTGGCGATAAACACCATAATACTTATTTTCATAATATTTCTTTTCATGGCACGACAATAATAGAAACATCTCTTTTTTCATGCACTTCACCAATAACGCTTACAGTTGCAACGCCCCGTTGCTTAAGTTTTGCGCATAACGTCTCTGCTTTTTCTTTTGGCACAGAGATAAGGAGACCTCCGGAAGTCTGGGCATCAAATACAATATCCTTGTGTTCTTCCCGTACTCCGGGATCTATCCTGATCTTGTCCTGCAAATATATTTTACTCAGCTTTGATACCCCCGGTATCAATCCCATCCTGACATAGCGTTCACAACCTTCGAAGATTGGTATACGTTCGGCAAAGAAGAAGAGTGTTACCTTACTCGCCTCGGCCATCTCCAACCCATGACCCATAAGGCCAAACCCTGTAATGTCCGTGCAACTATTTACTCCTACCTCAAGCATTACTTCGGATGCCGTCTTATTTAACTGAACCATGCATTGTGTTACCAGGCTTATATGTTCTTCGGAAGCCTTATTGGCCTTAATTGCCGAGATGACCAACCCTGTCCCAAGCGGTTTAGTCAGTACCAGCATGTCTCCGGGCTTTGCCCCTGCATTGGTTACTATGTTATCAGGGTGGATAATTCCAGTGACCGATAACCCGTATTTGATTTCCGTATC
The DNA here is from genome assembly GCA_023261465.1 of Planctomycetota bacterium. Taxonomy (GTDB): domain Bacteria; phylum Planctomycetota; class Brocadiia; order Brocadiales; family Brocadiaceae; genus JAHFOW01. The sequence goes on from JAHFOW010000010.1 coordinate 16,899, forward strand.
CTGCAGGGTATGACCACCCACAACAACCGCCCCCGCTTCATTTACCTTGTCTGCGCCACCCTTGAGTATTTCTACTAAAATATTTTTTTCGAGCGATTTAATCGGGTAGCAGAGGATATTCATAGCCGTAAGGGGTTTACCACCCATGGCATAAACGTCGCTCAGTGCATTGGCTGCGGCAATCTGTCCGTAATCATACGGATTGTTTACCACCGGAGTAAAGAAATCCAGGGTCTGTACTAATGCGGTATCTTTGCTAATCTGGTAAATACCTGCATCTGCAAAGGTTTTTGGGCCAACCAGTACATGCTCGTTTGGATATTCAGGCAGGTGGTTGACCACATACGCCATGTCTTCAACGGGGATCTTCCCCGCTCACCCACCACAGGCAGCATAATCAATCAATCTCTTTTTCCCCCACGCCACAGAAATCACCCCCTTTTCTTTAATAAAATCTTTAAATGCCCTATTTCACAGAGGTCTTACTGAAACCATGATGTAGACGATTCTTTTGGATTAAACTTTGCATGGCATTCGTCACAACTATTAACGACCTTAAAAAAAGCTGCTTGTGCCCTGTCTTTATTCCTTTCCTGACATGCGCTAATCAACTCCAGGGCGTTCAGGTGGAACTGGACGTCGAGGTTGACAAACTCCTTTGGTAAATCTTTTTTGTTGGCGCCCGTAAATACCACAGGACTTGCGTCCTTGAGTTTTTTTGTATCATTTTTGATGTCGTCCCAATTCTGCTGGTTAATTGACGATGATAGATGTTTTAACAATATCTTGATATCCTTCATGTGTACAATAAAGCCCTGTTCATTTTTAATGAAACCAATTTCTTCTCCTGGTTTTGATGCTGCCGGGATTTTCTCTGAAGCAGCTTTTTTTTCCGCTAATTTTTCAACCTCTTTTTTACCACAGCCGAATAAACAAATGAATGAAATTGTTATAAAAATAAATTTTTTCATACAAAATACCTGAAAATGAGAAAATTAACACACGGTACTTATTACGGTACACAAGGCTTCAGCCTTGAAATAAAACAAATGCATGTTAAACATTCTTCCTGAAAAAATCAATAGAAATGGTTTTGTTACACGATCCTTAAGGATTTTCCTATCTTTTCAAACCGCTCAACAGCCCAGACAAGATCGTCCTGACTATGCGTAGCAGAAATCATTACCCGGATGCGTGCCCTACCCATGGGTACCGTTGGATAGCCAATGGCCTGGGCAAAGATACCTTCTTCAAATAACTTCTTGCTGAATTCTTTGGCTATCATGGCGTCTCCAATCATAACGGGCGTTATCGGTGTTTTGGTGTGCCCGATATTAAAACCCGCGTGTTTCATCTTTTCCTGAAAAAATTTCGTGTTATCCCAGAGTTTTTTAACCAGCGTATCCGTAGTGTTCAGGATATCCACTGCGGCAATACAGGCCGCAATATCCGCTGCGGTTACAGCGCTTGAAAAAAGGAAGGGGCGTCCCTTCTGTGTAAGATAATCCGTTAATTGCCTGCTCCCCGCAATGTATCCACCAACAACGCCAAATGCCTTTGACAGCGTGCCAACCTCAATATCAACCTTTCCGTGAAGATTAAAGTGATCAACAATTCCTCGGCCGCCCCGTCCAAGGACGCCTTCGCCGTGCGCATCATCTACCATCGTAATGGCCCCGCATTTTTCGGCAACATCGACTATCTCCGGTAGTGGCGCGACGTCTCCCTCCATGCTGAAAACGCCATCGGTAATAATGAGAAGACGCGGAACTTTCTTTATATCAGAGAACGCTGCTATTCCACTTTTATGAATCCCCTTTAGGTCCCGTTTGCCCAGGGGGGATTCAGGGGGACTTGTAAAGGTAGACTGCGGGGACGTTGCAGGTTGGGCGGAATTTATTTCGCCGGAAACCTTTGCCTGAAGGTCTTGTGGATTACAATGTTCATATCGCACAATCTTTGCCCTGGAAAGACGGCTTCCGTCAATAATACTCGCATGGTTGAGTTCGTCAGAAAAGACGATATCGCCTTCGCCAACAATGGCAGGAATAGTGGCGAGGTTTGCACAGAAACCGGATTGAAAGGTGAGTGAACTTTCCGCTCCTTTAAATTGAGCAAGCTTTCGTTCGAGTTCTTTGTGCAGGTTTGTGGTTCCGGCTATTGTTCTTACCGCAGCCGGACCGACACCGTAAGCGCCAATTGCTTTTTGGGCTGCCGATTTTAATTGAGGGTCATCGGCAAGCCCCAGGTAATTATTTGAGCAGAGGTTTAATACCTTCCTTCCGTCCACTACGATCCATGCCCCCTGGGGGCTTTCAATCGTCCGTATGTTTATGAATAACCCTGTTTCCTTCAATTTGTTTAATTCATCGGTAATAAAATCCAGCTTATCCATAATTGTTTCCTCATAAAGTTAGCTACGAATTTAAGAAATAAAAATGATGCATGTTTAAAATGATACCTATAAACAAACTACTTATTTTCTTTTTATATTCGTGGTCATTCGTGTAATTTCATGGCCAAATCACACTTTAAATTTTTAAAATAACCTTTCCACACTTTCCGTCTTTCATAAGTCTCATGCCTTTTTCATAATCCTTCAATAAAAACTGATGCGTAATAATGGGGCTGGGGTCTACAAGTCCCGATGACAGAAATCGGGATGTCTTGTGCCATGTGGAAAATATCTTACGACCAGTAATTCCATAGATGCGAATTTTTTTAAACACAACATCTTTGTTCAGATCAATATTAACACGACGCTCATAAATGCCTAAGAGAGAAATCCGTCCGCCCGGTGTAATAGCATTAAGGCCATGGTTCAGCGCCTGGTTATTCCCGGAAAATTCCAGAACCACGTCTATACCATTATTTTTTGTGGCCTCAAGGGTAAGCCGCGCAACATCCTGTTTTCTGGGGTTGATGGTAATATGAGCCCCCATCTTTTTGCTGATAGTAAGCCGGTAGTTATTGGGATCTGAAACGATGATCAATGAAGCGCCACATGCCTTCGCAATCCCTGTGGCAAAAAGTCCAATCGGCCCTGCGCCCAGGATCAACACCGTCTTTGCCGAAACATCCTCAGCCAAAACGGTATCAACGGCATTTCCAAATGGTTCCTGTATGGTTGCCCATTCGTCAGGAATATTTGGCTCATTTTTCCAGAGGACATGTTCCGGGAGGACAAGGAGTTCTGCAAATGTGCCGTCGTGGTCAACTCCTAACAACTTGAAATTCTTACAGACCTCGGCATATCCGTTTGTGCACTGATAACAATATCCGCAGGTAAGATGGCTTTCTGCAGAGACCCTATCTCCGGCCTTTACCCGTGTAACTTCCTCGCCAATTTTGGTAACGAGTCCAACAAACTCATGGCCTATAACACGTGGCGGGGTCAAGCGATGTTGCGCCCAGCGCGTCCAGTCAAAGATATGCACATCCGTGCCGCAAATAGAAGCAACATTGACCTTGATCAGTACGTCTCGTGGTCCCATTTTTGGTATGGGTACATTAATAAATTCCATGCCCTTTGTATGTTTTGTTTTAACAACTGCATTCATCTAAGAAAGCCCTCGTTATTTTTATGCCTGAAAAACTTCTTTATACAATCTCTCCAATGTCATTGAATTAAACAGTTAGAATATTATTATACTTTTATCAATGTTTTTTGCTTTCTATTTCCTGTAATATAAGCCGTATTTATCTTGCCTCAGTGGTCTCTTTTGTTAACATATAGCTCGGTGCATGTTTCTCCATCTCCAGAAAACACACCAGTCTAAAAACAGAGCTAACTCGTTATTTAACAAAGTTTTATGATAGCACAAACAAGGCAAACAATCAAGCTTTACAAGGAAATCTTTTTTTATACAATCTTACTCGTTAAACAAGGATAACAGTTCACGCGCACCGTTTATTGGCACAGACAACCG
>JAHFOW010000010.1:20927-27665 GCA_023261465.1 Planctomycetota bacterium
GAAAATGTATAAAGGAGACAGGTCATGAAGTTTCTGATAATTGATGACGATCAGGTCTTGATGGATTGGCAGTCTGCCGGATCATTATAGAGCGTGACCCACACTTACCGGTAATCATTCTGACCGCTTCCGGTAACGAAGAGGGCATTTGATATTTGTAAAATACGGATATTTTCTTTATTATTAATGGACATGGAGATGCCGGTCATGGATGGCGATACCGCCGCGACCCGCTCTACGGCAGTTAGAACATGCGAAAAGGATTCCTGTGATAGCCATGACAGCCCATCAGGGAACGACAGAAATCAATACGTGTTTAAATGCCGGTTGTACGGAGTACCTTTCAAAACTTATAAGGAAGGAACAATTACATGAGCATCCTTATCGTTGATGATTCTCAAGACAGCTTACGGCTACTCGAACATATCCTGAAAGATGCAGGATACAAGGACATCATCCTTGCTCAATCCGCTACAGAGGCATTTCGCGTGTTGAACATGAACGACCCGGCATGTCTCGATGTTCCGGTTGATCTGATTCTCATGGACATTATAATGCCGGAGATCGATGGTATTGAGGCGTGCAGGAAAATAAAGAAACGTGACAACCTCCGGGATATCCCTTTCATCATGATAACGGTTATATCAAACATAGACGCTCTACAGGCCGCCTTTGACGCCGGAGCTATAGATTACATTACAAAGCCGTATAAAAAAATAGAACTCCTTGCTCGCATACGTTCCATGTTAAAATTAAACCATGAAATAAAGCGCCATAAGGCGTTCGAGCAGAAACTTCAGGAACTGACACTGCAACTTGAGGCATCAAACAAACTCCTGGAACACCTTTCTTACAGGGATAGTCTTACCGGCATCGCCAATCGCCGGTACTTTGATGAATTCATAGAACAGGAGTGGAAGCGCGCCGTGCGGGAAGTGTACCCCATCTCTTTAATCTTCGTTGATATAGACCACTTTAAGGCATTTAACGACGCCTACGGCCATCCGGCGGGCGATGAATGTCTCAGGCAGGTTGCGCGGGCGCTTACAAATTCCATAAAGAGACCTGCCGATATTATTGCCAGATATGGCGGAGAAGAATTCATTGCTGTGTTGCCGGGAACTGATGCGGCAGGGGCGATCAGTGTGGCAGAATTAATGAAAGCGAATGTCGTTGGACTCGGCATCGAACACGCCAGCTCTCAGGTTGTCAACCATGTATCGGTAAGTATCGGAGTCGCCACTGCCATACCCGACCGTTATAATACACCAACCAGCCTCATTACAAATGCAGACAGGGCGCTTTATAAGGCCAAAAGCGATGGACGCAACAAGGTGGCAATGGCAACATAATTTTGGATTTGAGCATTATTATCTTCCCAATCTAAAATCCAAAATTTTAATTGGAATTGGTGTATGATTAATCTTTGTTGTAGAGACACTAGATTTTGCGTCTCTACTGGGTTTTTGACCTTGCACGGAAATGAAATTTTAAGGGAATCTCCGGGAAGGGCAGCTTGTTGCGAAGCTGATTGGCAAGATAGCGCTCGTAATCGCTGTCGAACAGTTTTGGGTCATTCACAAAAAGGATAAACGTTGGCGGGGAAACGCTTACCTGGGTGGTATAATAAATCTTCGGGGACTTCGTTTTCTTGCGCGTAGGGCGGTGCAGTGTAAGAGCCTCTTCCAGTGCCTTATTCAGATCGGAGGTGGATACACGGGTATTCGCCTGCTTATAGAGGTCTAATGCGAGATGTATCATATCAACAATGTGTTCATTATTCTTTGCGCTGATGAACGAAATTGGCGCAAAGGAGAGACCGGGCAGACAATCATAAATATACTTATTGTACTTTTGAGTCTCAACATCCCTTACTAAGTCAGATTTATTGATTACAATAATACATGGTTTGCATTCGGAGACGATAAAATCTCCCAGCTTCTTGTCCACCTCGGACACTTTAAGCGTGGAATCAATAAGAAAAAGCGCCACGTCAGCCCTCCGGATAGACCGTTCAGCGCGTGCCATACTATAGAATTCAATAGACCCCTCAACCTGTTTCTTTTTTCTTACCCCCGCCGTATCAATCGCCAGGAATTGCTTGCCGTCCATTTCAAACCGGACGTCCACCGAATCGCGTGTTGTGCCGGGCACTTCACTCACAATCACCCGTTGTTGTCCTGCAAGGGTGTTAATCAACGTGGATTTTCCCGCATTTCTTTTGCCGACGATTGCGAGTTTCATCATAGGCCCGGCAGTATCCACCTCTGTCAGGTGCAAATCTGGCAAAAGAGTAGTAATCCTGTCCAACAGTTCAGTCCGTCCAAACCGTTCAGTTGCAGATACGGGAAGAGGCTCGCCAAACCCCAGTTTATTAAAAACCGACGTTTGAAATTCAAATTTTGGCGTATCCACCTTATTGGCGACAAGGATAGTCTGCTTATTGAGACGTCTCAATTTTTCTGCAACCATACTATCCAAAGGCGTAATACCCTCGCGTACATCAACCACAAAGAGGATTACATCGGCCATGTATATCGCAATTTCTATCTGCGCCTCTATATCTGCGGTAAGACCGTCAACATCTATTACCCCCATCCCGCCGGTATCGATTAATTCGAACAAATGATCTCCATGATGAATTTCCGTTGAAACACGGTCCCTGGTAACGCCGCTCGTGGGTTCAACAATAGAAATCCTGCGCCGTGCAAGGCAATTCAGCAGGGAAGACTTTCCGACATTCGGTCTGCCAACAATGGTAACGATAGGTATGGACATTTTTTATACTTTTTTGAATTAAGTAACGAAGCAATCTTCCCTATAATAACTCCAGGAGATTGCTTCGGAAAAAACCATCGTAATGACACGATGATTGACTTTTTGCACAAGCTCTAAAGGTTTGGGTTACATCGTTGGTATAGAAACACAGGATTTTGCATCTCTCCCTACGCAAAAAGCGCTTTAGATGTTCGATCCTGTATCCGGCGAATCACCCTCTTTGTACAAAGAAGATTTTTCGGTTACCTTGCCTGAACCCATGTCAGTTGGCTTTTCCTCAACATAAACATCGGATACATCAGTACAGTCTATCTCTTTCCTAAGCAGGAAATAGATAATCGTCTTAGCAGAAAATATATAAGTCGTTACGAAAGTCCATACTGCCAATTTTATAAACACAATATAAATGATCAGCACGCCAGCCAGGAATTTTAACGAACAGCCAGCGGAAATGCATACAGCCTTTGCCCCTGCTGTATCTGGCGTACAAAACCCTAAAGTGGCAATATTGCACTTCTGGAATATAAACGACTGCACTGTGGAAAACTTATGTCCCATCCCAATCCCTACCGTCCAAAACGCAAGCCGGGTCATAAGCCATGCCGCAAATGCAACAAGCGCCAGACAACCAATACCATACAGGATATAGATAATACAATACAGGATGAATTGTTTGGGTCGTGAAAGAATATAACTATAAGCGCGACTCATAGCGTCAAAGGCGTCCGATCCCTCTGCGCTAATGGTGGGAAACATAAAACATAACCCCACAGCCCCTATTACTCCAACAAAAACCATAAGAAACCCGGAAATCATGGCAAAGGGAAATCCTACCGCCACAATGATACCACCCAAAACCGGAATCCTTCCCAGTAAACCGATTGTCACATTACACAAGGCAAAGAAGAAAACTCCAACGACCGGCACCAGTGGCGACCAGAAATAAGACCAGAATTTTTTCCTGGCAAACTGCAGGGCGTCAAACAAAGGCACGCTTTCATCCCTTGCGTAGTCAAGCGCAGTAATCCGTGTGATTGCTCCGCCTACAAACGCCCATATAGCAAGAAGCCCAAGGGTAATTGCTAAAAGGGCAAAAAATTCTCCAAAATCCAGAGGCATTATCGACGACAGCACATTGCTTACAACAACGGGTATGCCTTCTCTGGCAGAACATAAAAACAACTTAATAAACAAACAGGGATTGGTCGTTATCCATTTGAATACTGAGAAAAACGTAACAACCACGATACACCATACGATACTTGCAAGTATGCCTGCATATCCAAGAAATATCTTTTTCGGGTCAAATGCCATCTTAAAGGCCCGAAAAATATCTCGCCAATCATGTTTTATTGCTTTCACATCATCCATGTTCCACTCCTTTTTTTTCCAACCTGGTCAAAGCATCGGGACTCATTGGTTCTTCGATACGATACTTTTCATCAAGCCACGCTCCAAGATCCACGAGTTTGCACCGTTCGCCGCAAAAAGGGAAATACGGCAGGTCTTTTATCGTTTGATAAGACAGTACCTTGTGACAATTCGGACAGTTAATTTTTGACATATTCAACCTCATCATGTAACTGTGCAATCTGTAGTTTTATTTCTAAGTCTTCCCGGCAGGCTTAGTCACTGACTTTGCCGGCTCGGCGTCTTTTTTAGCCTTTGACTTATACTCCTCGCTTCGATAATCCGTCTGGTAGAACCCTGACCCTTTAAAAATAATTCCCCCGCCACTTCCTATTATCCTCTGAACTTTTAATTTTCCACACGACGGGCACTTCTTTATTGGATTTTCGGTAATATGTTGAAACAGTTCAAATTCATGTTCACATGCATTACATTTGTAATCGTATGTCGGCATATTTCCTCCTTATTAAATTAGGCTGCCTCCGGCTGCTACTTTATCTAGTTCCCAAGCTCTGGCCTGGGAACTCACGTATTCGTGAAGCTCCGCTTCACGCAAAGCAGGAGCTTTGCAGAAAATCGCGTTTCCAGGCGAACAGACAGGAAGCTTAGGAACAAGCCAGGAGACAAACACTACGGTAGAGACGCAAAATCTTGCGTCTCTACAATTATTGAAATTTCGAAACGTTAAACATGAACCTATTCAAAAAAGGTCTTCATTTTTTCAAAAAATTTCTTTTGGCGCGAAGAGACATTCTTTTTTTCCAGCTCAGCAAACTCGCGCAGTAACTCTTCCTGCCTGGCATTTAATTTTGCAGGCACTTCAACAATTACCTGTATTTTAAGGTCTCCCCTGCCATACCCATGAACGTTTGGAAACCCTTCGCCGCGAATGGGAACAATCTCGTTATTTTGCGTTCCTTTCGGTATCTTTATCTGGATCACATTCCCTCTCAGAGTAGGCACATCAATAGTACAACCCAGGGCTGCCTGCGCAAATGTAATCGGAACCTCACAAAAGACGTCGTCACCCTGCCTCTTAAAGATCGGATGCGGTTTAACATGGATATCGCAATACAAATCCCCCGGCGCAGCGCCATTTTCTCCGGGTTCCCCCTGACCAGACAAACGCAGCCGTGTACCATCCTCCACACCTGCAGGGATTTGAATGGTTATTGTCGATCTCTTTGGACAGCGTCCTGTACCGCCGCATTTCCCACAGGGTGATTCTATAATCTTGCCGTTACCGCGGCACTTCGGACAGGCAGTGCGGAGGGTAAAGAATCCCTGCGACTGCTGTACCTCTCCCCTCCCCCGGCAATATGTACAACTTACCGGAGAAGTACCTTCACGCGCCCCAGTCCCACGACATGTCTCGCAGGCTTCTTTTCGCATGAGTTCGAGTTTTTTCTCGGCCCCGGCGGCGACCTCCTTGAAATCAATCTCAATATCGCATTTCAGACTTGCCCCGCGACGACCACCCCTTTTCTGACCCTTTCCCGTGCCAAAGAAGTCTTCAAATATGCTTCCCCCGCCAAAAATATCGCCAAAGGCATCGAAGATATCCTCAAAGTTGCTGTATTCACGGGCGCCAGTACCCCTCAAACCCTCGATTCCATACTGGTCGTATCGCTTTTTTTTATCAGGGTCGCTGAGCACGTCGTACGCCTCTGCCGCCTTTTTAAATCGCTGCTCGGCTTCTTTATTTCCAGGATTTCTATCCGGGTGGTGATCAAAGGCTATCTTACGATACGCCTTTTTTATCTCATCCGCCGATGCATTCTTACCGACGCCGAGCACCTGGTAATAATCTTCTTCCATAATATCTTATTATTCTCTCTTAACTAAGTGATGATTTCACAAAGAGATACAATCACATAAATAGCGTAAACTAAAATTATAGTATATATAACTGCTCAAAATCAAGGGTATTTCAAGTTAAAAAATTGGTAGGTCAACCGTCCCGGCTGACCAAATCAAAAGCAATAAGCGAATACAGGACAAGCGAGACACTTGTCCTGCCAACACCGCCTCAAAAACCGCATGAATAAAATCGACCTGAAACGGTCAAAAGGAAGCATGAAAATGGAGATTTTCAGGTGAAAAGCTGCCTAAAATCTCTACTATGCATTCGATATTCATCATTCGGTGTCCGTTATTCATTCTTTTTTACAAATATCGAATGTCAAATAAGGAATTATGAATACCGAATAAAGCTGGGGCTTTGCAGAAAATTGCGTTCCCAGACGAAGCTTAGGAACAAACCAGGGGACGAACACTATTGTAGAGACGCAAAATCTTGCGTCTCTACACCAATATTGAAATTCCTATACATTTAATCAGGCATTCAGAGACTTCCCCCCCGTGTCCCCCCCCGTAAACGGGGGGATTATGGGGGGATTTGCAATTCCTCAACTTACACTTATAGCAGGAGACGGCTGCTACCAAAAAGTTTGTCCATATTTTCAACAAATCATTTTGTTAATGGATACTACCTTCTATCTCTCTCTCTTCCTCTTCTTCCTTGAATTCGGTAATCATCGTTTCTGTGGT
>JAHFOW010000283.1 GCA_023261465.1 Planctomycetota bacterium
TACCTTTCCATCCTCCCGATACGATTCCCGCAAAAGGATGGAGCGATAGATTTTCTTGCCGGATTTTGATTTGTTCTCTACAATATGCATGTCCACTATAATATATCATATTGTTTAACATTGTAAAGCATAATATTGAATAATAGTAATATATTAGTGTCTACATATTTATCGATAAAACAGCGCTAACTAGCCATATATACCATACTTGTGTGTTTTAGCTGGGGTGAACATCCGCTGGAAAAGCCTCTATGTCCATTGAGCGTGTATATCTAATACTAATTCGCTTTCAAACATTAAATATATATGCTATACTTCCTTCACTTTCACTGGACTATATTGTAGCTTTTGACGGCGAATTGTTATAAGCGCAGATAGTGTCAAACACAAAATTTATGCGGTCGGGGGTTTAAGTGAAGTGAACACCGTTGAGGAATACACTCCTTAATTGAATTGTCATCCCATTGTATCGAATATGGATTCTCGATTATTACAGTACATCCGTCTCTTTGTGTCTTGGTGGTTAAAACCAATACTACCAAGGCACAGAGGGTTTAAAGAAAAACTAGAACAATCTACTGGGAGGGTCATCATTCTGGTTAAGGAGTTTTCTCAATTCTTCCCTTTCGGTACCAAGGGGATTAGAAAATGAAAATTCTTATGCAATCAAGATAAATTGACAAATGCAATTCGGCATTATTGGGATAATAAAATTTGCCTATTCAATCGGGTAAATTCATTGTAGCAACATAATTATTATGTATTTTTTTGTCAACTGTTTCCGCTGAATATCCTTTTCACGAACATCGTTCCAAAACACCCTCTTGGTAAAAAAAAGTCTAAAATGAGCTTTTTTTTACCAGGGTAAATTTCGTCTTCTGAACAATCAGTAGCAAGATTTTCTGGCATGATGATTGATCTTCTTTCGATCCCCTTGAAAAATGCCTGTCGTAATTTTTTCATGTTAAACAGGGCGCGTCTTAATTGATGTTCCTGCAATACTTCTAAATACAGTGATTCTGTGAGGGTGTCGGGCATCTTTATATTTGAGGCTGGCATGGGGATAATTAACGTGCTGAGATACTCTTTATTTCTATCCTCTATCTGCGTGTAAAAATAATAATTTCCCGCAATGCCTTTATATATTTTGAGTGCATGGATACCTACCGATTTGATTATCTTCCGTAAGACTTCGTTCCACAGGTGTGATTGATAGGCAGAGAAGAAGAGCACCATTTCATCATGGGATATTCTTTGGAGAACAGGTAAAAACCCCATTGGATTTTTTATGAGGAATTGAAATGACACCTTTTCAAATTTACTCCGGGCCTTTTCAAGGCATATCTGCCACTTACCCCAATTTTCAAAGATAAATTTTCTATGTTCCCTTTCTTCTTTGTTATCCTCCGGATGAATGCGGGAAAAGTATACCTTTAATGCCCCGTTGTAATGCTTCCTGAGTATCTTTTCTGCGATAAATCCCTGTCTCGAGTCGAAACTGCCAAATCGCTGGTCATCAAAATAATTGGGATAACCGTCGTTTTTCACCTGCTCGATCTCGCCGAGCGCTGAGCTCAGTGCTTCATCAGTAAGATTTCTTACAACTATGTGGAATTTATTTCCTTTTATGAGGTCTGGCCCCATGGGTCTGTCCATGTTGCCAACAAGGCTTAGTGAGTAGTTGTTTTCACAGATTTCCTTTATTTCGCTTATGTTTTTCAGGTATTGGGAACGGGGGAGTCCGGGGACAGGGCGGAGATTACGCGGGAAGGCATCCTTGTATTCTCCTGGCATTGCTTCATTATACTGTCCAATGGTTATATACTGCGTTGTGAGGGCATACTTATCCTTTTTCCCGCCATAGGAGAAGTATGAAGAAGGAAAGTTGAGTTTCCTGGAAAGTGTTTTCAATATGTCAACGGTATTCCAACCCCTCTTTTTCAACAGATAGACAGAGAAGTCACCACCTTGGGTTAACGAGATATCTGCTACCTCTTCTACAATAAAATCTTCCGGCTTAACTTTTATTTTAAGCATATATTTTTAGATTACAAGCAATTAATAATAGTTTCACACTAAGGGTGTATTAACCCACCGTTCAACCACTGTTGGTGGATTTGGCGTAAAATAACGCCTTAATCCAGTCAGACATTAGAATAATTGCAAGTACATTGTATATAAATTTTCATGTTATTCAAGCGGTTCTGTGGTTTGATTGGGCAACTCCAATGTTATTAAGCTAAAAGTAATCGTGGAAGATTTACCGATAAGTGGTAAGAGTGCATATTTGCATGTATAGAAGGGGAAGTCGGTATGCCTTGATTTTTGGGCTGGTTTCCTGTTTTACCTTGAAAATTAAGGTATTGTTGTGGTTATATCAATTCTATTTACTTCAATTGATTCTATCCTTTTCGATTAAATTTAGCACAACTACAATCAAAACACATTTAGAATGTTTGTAACACTTTAGTTCTTTGAAAAATTAACTAGCGATTTTACAAGCTAAGACAGAAGGCGTATTTACCGTAAG
>JAHFOW010000142.1 GCA_023261465.1 Planctomycetota bacterium
GATGTTTGTGCTTACCTATGTGCCTGAATTTTTTGAAAAATGCGGTTTCCACAGGGTTGAGAAGGAAACGCTCCCCCACAAAATATGGTCTGAATGTGTCAAATGTCATAAGTTCCCCGACTGCGGGGAAATTCCGTTGATTTACGAAGTGAACAAAGATCACGTAAAAAAGCAATGTTAAGAAAAAAAGAAATTCCTGGTTTTAAGGGGGGTTTTAATCTCCTCGATACTTATCCATTGAGATTCTTCAATATTATAGAAAAGGTTTCTTCTGATACCACGCCTGGCATCTTTGAATTTCCGCCTGCCACCCAAAAGATAGAGCATGTTGTGGTAAATCTGTGTCCCACGGAACCATGGGCGTTACCGAACTGGGCGATATTTGGTCACAGGGTAAATGTATTTTTCAATAAACTTAAAGAGATAAGAGACCGATTTTTTCCTGCTGTGCAATATTGTATCGCATTAAATAATAAAGATATTGAGACTATTGCAGCGGCAAGAAATTTTGCAGGCAGTGAAGAGCGGGTCAGGGTTTTTCCTCTTGATGCTAAATATCCACAGGATGATTCCGTCGTGTTATCAAAGGTTGTCCTGGGTGTTGATATAAACTTTGGACAGGAAGCGATGTCGCGGGGCATTTTTATCATGGATGCCCAAACAGTATCAGCCATCTATGATTCATGTATTTCTGGTAATAAGGTTGACTCTCGCTTTATTGCCGTTTCCGGAACAGGTCTGAAAGAAAACGAGCTTGTCCAGGTACAACTGGGAACGCCTGTTGAAAAGGTACTTTCCGATAGGGTTATAGAAGGTGGTAAGTACCGTGTGTTTCTCAATGGTCCGCTTCGTGGAAAGGAAATAACAGATTTATCATATAGGGTAAATTGGACTATCAATAATATTGTAGTCCTCAGGGAACAGGATTACAAGGTTATGTTTCCCTTGTTTAAGTCAGAAGAGTTGATGTTTACGACGAATGTGCATGGAGAGGTAAGGCGGTGCGTCTATTGTAATTTTTGCGACAACATTTGTCCCGTTGATCTGGAACCAGCGCTGTATTATCATAGCTACCAAAGAGGGGAAAGACACAAGGCGCGCCTTTATAATCTGGAAAGATGCATCGAATGCGGATTGTGTAGTTTTGTCTGTCCCTCAAAGCTTGAACTCCTGAAGATTATCAGGGAATGTAAATGATAATATTTTTTTTGCATAGCCATACTAAAGAGGATTCGGGAAATTGCAGATAAAAAAATTTCTTAAGCCAATAGAACCCATATTCAATAAGGGTCTGGACAGGGTTGGATCAATTATTCATGCCCACAAGAAGGTTAATTTTTTGTTTGGCGCCCTCTTTGGCGCCTTTGATGGCTTGCTCCGCAGCCCGAAAGAGACTGCACAGTCGCCACCCTTTATCAGAAATAATTACGACGTAAAACGCTTTATGGGCGCAGTGCTGGTGGCGCTGGTTATTGGCTGGGTATTGCCTGCGATCTATTTTTATGGGTGGCAATGCGTTATCTCCAAACTTCTGGTCTCGTTTATTATTGGCGTTTTTGTTGTGGATGTGCTCTGGGCGATCATTGCACGGGAAGATCACATCAGCGAAGGTGGATTTGTTTCCTGTCTCCTTGTGCCGGCCATTCTCCCGCCACAGTCGCCTCTGTGGCTGGTGGGTTTGGGAGCGGCGGCAGCTATTCTTTTTAGAAACATACTGGGCGGTGTTGGATATAACCTTGTCAATCCAGCCCTTTTCAGCAGATTGTTTCTTACTGTTTGCTTTCCCGCACTTCTCGTTACGGGTTATCAAACGCCCTTTACGGGTATGCCTGATCTGCATACATTTCGCTATGGACTTGACGCAGTTACCCACGCCACGCCATTGACTGCGTTCAAAACCAACGGGGAAGTTGCATCGTATCTCTCTCTCCTGTTTGGAACGGCAAGCGGTTCTCTGGGTGAAACGTGTCGTTTAGCCCTGATATTGACGGGATTATGGTTGATCAAAATAAAGGTGGTAAATTGGCGGTTGCCGGTGTCTTATCTGGGGAGCGTATTTGCCATTTCCGTATTTTTCTCATTGACGATGGGTAAGGCTGTTGCCCCGCCCATATTTCAAATCCTGAGCGGCGGCTTAATCCTGGGGGCATTTTTTATGGCAACCGATCCAATAACTACAACGTATAGTCAAAAAGCAAAATGGATTTATGGCGCAGGATGCGGATTTATTACGGTATTGCTCAGGGACTTTACGACGCTCTCAGAAGGCGCAATGTATGCGATTTTACTCATGAACCTTGTGGCAGTACCCATTCAATCCTTAATAGTAAGGACGAGGTATCGGAGATAAAGGATTCTTTGAAATTTATACTGCAAGATGGACAATATTAATAATCTGTGTTATCTGTGAAATCTGTGGTTAATGCGTTATGGAAGAACTAAAAAAACTTATAAATCGTATCGGCTCGATTCTCTTAATTACTTTTTTGCCCTGCGCAGTGCTGCTTCTGGTATATTTTTACACTGCTCCAAAGATTGCAGAATATTCTGAAATAAAAGAGAAGCGCGCCGTCCTGGACATATTTCAAGTGCCATATCGTATGTATGAAAAAAAATTCCTGGGATTTACCTTTAAGGGATACGATAAAAAGGATATACGCGAGGTATTCCAGAATAACGTAACGGTGGAAGAAAAACCGGTATCCTGGGAGAGTCAGCCCGCCGGAACACAGACGGCTGCTGAACAGCCAAAAGGCACGCAGGGGAAAAGATTGTTCAAGTACGTAAAAGATGGCAAGCTTCAGGGGGTTGGATTCGTGGAAACTAAAATGGGATACGGCTATAACAAGTCGAGCACGATTTCGCTTTTTATCTGTGTAGAGTCCGACCTGGAGACGCTCAAAGGCATCGAGGTGCTTGACCACAGTGAAACTCCGGGGCTGGGTGGCAGGATGACTGAGGAACAGTTTAAAAGCCAATTTATTGGTAAAAAATTGAAACCTAAATTAGTTGTCGTGAGGGGAAGAAAGGCCGAGACTTCCAATGAAGTTGATGCAATTACCGGCGCAACAAATACCAGCAAGGGGATTGAGGCATTCATTAATGATGCCATGAAGGAATTCTGGGAAGGGCAGGGGGAAGTAAAATGGTAGGATTAAAGCGAAACATACGAACGATGTCAAAATACTTCATGCGGGATAATCTTATCCTGACGGCGGGCGCCGGGCTGGGATTCTGTTCTTCCCTTGCGGTGACAAATAAACTCGAAAATGCCCTGACCATGGGAATTGGCGTTACCCTGGTTACAGCAGGAAGCTTCTGCATGGTCTATCCCTTTAAAAAACTGATATCCACGGCGGGGACGCATCATAAAACTTCCCTGCTCATGATTATTGTTTCTGTCTTTGTCGCTATCTTTGGTTTTTTTGCACAGGCGTTTGTCCCTGCAATCACCGCAAATATAAAGGCATACATAGATCTCATTACTACAAATTGCATCGTGCTTGCGGTCATTTCAGAAGGACTAACCGTTGATTTCTGGGAAGCGCAAAAGAAGATATTGAAGGCATGCCTTGGATATTCAATTGCCCTCATTTTGCTTTCATTTTTACGAGAACCTCTGGGCTTTGGAACGATTATGGGTTTTCATGCCCTGCCGGATGCGTTTCCACGGGCAGTTCTTATGGTTACCCCCGTAGGTGGATTTTTTGCGTTGGCAGCGTTCAGACTTTTGCTACGTCCGTTTCTCTTAAAGTCAGGGATTGTACATGCTGAAGCCTCTGCCTGTGAGTGTGCAGCATCTGAATGTGCTGCTCCGCCACCCGTATGTAAGCCTGCGCCTGTTGTCCTTGCAAAACAGGGGTTTTCCAGAACTTCTTACATAGCTATGGGGCTTGGCGTCTGTCTGCTCTTCAGTCTTTTTATACATCTTCAAACAATTCCCACCCTGCATAAGTTTTACATTGTCCTGTTTCCCGTCCTGCTGAATGCACTCTTCTTCGACGGGATTGTGCTGAGCAAACTGCTGGGTATGTGTCCATTAATAAATAAGTCTCGCCAGATCGATGCGGCATGGAAGATGGGCGTGGCAGTGATTATTGTAACAACGTTATCAACGGCGCTGAACTGGATTGTCTATCACGGCGTGCTGGTAAGAAGCAGTGATTTCCTGTCAAAATATTCTCCTATTTCCATACGTCTGGAAAATATTTTCTATCTGACGGTTTTTATCGTTACCATTGCCGTGTTTGTGCAGATATTGAGCGTACTCCTGAGAAAATTTGCGCGGAATGTATATGAGCAGATGGGGCAATTCCTGGAACTTATCACCGTTAACTGTATTGTCCTTGCCAGCGCCACATTTACTATCCCCACGGGGGCAACATTTATGGTTACCACCGTGACGGCGCTGGGTTATGGGCTTCACTGGATGATGGTTATTGTCTGGCTTGCACTCTTAAGAAGGCAGCGCCTGTTTGTTCCTACGACGGCGTGGGATGAAGATACCGTTGCTATCCTGCTTCTTGGCATCATGGCTGCCATATTTACCGGTATTGGAATGATACGATTATTTTAAGAGAAGGTGTGTTTGTGAAAACTATAGCAGTAGACAAAACAGATGTCTTAAATTTTCTGCAATTGAACCTGGTATCTGAGATACAGGCTATAAAAAAATCCCTGGATTTAAGAAATCTGAAAAGCGCAAAGAATATTAAGATGGCTTTTGGAGGAATGCAATGACCATCCCTCTTATCTTAGGCGCTGGCATACTAGCCTTACTGGTATTGCTACTCAGTATATTCAGCGAAATTGCGTACCAATTCTTCGGTCGTGGCGAAAAACGCAAACTTACCATTGTAAGCGACGACGAATATAAGAAGGAATTGGATATTGAAGGTGGTGAGAGACTCCTTGCATTGCTTCAGAACAGAGGTTTTAACATCCCGGCCGCTTGCGGCGGTATGGCAACCTGTGGGCAATGTAAAGTAGAGCTCCACACCAATGTGGGTTCTTATACGGCGGTGGAAACGCCGCATTTTGACATGAAAACCCGCGAAGTTGCCCGGAAATATTTAGAGGAAGGCGTTGGAGACGGCTATACAAGGCTGGCATGTCAGGTCAGGGTTGAGAAGGATGTTTCGCTGTACTTGCCAAAGGACACGTTGCATGTAAAGAAATATACAGCAAGGGTGATCAGGAAGATACCGATCACCAGCGACAAGATAGAGATGTGGTTAAAACCATCAAAACCTGTTCAGTATAAGCCAGGCCAATATATACAACTTGCCATTCCCGATGATTTTGTGGAAGAGCACTATAAAAAACATGGTGACGCGATCAGGGAGTCCTGCAAAAAGTCAGGAAAAGAGTTTATACCGTATGTTCCCGGCGCCACGCTTTACAGGGGATATTCGCTCGCCTCTACGGAGCCGTATCTTTTGAAACTTATCGTTCGTATGGCCCCGGTAGACCCTGCCATGCCTCTTGAAAAGGGCGGGCCTCCCTGTATTGGACCGAGTTGCGTGCATAGTTATATCCAGGAACAAACCTTGTGGAATTTCTTTCTGGGCGAAAAGATACGATTCACCGGTCCGTATGGGCATTTTACCTTGCGGGAACAACCGCATACCGCTGTGTTTGTGGCCGGAGGCGCTGGTTTGGCGCCTGTTTTTGCGCTTATGGAACAATGGTTTACGGAAGGACGTCAGGATAAGGCCATATTTTTCCTGGGTGAACGCCGGTTCCAGGATATCCCGATACTTTATTTACCAAAATGGTTAAAATGGCAGCGTGAGAATCCGAACTTTACGTTTATGCCGGTACTTTCTGGTGCATTTCGCGGTGATAATCCCGCCGAAATGAATGATGTTGACAGAAAATGTTTCTACGATATTTCTGCGGAATCGCTGAGGATTGTCAAAGATTCTGGTCTTGTGGATGAACAAGGCACCAGGTGGAAAGGGGAGGTCGGTTTTATCGGGCCGCTCCTGAAGAAATATCTTTCTCCCGATCCCAACATGGTATTTTACCTCTGTGGTCCGGCACCCATGACGGTTACCGTTATCGACTCGGCTGCTAACGGGCTGAATCTGAAAAAGGAAAATGCCCTGTTTGATGATTTTACGGGTACGCTGACGCCATCAGTTGATCTCCTTTATCAAAAGCTTGAAATCAAAGAAAAATTACTCGCCCAGAATATACCCAATGCTGATAAGCTCATTGAAAAAGTTGGCACGATTCTCATCCTCCAATTGCTATTAAAAGATAAGATCGAAGAAAGCTATCGTTTCCTCGAACAAGTACAAGCGGCAATGAATAAATCCGCACAGGAACTGGAATCAATGCTCAATTCTTACAAAAGCTAGTGAGTTTGTTATGAGATATCGGGGGTTTATTTTCCTGATTTATCCTCTTTTGTAATAGTTATACCTGGTTCCTGAAATCTTCAAGAATATTTTTTAATTTTAATCATCTGTCATCATGTCCTGTGAAAACACCAAAAAATACCATAGCGTATATTGTTTTAATTGCCGTATCTCCACTCTTTTTGCTCATTGAGCATCTGACACACATTGAGTTTATGCTGCATCTCGCTGCAATCCCGCTAGAAGTGCTGGTCGGCGTCTTCATCGTAGAAAAATTTTTAGAAAAGAGGGCGAAAGGAGAAAAACTCAGACAGCTCATGTTCATAAAAAGTTACTTATTCCGGTCTGAGATGTTGAATCTTTTTCTCGCCAATTTCGAGACGCTAAAATTCCCCGCCGTAACCATGTCAAAAATTAAAAGTGCAACCTTGGAAGAACTCAAACAGATGCGAAAAGATGCCGATAACATAGAATATAAATCATTGGAAGCAATGGAACCGGTAATTTTGGAATACGTCAAGGCCGAGCAAGTATGGCATAATTTTAAGGAGCGGGCAATTACCTATAATTTTGAAGAAATTTTTCAGGATATGATTTTTATCCTGCACTTTATTTACGATGTTAAGCTATTCAAAGGCAATAATCCCGACAAGCTTTTTATTTACGAAGCCGAAAAAAGGGTATTGATGATGAAAAAAGTAAAAATAGTATTAGGGGGTGGTATCCAAAAATTTCTGGATTATGTGATCGAGTTAAAAGAAAAGCAACCTGACATGTTTTGTGACCTCATTTCAGATTACGAGTTATCGTTCCAGATACGGGACATCCAAGATGAGAGGGGAGGAAATCAAACCATATAAACAATTTTTCATCAGATAGAAGCGATAAAACTTGCGCTCAGCCACAAAGAAAATATCGGAGTATTGGGCGCATTGTCAGAAGATACCCCTGCCGAGGCAACAATCACGTGAATTATTAGAGGCATTGCAGATAAAGTTGCCGGAGGTATTGCCAAGTCTGAATATACGGGTAGTCACGAGAAAAAGATTTATCGGTAGTCGTAAAAGCCAATAAATATAAGGCTATTACGGTCTTTTTGTTTTTCCCCTTGGGGTGAACATCCGTAGCAAACTACAACAG
>JAHFOW010000011.1 GCA_023261465.1 Planctomycetota bacterium
CCTGATACCTTGCGCTGTGGCTTAAAATTACAGAACTTATATGCATCATACAGTGATTGTTTTTTCCTCATACAGTTTTATATCACATTTTTAGATGCTGGAACAAGCTAAAAAACCTCTTAAATCATGGGTTCTAAGACTTTTTATCCTCATTTTTACCCACTCGATAAGGAGAAGACCCTTTATTTTAAATATCCCCCCTAACCCGAACGAGTCGAAAAGCATAGTGCGGGTGGTTTATTGTTCGACTGAGCTTCACGACGAAGTCCCCCGCCTAAATGCCGACTACTATGGATCGGTGCTACAATTTTTACTAAGGAGTTAGCCCGACTTTCGCAATTCGCACCAAAAACAGGGTTTTTTGGGCATTTAACATCCGGCAACCCTTGATTTTCAAGGGATGCTTTTTCAAAACGGCTTGTAGTGCCGACCTTTTAAGACGACCCCTTGTATTTACTGGTTTAGCGGCTTGTCTACCCCCCGAATTGCGAAGGTCGGGCTAATTTAATGTATAGGAATTTCAATGTTTTTGGTAGGAGCCAACTCCTGTTGGCGACCGGAGCTTGCTCGCCGGTGGGCATGTCCATCGCCGTCGGGAGACGGCTCCTACCAGTCGCCAAAGGGCTAATTTAAAACGGACAACAGTATGACGACTGCAGTCGTTACTGCAAACATGTTTCCAGGGTATAATCCATATTTCCCAATCCAATCTCCTGCGCATAGGTAATCTGAATGGTATAGTCAATACTTGGCCAGGCGTCTTTAAAGAAATCCTTTCCAATACGTTCACGGATAATATCCGTTGTTGCCTTTTCGATGGCTACAGGGTCGGTTGACGCTAAAATGCCAATATCTGCAATATCCGGCTTAAAGGGTTTGTCCATACAATCACAGTGTTTAGTGATATGGGTCAGAAAATTAAAATAAGCCGTCTTTCCCGTCTTTCCCTGTGTAACGGCAAGGCAGTATTCCGCCACCTTTTTTTGCAGGTTAACCGTGCTCTCATCCCAGGCTATCTTCACGGCGTCAAACTGACAGACGGCAAGACATTCTCCACAGCCAATGCATATCCTGGGGTTAATCATGGCGTATTGCTCACCCATTGTAATAGCCCCCGCAGGACACCATCGTCCACATGCCCCGCAGGTATTGCAACGTTTTTTAAGGATTTGCGGGATGACGCCCGAATGTTGCGCCAGCTTACCGCCCCGCGAGGAGAGTCCCATTCCTATATTCTTCAGGGTGGACGCCATGCCCGTTGCCAGATGGCCGGTCACGTGGGCGATGGAAACGATTGCATTAGCAGCCCTTGCTACCCCTGATATGTACGCATATTTGCACAATTTTTGATTAATTTCTACCTGTATATCATGCTCGCCAAAAAGTCCGTCACCGATAATAACAGGCGCGCCAATGGCCTCATAGCTAAACCCATGTTCATGTGCATGCGAGATATGGTCAACAGCGTTTGTGCGACAGCCGGCATAAAGTGTATTGGTTTCTATCAGGAAGGGCTTACCATTGCATTCTTTTACCTTGTCTACAACAGCCTTTATGACGGGGGGCTTTATATGGCCAATATTTCCTTTCTCGCCAAAACTAGTCTTTACGGCTACCATATCTCTTTTTTGAATAGTATCCCTGAAACCGGCTAAATCAAAGAGTTGTTGTGTCTTGTGCGCAAGCGAAGGGACATCTTCTCCATTTTCTACCCGAACAAAATAGACCGTACTCTTCATCGTTTTTCTCCGTAAAAATACTGGGTTGCTCTTTATTGATAAAACTACCATTGACAATAACTTCATGATATTGGAATTTTGATTTTATAGTCAACGCAAAAAGAAAGTTATCATTGCGAAGGCGTTAGACCGAAACAATAACTAAGGAGGAACTTCTTCGTAGTTGCTCGCAATGACGTTTGCTTGCCAACATACACTTTCTGGACATTATAGTTGAGGATATAAAGTATAAAATGATCTATGCGATTGGTAATCATTTATAGTAGTCAAATTAATGTGTTTGTCAAATTGAAAAATGAAAAAACTTTTTGATGATAGACGTTTTCATTTGACATTCGTTTACTAAAAATGGTACGTTTAACAAACCGTAGGGCGATGCTTTAGCCTTTGTTCAAAAAGTTGCATTTCCAGGTGACGAGTCAATGGACAATCGCTATTGTAGAGACGCAAAATCTTGCGTCTCTACACGTGGTATAGGTAAAGATGCCTGACAACCTCCTGGATCGTTTATTATAAATTAATACTTTAATGTTACAAGAACTCCTTCAAATACAGCAAAAAAATCCAAAACGGGTAATCGGACTTATGTCAGGGACGTCTGCAGACGGGATTGATGCGTGCCTGGCAGAAATCTCCGGCAATGGTCTGGATACAAAGATAAAAATAGTGGATTTTAAGACCTATCCTTATGATGAATCAACCCGTACCGCCATTCTGGAGGCGTGCAACCCGGAAACAGGCAACGTTGATAAGGTTTGCCGTCTCAATTTTTATCTGGGAAAGCTCTTTGCTGATGCGGCGAGATGTGTTGCAAACAAGGCGCATATTCCCCTGTCGGATATAGATCTTATTGGTTCTCACGGTCAGACGATCTGCCACCTGCCACTGTACGGTTCAACGCTGCAAATTGGTGAACCATCTGTTATCGCCCAGGAAACGGGCGTCACAACCGTCGCAGACTTTCGTCCGGCGGATATGGCTGCCGGAGGCCAGGGAGCGCCCCTCGTGCCTTATGTGGACTTTATCCTTTTCCGCGACAGGGAAAAAGGGCGGGCATTGCAAAATATTGGGGGAATTGCCAATGTCACATACCTGCCGCCCGATGGCAACATCAACGATGTTATCGCCTTTGATACGGGGCCGGGGAATATGATCATTGACCGCGTTACCGAGTTAATTACCCATGATGAATATCATTTTGATAAAGATGGCAAACTCGCGGCCAGGGGAAGGGTTCATGAGGGTATCCTTGCAAACCTTCTTGCGCATCCATATTTTAAAAAGTCCCCGCCAAAGACCGCCGGACGGGAGGAGTTTGGAAGGTATTTTGCCGATCAACTCTTCAAAGACGCTGTATATGCCTGCATTAAAGACGTTGACGTCATGGCAACGGTCACTGCATTTACCGCGCGCACCATCGCAGACAGTTATAAACAATGGATTTTGCCGCACAACAGATTATCTGAGGTGATTCTTTCGGGGGGAGGATGTTATAATAGCACCCTGGTAAATTTTCTTATTCACTATCTCTGTCCATCAATAAAGATATGTACCATTGATACGTTCGGTATTGCGTCCAGCGCCAAGGAAGCCCTGGCCTTTGCCATTCTGGCAAATGAGACGATCTCCGGAAATCCCAACAATATTCCGCACGCCACAGGAGCAAACGAGGCGGTTGTGCTGGGAAAGATTGTGCCCGGAAAGAAAAGAAAAAATCCAACTGAAGTATGCCGTCGTTTCCAGGTTAAAGAGTTTGTGTGAAAAGTCTGGTCCTGCTGTCATTGCGAGCGACAGCGAAGCAATCTTTCCCTCATTATGATAATGAGGAGAGATTGCTTCGGAAAAAACCCTCGCAATGATGATTGACTTCTTATACAGACTTTGCAGGCCGGGCTGAGGAACGAAACTCAGCGTAACTATTTAACCAATTGAAAATTCCGCTCATGGAAAGACAAGACGGTGACTTGTCTCTCCATGAATAACTTGATGTATAGGGATTTCAATATATTGTAGAGACGCAAGATTTTGCGTCTCTACCTATGCATTTTTGAAGTTGCCGTGAGGTTTAATTTATAGAGACAACAAAATACGCATTTTTGTAAGGAAAAAGTATGGCAAGAATACTTGTCGTAGATGATACGGCCTTTATGAGGGGGGTGTTGAAATTCATTGTGGAAAGCGTCGGTCACAAGGTTACGGGGGGCGGCAAAAGGAGGACGAGAGGCTATTGAACTGTATAAAGAACTGAAACCTGATCTGGTGACCATGGACATATTGATGGACGCAATGGATGGGCTTCAGGCGCTTGAGGGCATTATGCTGCATGACTCCGCAGCAAAGGTTATTATGGTAACTTCGCAGTGGCATGACGAAAAACAGCAGAACGCACAGAAACTGGGCGCATTGGGATATATTAGAAAGCCTTTTAAGCAATCAGAGGTTCTTAAGGAAATAGACAGGGTTTTGAAATTATGATTATACCTATTAGCGTATTAATTATTGAAGACTCGGAAGACGATGCGATGCTCGTTTTGCGCGAGCTTAAACGAGGCGGATATGAACCCATCCATAAACGGGTTGATACTCCAGAAGCCTTGAAGGTAGCCCTGAAAAGCCAGACATGGGACATAATCCTGTCTGATTACTCCATGCCAAACTTCACCGGACTGGACGCCCTTTTATTGCTGAGAGAAACCGGACTTGATATTCCCTTTGTCCTGATGTCAGGCACCGTTGGCGAAGAGAGTGCAGCCGAAATCATGAAGGCGGGCGCTCATGATTTCATCATAAAAGGACACCTTTCGCGGCTAACGGAGATCGTGAGCCGTGAGATGCGCGACGCCCATAACCGGCGTCAGCAGAAGCTTGCAGAGGATGAATTGATGGCCAGCGAGGAAAGGTTCCGTGTCATTACAGAATCTGCAAGCGACGCCATCATTGGCCTGGCAGAGCCGGGAAGAATCTGTTTATGGAACAAGAAGGCAGAGGAGATGTTTGGATACTCTGCCCGTGAAACCGAGGATAAGGAATTGCATATATTTATTGTTCCCGAACGATACCGCGAAAAGGCGTTACAAGGCTTAAAAACATTTTTTCAAACCGGCACAGGTCCGGTTATCGGCAAGACCCTTGAACTTTTTGCTGTACGCAAGGATGGTACAGAATTTCCCGTCGAAATTTCTATTTCTGCCGTGAATGTGCGGGGAGCGTGGGAGGCGACGGGTATTATCAGGGACATAGCCGAACGAAAAAAGGCATCGGAGAAATTAAGGGAAGAGATGGAAACTACTTCCGCCCTCCTTAAGATTACAGAAGCTACAGCTTATACTATAGATATTGATAAACTCATGGAACAAGTAGTTATCGTAGGAAGCAAAATTGTAAAATGCGGCATCTGCCTCTCCTATCTCTGGGACGATGAGACAGAAACCTTCCAACCCAACCAAAGTCACGGTTTACCCCACGAAGTGATACCCTTATTCAGAACATATTCCCTGGATGCAAAGACCGGTTTTATCAGGGAGGCCTTGGAAAAGAAACAACCTGTGATAATCTCAGATTTTGGATTGCGGAATGGAGAATTGAAATTCGCCAGCCCAAATTCAACATCCCAAACGAAAGATTCTACAACCCAAAATTTTCACGCAGAAGTTTTTCAATGGATAAATGACATTATCACCATGATTATCATCCCCCTCGCTGGTAAAAATAATTATCTGGGTGTTATCGTCGGTATCGGGATATGTGGAGACCCATTGCAATGCGTCTCCACAAAATTTACCGAGAGAGATATAAATATCTTTAATGCCATTTCAAGCCAGGTTTCCATTGCCCTTGAACAGGCACGTCTGTATAAAGAGTCCTTTGAAAGAGCAATAGAACTCTCCCATAAAATCGAAACCATAAAGGTTATGAATGAGATAGACAGAAGCATCCTCTCAACGGTTGATTCCCATTCCCAGACAGTCCTGGAGACGGTGACCAGACTGGTTGGATCTGTTATACCCTGCGACCATGCAATGATTACCCTTATAGATAAGGAAAGACAGGGTTTGATCTATACAGCAGGCTTTGGAACTTCATCCCTTGCAAAAGGCGCATTTATATCGTTTAAAGACACCAGTACTACCGAGGTTGCCGAAAATGGACATCCGCAGTATGAAGCGAACCTGACGGCCGTTAAAAATTTACTTCCCCTGGAAAAGAGACTTCTTGCCGAAGGATTCTTATCACATATCAGGATTCCCTTAATCGTGAGAGGTGAAACCATTGGTGTATTAAACATCGGGGCGAAAAGGGCGTCTGCATTTACTCCTGAAAATTTCTCCACCCTGGAAAAACTCACCACCCAGATAGGCGTGGCCCTGGAAAATGCACGGCTTTTCACAGACCTTGAGGAACTGTTTTTGGGAACTGTGAAGTCTCTTTCGTCTGCGATGGACGCCAATTCCAGGTGGGCTGCCGGTCATTCTGAGCGGGTTACAAAATACTCCGTTGCTCTTGGAAAAGAATTAGGCCTTTCTACAAAAGAACTCAGGCATCTGGAACTGGCAGCAATTCTCCACGATATTGGAAAGATAGGAACGTACGAGACCATCCTTGATAAACAGAGAAGGCTCACAGACGAAGAAATACGATTGTCCAGACAACACCCGCTAAAGGGCGTAGAAATTCTGGCTTCAATAAAGCAGTTAAAGGAGGTTATACCTGCCGTAAGACACCATCACGAGTCGTACGACGGTAAGGGGTATCCCGATGGACTCAAAGGCGAAGCAATACCCCTCTTTGCAAGAATTATAGGGATTGCAGATGCCGTGGACGCCATGAGTTCGGACAGACCTTACAGAAAGAGAAGACCCATGAGCGAGATCATTGATGAGTTAAAGAGATGTTCAGGTATGCAATTTGACCCAAAGATAGTCGATATTTTTCTAAAGGCGCTGCAAAAAACAGGGATATCTCCTTGATGGGAGTAGCTACAATATATAGGGGGTAAGAAGCGATGTCATTAAGTTAAGGTGTTCATCTCAACAGCCCTCGGAGTCCCCCTGCTCTCTGAGGGGGACTCGCAATGACAAGTTTCTTTTAGCGTTTACTAAGTATACTAATGACTCATAGGGTCGGAGTGATGCGGACTGGATTTGCTTTTATACATTTCAGATTCCCTGTCCGCTTCTCCAATCATACCTTTAGAACGATATAATTCCTCAAGTACCTTGTGTGCATCAGCCGTATCAGGGTTAACTTCGAGCGCCTTTTTGAGGGATGCCTCGGCCTTGTCAAAATCCCCCTTTTCCTTATAGGCGAGTCCTATGGAATAATAAAACTCTGCCATATCCGGACGTATTGTGAGCGCCTTTTGCCACACTGAAATCGCATCGTCTAGTTTTCCAACCTTTATATAGGCAATGCCAAGATTATAGTAAACTTCTATCATTTGCGGGTTAATTTCAAGCGCCTTTGTCCACTCGGTAATAGCATCGTTGAATTGCGCCTTTTTTGCATGAAGGATACCAAGATTGTAGCGTGAATCTACAAGCCCCGGATTGAGGTCGATGGCCTTTTGAAAGGCATTTGCCGCCTCTTCAAACTGACTTTTATGCACATAAACAAGCCCCAATCCTTCATACGCCTTCGCATCGTGGGAATCAACTTCAATGGCCTTTTTGAAGATAGAAAGCGCCTCGTCTGATTTCCCTTTTTTATTGAGGATGTTCCCCAGTCCAACAAGCGATTCCACCATTGCAGGGTTGAGTTCTGACGCCTTCTTATATGCAGCCAGGGATTCATCGAGCATACCCTTTTCTTCGTACAACAAACCAAGGTTGCTGTAAATTTTTGCATCATTGGGATTAGTTTCCAGGAGTTTTTTGTTTCTTTCAATTTCCGTATCCGCCATTGACTTTTTGTGGATAGACGGCACATCGCCTTCGAGTTTAACGGAACCCGCTGGCTGGGCTGTTGTTGCTGTTCCTTGTTCTTTCTTACCACACCCCAGGCCGTAGCACGAGCACAATAAAGCAACCGAAAGCAAAGATAACGTTTGTTTTTTTAAATAAGTCATACCATTCCTTCTAAAAAGATATTCTGAGCAAACTTAATAAGCACTAAAAATAATTTTCCCCATTAATTTGGTTGCTGTTATACAATATTTATTATATAGTTGAATGGACAATCGTCAATGTGAAACTATGAAGCGACAAACTCATCGGCATCGTATGCAAAAATCTGGTTTAACACGGGCTTTGAATTTATTTGATGTAACCTGTCTGGGCATCAACAGTGTCGTAGGTGCTGGTATTTTTTTATTACCGGGTCAACTTTATGGTCTGGCGGGCGGGAGTTCTCTATGGGTATTTCCCCTGTGTGGAATTCTTTGCCTTACCATAGCTCTCTGTTTTGCAGAAATGGGTGGGATGTACAATACAACCGGAGGGGCTTATCTTTACACAAAAGAGGCACTTGGCCCATTTGCAGGCTTCTTGGTTGGTTGGATGATGTGGTTGTCATCTATTATCGGATGGGCGTCGGTTGCCAGTGGTTTTATACTCTACCTGGAGTACTTCATCCCGGCAAAAAGTTTGTGGTTGGGCAAGATAATAGGTTCTGTGCTTATTCTCTCTTTGAGTACGATTAATTATCTTGGGGTGAAACCGGGCGCGCGGACGGTTAATTTCTTTACCGTGGGAAAGCTCGTATCTCTGGCCATTTTTATTGGCGGGGGATTATGTTTGATTTGTAGAAATGCCTTATGCGTCCGCGTTGGAGTGTTTCCGGATGCATGGGTAACAGAAGGCCTTTTTCGTGAAGATTTCAGCAAGGCAGTTATGGTGGCCATTTATGCATATACGGGATTTGAGTTTATGGTTGTTCCTGCCGGAGAAATGCAGCGCCCCCAAAGGGATATCCCGCGTGTGGTGTTCTTTGTTATGGCGTTCGTTACCTTCTTCTACGTTGTAATTCAGTTTGTCGCAATAAAAACATTTCCGGGACTTGCCACATCCGATAAACCGCTGGCAGACGCCGCACGATATTTCATGGGGCCAGCAGGTGGGATACTTATTGGTATGGGCGCTATCCTTTCTATAGGAGGCATTAATGCCGGGATTGCACTGACCAGCCCACGCAGCCTTTATGCGCTTTCCTCTGACGGATTTTTTCCCAAACTATTTTCCCGCATACACTCCGACTATCATACCCCCTGCTGGGCAATTGTGGTCAATACCATGTTAACGCTTGTATTGACCTTTACGGGGAGTTTTCAATACCTGATTGCTGCGAGTGTCATGGTGAGTATCCTGCAGTACATCCCAACCTGTCTGTCCGTTATTCTTATGAGAAAATACAGACCTGATGCGGAAAGAAGCTATAAAATACCGGGCGGATATGGTGTCCCCATTCTTGCCCTGATAATTTGTGGCTGGTTGGTCTGTCACGTTGAGGTTAAGATAATAATAGCTACGGCAATAGCAATTGTTTTGTCACTGCCGTTTTATTTTGCGAGAAAATCCCCTGACAATTCATGAGTGAAAAATTGCTTCGCTTTACTCATAGTAGCACCTAACCCGACTTTTTGCAAAAAGGCTGAAGCCTTGAGTTACAAAAGGTTATCACTGCTATGCAAATACCTTCCAGGTAAATATAATAATCATTGCCAAGCCAATGAAGAACTTTATGAGTGAACCACCCATAAAACCAACAAAATTACCCAGACCTGACTTTAAAGCGCCCCGGTAATCTTTCCCGCCGATAAGCTCAAAGATAACCGTGCCGATAATAGGCCCCAGGATTAAACCTATTGGTCCGCCCAGATAAAATCCGACACCCGTTCCTATGACTGAGCCTACAATTCCCCATCTCGTAGCGCCAAACTTTTTTGCGCCATACACACTACCAAGATTTTCGAACACTATGGAAAAAACAGTAAGCAGGGCGAATACCAACAACAACATCCCTGTAATCTTCTCAAAATGGGTGCATAGGGCAAAGATAAATGCGCCGAGCCAGACGAGGGGAATGCTCGGTATGATGGGTATAACAATTCCGGCCATCCCCATCAGCATGATAAGAAGAGATACTGAAAATAAAACCATCTCTTTGATTTCCATTTACTTCTCCATTTATGAAATGAAATGCTTCAATTAATATGATAATATCATACCGTAATGTATATTCAATAAAATCATGATAGGGAAACAAAATCTGTGGGGGAGAATTATGATCTGGTCTATTATGGGAACAATAGCGGCAATTTGCACAACGGTGGGGTTTGTGCCACAAATTATCAAAGGGATAAAAACAAAGGAATTAAAAGATGTTTCACCGGTGATGTTGGGCCTTCTCCTGGTAGGCGTTAGTTTGTGGCTGGCCTATGGAATTCATCTAAGAAATCTTATTATTGCGCTGGCAAACGGATTTACCCTTTTGTTTATTCTTACGATTATTTATTTGCGCGTTTTGTTTGAGAAGAAAAAAAACAAAAATCTAATAACGGATATCGAATGTAATTTCATTTCCTAAACATTACCTTGTTTCCGATTTACCAGCGTAAACAGGGTAATTTCCGGTCTGGCAAAGAATCGTATGGGCAGACCGGTAATTCCAATACCTCTGTTCACGTACATAAGGGTGTTGCCCTCGTGGAATAGTCCGGCGGCGTAACGGGAGCCAAACTTGGAACACGTAAATGGGGGGCCAATAAAGGGTAGGCTTACCTGTCCGCCATGGGTATGGCCAGCAATGAGAAAATCAACATGTGTATGTTGAACCATCTCGATCACATCCGGATTATGGGATAATAAAATCCTGGGTTTGTCATCCATACCTTTCAGGGTCGCTCCGAGGTCTACCCTCCCGCGCAGTAAATCATCAACCCCGGCAATAAACAGATAATCCTTTCTTCTGTATAACGGGACATGCGCATTTATTAAGACATGAATACCTTTTCGTGACAAGGCATAAAAGGTATCGTCTCTTGAATCATGATTTCCCATAATAGCAAAGATACCTTCTTTTGCCCTGAGTGCGGCAAGTTCCTCCGTAACTGAAGGAAGAAATACCGGAGAATCGTGAACATAATCGCCTGTTAACACAATAATATCAGGAGACAGTCCATTTACCATGCGTACACAACTTCGAACGAATTCACCGGGAACATATTTACAATGATGAATATCGGAAAGTTGCGCAATCGTCATT
The DNA here is from genome assembly GCA_023261465.1 of Planctomycetota bacterium. Classification (GTDB taxonomy): domain Bacteria; phylum Planctomycetota; class Brocadiia; order Brocadiales; family Brocadiaceae; genus JAHFOW01. Next base: position 10,938 of record JAHFOW010000011.1, read on the forward strand.
CCCCGGAACCTTTTTGGCAGGCCTTTAACCGGTATGGTGACTTTGTTTATTTTGACCCAGCGGGGTTCTATGAAATGGCAATAACCTCCAAGAGACAACCCTCCCCAGAGAGACCCGTATGCGCCAAGCAAGAAGGTGCGTCTTGAAATCATGGGATAATCTCACTATTAAATTTTTAGATATTCATCTTCCTGTTAGAGAACATTATCGCTTGAGATCGCAGGGGGTTGTGCAATCTATACAGATGCCCTCTTCCCACTCTTCCCGAACAAATGTTATCCAGTCTTCCGGGGAATTACGGCAGGATACGCATATCCCAAGATCGCAAAGCCCATCCGATATACTATTGGAATCCCTTATTGCAGCGCCACAGCAAGCACACTGCCAGGTAATCATGTCGCTACTGATATGACCGCCCACGTCGCACATGGAACACTCCTTTATCAAATTTATTTCTTTTTACATTCATCGACAAAATACTGCAGCATGTCCGTCTCGGTAATTAAACCAATAAGCTTGTCTCTTTCCTTTACTACCGGCAGGCATCCCACCTTTTTATCGATCATAACCTGCGCCGCCTCTACAACTGTTGCATCCGGATTTATGGTGACCACATTCTTTGACATAACATCTGAAACCCTGATGGACTCCAGAAATTCCTTATTTTCCTTCCAGTTAGTAAGGATTGACGTCAAGGATGCGCGATAGAGATCTCTTTGCGTCAGGATGCCAGCGAGAGTATCTCCCTTTACAACGGGTAAATGCCGTATCCTGCCCAGATACATAATATCATTGGCAAAGCCCAGTTTTGAATCGACGTTCAAGGTTATCAGTTGGGTTTTCATCACATCTTTTACAAGCATCATTTTCCTCCATTTCTAGGGCTTGTTTAAGCCTTGTTTCCCACTCAGATCCATAATGGTTCTGAAGATTTTTTTCTATTTTTTCCTCCCATGTATGATATGCCTGCCGTATGGTGGAAATAGGCATATGTTTGTCCGATACATAGAGGATTTTGCTTGTCTGCCTGGGAATTGGAATGAGGATAAAATCCCACTCTTCTTTCCCTGTCGATATTGCAGCACGCCGCACATCCTGCGCATTCAGGAGCATCTCTCTTGCAACAGGGGTATTCTCGTGGACAACGATGTTTCCGATAGCTTCTGCACTGTCCCGAATTGCATAAAATGCCTGCCAATCCCTTTTGTAAACCAGTTTTTTGTATGAAGCGGGCGCTGCATATTCGTTGAATATGCAGGGGCCGCTTATTTTATAATACATTGATTCTCCGGCCCTGTCCGGATAATCCCTGCACTGTCGTGGACGGTTTTTATAAATACTGCACCGCAAGTCCATGTTGAGTTTCGAATTCGCGATGTCTCGTGAAATCACAAAATCAAGGAATTTGCACGAATCGTACAATTCGTCTTTGTACCCCTCGCTGGTTACCAGCAGTTTGACGTGAGGCGACCCTGTCCCTCTTTTCCAGAAAGACCTGAAAAAGCCAATATGCCCATTATCCGGAGGAATGACACAGGTAAAACAACACATCCCGTCCGAACATTCACTTGCTGAAAAGTTCACAGTGCAATGATTTTTACTCTGTGTGGCTTGAGTATTCATGCGAGTCTATACCGTTATCCGTGTTACCTTTTCCTCAATCAAATGACAAACAACCTTGTACCCCTCATTGGCCTCGTCATAATTTGGTATTCTCTTAACAATTGCCTTGGCCTTATCCTGCAGGTCTATCGGGTTAATAACGCCATTGATGTTGGTAACCAAAACCCTTCCCAATTGTTCAGAGTAAGCGCCCACAAAGTCATACACACCGCCAATGATCGTTAATTTGCCGTTGTTTACCCTATCGCCATAAAATTTTAATGCCTTTTCAATCTGATAATCCACGTTGATCTGACTTAAATACGCAAGCTCTTTCATTTCATTCTGTATCTTTCTCAGATGTGGTATGCCCCGTTCAATGGGGATAGTTAAAGGCAACATCTCTGTCTTTACATCACGACTAACCGTCGAATAATCTGTCTTCATGACATTATCAAATGATTTTGCAAGACTAACAATTTCTTTAGACTGTGTTAAACAGGCATGAGTGGCAAACTTTACCGCGCCGCAATCCGTGTGTCCTAAAACCATCATAACAGGGGTGTTCAGTACAGAAATAGAATATTCTATCGTTCCCTTATTGACCGCAACCTGATTACCGGCATTTCGAATAATGAATGTCTTATTAAAAATATCCTTCCCGAGAATATCGCCCTGTACGCATGAGTCTGCGCAGGTAAGTAACGTAATATAAGGTGTTTGTTGCGTTGCATATGCGAAAAAGTTGGTTGCATCAGCGCTTTTTACAAATGCCTCATTGTGTAATAACAAGTGACGAAAAATATTGCCGATTTCCATAACCCACCCTTCCATTATTTATTGTATTTAGATTATTTATCTATACTGAAATTCCATACATAAAACCCTACCCCCCCCACATAAACAAAATATCTTGCCTTTCATTGCGAAAGAACAAGCGGTATTTCAGGCCTTATGGCAAAGGCTTAAAATAATGTATGAAATTTTCTATATAGCCCTTTGGGTCGGTTATGTCGTCTCAAAATATTTTTTATGTTCCCACTCCGTTACCTGTATCCTGTATTCATCCCATTCCGCCATTTTTGCATGGATGTATATCTGATACGTATGGGAACCCAGCGCCTGTTCCATTAACTTGCTCTTCTTTAACTCATCGATTGCCTCCGCAAGAGAGCCAGGTAACGTGGCAATATTCCGATATGCTAATTCATCCTTATTAAACTCGTAGACATTTTCTTCAACAGGTTCGGGTGGTGTAATGCCCCTTCGCATGCCGTCGAGTCCGGCTTCAAGCATAACCGCAAGGGCAAGATACGGATTATTGCTGGGATCCGGGCATCTCAATTCTGCCCTTGTCGCCTGCTCGCGTCCCGGTGAGAATCGCGGTATTCGTATCAGGGCAGAACGGTTTTTCTGTCCCCAACAGACATACACAGGGGCCTCATACCCGGGCACCAGCCTCTTATAGGAATTTACCGTTGGCGAGAGGATTGCGCTCATCGCCCGCACATGCTGGAGCTGGCCCGCGATAAATTGTTTCGCTACGGTACTGAGTTTATAAGCGTCCTTATCATCAAAAAAGATATTCTTCCGCGTCCTCATATCAAAAAGGCTTTGATGACAATGCATGCCACTCCCACATTCCCCATAAATGGGTTTGGGCATAAACGTCGCATATAAGTCGTGATTATGCGCGATGGATTTTACCACCTGTTTAAAGGTTAATGCATTTTCGGCTGTCTTGAGAGCTTCGGCATATTTGAAATCTATCTCATGCTGGCCGGGGGCTACTTCATGATGGCTCATTTCCACATTCAGTCCCATCTTCTCAAGGGTGAAAATAATATCCCTTCTGACATTTCCTGCAAGGTCTCGTGGTGAAAAATCAAAATAGCTTCCCACGTCATGGGGAGTAGGTTCAGCCTGGCCATTAGCTTTAGGCTTAAATAAAAAGAATTCCAGCTCAGGCCCGACGTTATACTCAAAATTCAGCGCCCGGGCATTTTTTATCGCCCTTTTCAAAATATAACGCGGGTCTCCTTCAAAGGGAGCACCATCGGGCATAAAAACGTCACAAAAGAGCCGTGCGGTTGGTTCTTCGGTCTCCCACGGAAGCAGCGCATAGGTGCTCGTATCGGGCTTTAAATACATATCGCTTTCGCAAATGCGGGTAAAACCCTCAATTGAAGAGCCGTCAAACCAGATGCCCTTCTCGATGGATTCCGGAAATCTCTCGACCGGTATCGTAACTGCCTTGATATTTCCGTTGATATCGGTAAACTGCAATTGGACAAGCTTTACATTGTCTTCCTTTGCCCGGCTGATTACCGCTAAATCTGCATGCTCGCTGGTCATGTAAATTTCACCTTTCTTTGTATCTAAAATTTCTCAATCGCAATATTAAATCGCCATGAAATGGGAAAACAACACGCCATTTTCCACATAAAATTTTTTTCTCAAAAGTCCGCTAATTTTAAACATATTGCCACAAAAAAACAAGTAATTTATACCCCATTGGCATACGGTTCTTTCTTGACACCTTATAAAGGTCATGCTAAAGTTTGTTTGCTTCAATTGCTGAAAATTTTCTATTACATTACTATTTTAGACAAAGACACATTTTCAACCGGAATGGTTCCTATGGGAAAAGTGGTTGCCGTCTGTATAAGTGAAAAGAAGGGTACCCAGAAACGAGACGTTGGCATACGCAGGCTTATCGAACATTTTGGCGTGGAAGGGGACGCCCATGCGGGAAAATGGCATCGGCAGGTAAGTTTGCTTGCACGGGAAAGCGCTGACGTCATGCGCCAGAAAGGGTTGAATATCAAAGACGGCGACTTTGGTGAAAATATTGTGACCGAAGGGATTGAACTTAAATCTGTCCCCGTTGGAACCATTTTGAAAATCGGCGCGGAGGCCATTCTCCGGATAACGCAGATTGGTAAATTGTGTCACGACCGTTGCGCCATTTATTATAAGGCCGGCGATTGCATTATGCCACGGGAGGGTATTTTCGCTGAAATCCTGAGTGGGGGTATTATCAAAGTTGGAGATGAAATTACCATCCAGGAGAAAGATGTGCCCGTAAAGATATGATACGAGCCGCCATTTTAACCCTGAGCGACAAGGGTTCACGAGGAGAACGAGAAGACAAAAGCGGTGAGGTTATCCGCACTATGCTTGCAGGGATTAATGCAACCATTATCACCTATGAAGTTATTCCTGACGAAAAAGACCTTATCATCAAAAAACTCTTTGAATTTGCCGAAAAAGCCGACCTTATTGTTACCACGGGGGGAACGGGCGTAGGACACAGAGACGTTACCCCGGAAGCAACGCGGGCAGTTATTGAGAAGGAATTACCCGGCTTTGCCGAGGCAATGCGTATAGAAGGACTCAAGCATACCCCCAGGGCAATGGGCTCGCGGGCTGTTGCCGGAATTTACCGACAAACACTCATTCTTAATCTCCCCGGAAGCCCCAAAGGAGTAGCTGAAAACCTGGCCGTCGTTCTGCCCGTTATACCCCACACCATCGGTCTCATTCAGGGCAGGGTAAGCGATTGTGCAAAAGACCGCGAGAAACACGAACAACAACATTGAGGCAATTATCGAAAATTAAAATTGGTTCAATTTGATTACCTAATAGATATTGATTGACTTATTGAATGATTTTGATTAAATTATGGAAAATTTGCGCCATCTTATTATTCTATAGTATAGTATTCTAAAGCTTTTTTAAGGTGGGAAGTTCAGGATATTCTGGATAATCTTGCAGTTAAAACAGAAGGATTGACAAAGGTTTACAGGGATTTCTGGGGACGGAAAAAGATACATGCCCTGACAAATCTGAATCTCACCATTGAGCGCGGGGAGATATTTGGTTTACTCGGTCCAAATGGTTCCGGAAAAACAACCACCGTTAAATTATTACTTGGCCTCCTCTTTCCTACCAGCGGTAAATCCTGGTTATTAGGGTATCCTTCCAGTGATTTAAAGGTTAAAAACAAGGTAGGCTTTTTACCCGAGGAATCCTATTTATATAAATTCCTTAATGCAGAGGAAATTCTGGATTTTTACGGGAAGCTCTTTGACATTTCAAAAAAAGAAAGAAAAGAACGGATTGATCGGTTGATTCAGGAAGTTGGATTGGCCCCCCATCGCAGGCGCCCGCTGAGTCAGTACTCAAAAGGTATGTTGCGAAGGATTGGACTGGCGCAGGCAATTATCAATGATCCTGAATTGGTAATCCTGGATGAACCAACCAGCGGGCTTGACCCTATCGGTTGCCGTGAGATAAAGGACATGATCCTGGAGTTCAAAAGACAGGGAAAGACGGTCGTCCTCTGCTCACACCTTTTGGCCGAAGTACAAAATGTCTGTGACCGGATTGCCATTTTCAACAAAGGTACCCTCCAGGTAGTAGGGGGTGTGAAAGAATTGCTTTCACAGAAAGACGTCGTCGAATTTCTGGTCAGAAATCTTTCTGATGCTGATATTCACGCAGTGGAGGCGTTTATTAAGGATAAAAGCGGCGATGTGCTTTCTATCAGCCATCCCTCTTCCACGTTGGAAGAAATATTTGTTAAAATTATACAAAATCACTCATAAACGTTCTTGTATTTACCCATGGTGATATTGGCCATTGCCTGTCATACGTTTCGGGATGCAATTCGAAAAAAAGTGCTTCACGTGCTGATTGGACTGGGCATTCTTATCATGGTGATCACCCCCTTTATTCCAACATCAGGAGAGCCTGATGCGCGACTTAAAATGGTGTTTGTGGTATTTTTCCAGGTGGTGCTGGTTTTGTGTAATATCGGAATAATTTTTCTTTCTGCTATCTCACTGCCCCGCGAAATAGAAGATAAAACTATTTTTGGTATTTTATCAAAACCAGTTTCAAGGATGGACGTTATTGTGGGTAAAATAACCGGGTTTGCCTTCCTTTCTGCTCTTTTATTAGCTATTTTAAGTTTGTTAAATATCGTGGTTATCCAGTACGCCGCATCAGGAATCCCGACAGAACACAGAGGGATATTAAAGGCAAGGGAGGAGTTTAAGCCGTCAAACTTTTCTATTCGGGGCAAGATACATCATGCACGCGGAGGCATTGCATGGATTGAGGGTGAAAAAACAGGAGTTGCGGTGTGGAGCTTTACCGATGTAAACAAAAAAGAGGGATACAGGTATTCTCCTGAAGTGGAACTCAATTTAAAGCTGGAAAGCAGTAAAGGATTTACAGATGTAATTCCCCTTATGATTGGTATGGAAAATCCCGTGACTGGGCAGGGTATAGCCGAAGTTGTACCTGCAAAGCTGGATGAATCACTGACCCTGCATATTGACCCTGCGATTATTCAAAAGAGCGACACCGTAAATATTTCTGTCTTTCCAGTGCTTAAAACCGATTACATGGGCGTAACACCGGAAGATGTTAAAATATTCTCGGCGCAAAAAGGGTTCGCGTCCAATTATGCAAAGGCAGCGATTATAACCTTTTTTAAATTTTTATTGATTGTAATAATTGCCGTAATGGGTTCTACGTATCTATCAGCGCCGGTAAATATAGTGTCAGCACTGGTTGTTTTTCTGTGCGGACATGTGTTGGATTTTATGAAAGATTTTTCCCTGCTCATTGAACATTACGATATTCATGAACATATACTTCCGGCGGCACAAAGAAACCCAGGCTCTTTGTTGATATACGTAGATTACCTTATAAAAAAACCTTTGGAATGGATAACCTTCATTCTCCCTGATTTCAAAAGGTTTGATTGTTTGAAATTTATTTTAAACGGCGTATATATTCCTTCCGAGACCATGAGAATGTCCATTGGATATACCGCCGTGTATGCAGGTATCTGTCTTTTAATATCCTCGCTGATATTGAGGAAAAGAGAATTTTTTTGAGTGTTGAATGTATCGAAAGAGGATTCCTTTTTTTTTATCATTGGCATGCGCCCTTTTTTTTGTCAATGTATATATTGTTTCTTTCCGCGATACAACAACGCAGCTTTTTCAGTACGACCCGGCGGAAAGCGTTCCCCTTTTGCTTATGGGAGGCCTTCGGGGAATCGCCGTAGATTTCCTCTGGGCAAGGGCTATCGCACGGCATGATGAAAAAAAGTATTATGAATTATTGACGATTAATAACCTTATAGCCCGGTTGCAGCCAAATTTTCCGGCAATATGGATATTCCAGGCGTGGAACATGGCATATAATATCTCCTATGAATGGGACTCGCCACAAAACAAGTGGAAATGGATATACGCCGGTTTGGAATTTGCGAAAAAGGGGGCTGTGAAAAATCCCAAAAGCGGCGACCTTTTATTTGAACTGGGATACATGTACGTGCACTTATTTAATGAACGTTATTTTAAATATGCGGATTATTACAGGTCGCAATTAAAGGAAAAAAATGGGGAAGATAATTACGAATCAGCGATTTACTGGTTTAGAAAGTCCTTACAGAATAGCATAGAAATACATAATAGTATGTCGGTCGAAAGGACTATTTGTCACACCTTATGGTATGCCTCACTGTCTGCGGAGAAAGAAGGAAATTTTGATAAGGCACTCGATTATGCAGAATCAGCCATACAGGAATGGAATAGGTATCGTACGCATCATCCTGATGATAGGGAAACTAACGTAAGCGAGTTTATCAATAACTTGGAAAAGAAAAAGGAATCATTGCAAGGCTTGGCAAAAAAAGATGTATGGGAGTAATATATTGTAATTACGGATTTATGATAGAAAGGAGAAAGGATTAAAGCTAATGAATAATTTTTCGCGTAAGCGTAAACCTGATTTAAAGAAAAAAAATGGAGTTAGCATTTTTATGATACTTTTAATGCTAACTATCCTGATCTTTGGATTGTCGAGGTCTGGACTGCTTTCCCGTCACGTCCAGGCGGAGACGGCTATAAAGACAGGCGGGGAAAAACCCATGTTTGAACTGGGAGAGTCCACGCACAAAGACAAACCATTATTTGAACTGGAAGGACAGACAGAAAAGACAACAGAAGATACATCGCATTCAATTCCCAGAATATGGTGGATTGCGCCAATTGGCGCATTGTTCGCCCTTATTTTTGCACGGAAATTCTATAAAGAAGTTATGAAAGCGCCTGAAGGCAATGAAAAGATGGTCTCTATTGCCACCTACGTGCGGGAAGGTGCTTATGCATATCTGAAACAACAATATAAAGTAGTAAGTATTTTCTTTGTTGGTGCATTTTTAGTTCTTCTCTTCATCTCTTTCGGATTGCACGTCCAGTCAAAGGTGGTGCCATTTGCATTCCTTACCAGCGGATTCTTATCGGGTCTTGCCGGATTTTTAGGAATGAGGACAGCTACCAGCGCCAGTTCAAGGACAGCAGAGGCCGCACGGAAATCCCTGAATCAGGGACTCCAGGTTGCATTCAGAAGCGGTGCTGTTATGGGCTTGATCGTTGTGGGTATGGGACTTCTTGACATATCATTATGGTTCTTTGTATTCCGTAAGTTCACCAATGTGACCTTGCTTGACATGGCAATGATGTTGCCCTGTTTTGGTATCGGCGCAAGTTCACAGGCTCTATTTGCAAGGGTTGGCGGTGGAATATTTACCAAGGCAGCAGACGTTGGCGCAGACCTGGTCGGTAAGATAGAAGCTGGCATTCCCGAGGATGATCCAAGAAATCCTGCAACGATCGCAGATAACGTTGGCGATAACGTTGGAGATGTGGCAGGTATGGGCGCTGACTTATATGAATCCTATTATAATTCCATGCTTGCCTGTGCTGCATTGGGAATAACGGCAGGGCTTGGCATAGCCGGTATGATTGCGCCTATGGTGCTTGCAGGTATCGGTGTTATTCTTTCCATCATTGGTATTTACGCAGTAAAAACAAAGGAAGAGGCAACGCAGAAAGAACTTCTGAAGGCGCTCGGTAAGGGTATTAATCTGAGTTCCATACTTATTCTGATTTTTTCCGCTGTAATTATCAAGGTCTTGTTACCCCATAACTTTGGCGTCTGGGGCTCTATTGTAACCGGATTGATTGCGGGAGTTATTATCGGTAAGGGCACGGAGTATTATACTTCGTCAAATTACAAGCCCACAAAAGGCATCGCCGGACAGTCGAAAACCGGACCGGCAACGGTGATTATTGACGGTATTGCAACGGGTATGATATCAACAGCATTACCCGTCATCACGATCTCTATTGCAATCATTCTGAGTTATGGATTTGCAGGCGGTTTTACCAATATCTCGCTTGGTCTTTACGGAATCGCTATTGCGGCAGTCGGCATGCTTTCAACGCTGGGTTTAACCCTGGCAACCGACGCTTACGGACCAATTGCCGATAACGCCGGCGGAAACGCAGAGATGAGCGGTCTTGAACACTATGTCAGGGAGAGGACGGATGCGCTCGATGCATTAGGAAATACCACGGCGGCAACGGGGAAAGGCTTTGCTATTGGTTCAGCAGCATTAACAGCCATGGCATTGATTGCTTCCTTTGTCGAACAAATCAAGGTTGGATTGGAAAGGGCTGGCACACACACAATTCAGATTGCCGGGACTTCTATAAATCTGGCCCAGGCAAAATTGTCAGAACTCATGTACTATCTGGATGTCACCTTGATAAACCCCAAGGTACTGATCGGTTTGTTTATCGGCGGTCTGTCATCATTTATATTCAGCGCCCTGACGATGAAGGCCGTTGGCCGCGCTGCCGGTAGTATGGTGGAAGAGGTAAGAAGGCAGTTCAGAGAAATTGCCGGAATCATGGAAGGCACAGGAAAACCCGACTATGCTGCATGTGTGGCGATCAGTACAAAGGGGGCGCAGCGTGAAATGATGCTTCCCTCGATCCTGGCGTTGCTTGTGCCAATTGCTGCCGGCCTGGTACTGGGTGTGCCTGGCGTTGTGGGACTTCTGGCCGGAAGTTTGACTACGGGTTTTCTGCTTGCGGTCTTCATGGCAAATGCCGGTGGAGCATGGGATAATGCCAAAAAGTATATTGAAAGCGGACAGTACGGCGGAAAGGGTTCTCCTGCACATAAGGCGGCAGTTGTGGGCGATACCGTAGGCGATCCTTTCAAGGACACATCGGGTCCTTCGTTGAACATCCTGCTCAAATTAATGTCGATTGTATCCGTAGTTTTTGCCGGAGTTATTATTAAATTTTCTCCAAAGATTGGTGCGTTCTTACATCTCCCCTAAGGAGACATCTTTACGAGGCAAATTCCCCCTTGCCCTTTTTACTATGGGCAGGGGGGATACTTTGCCCGGAATTTAGTAACACTATTTTATCAGGAGGTAATTATGCAAGGGATTACGGAAAGGGATGACAGGGTATGTCCGAATGAAAATTGTCAGTTCGACAATCACGCAAAAGGAGCAAATTTCTGCATTCTCTGTGGCACGCTCCTCTACCATCGGTGCGAAAACTGTGTAGAGGTTAATCCGCGGTACGCCAGGTTTTGTTATTATTGTGGAAGCAGTTTAACGGAAGGCGCTTCTTCGGTTCAATACGGATCGGATTTTGGTGAAAATGTTGATACAAAGCACAGATAGTTTTGGAGGAGAAACGGCAACGATAGATTCAAAAGACATCGCAATCCTTTGTGCAAGGATTGCTGATGATAAGAAGGGGGAGGATATCATAATCTTTGATGTACAACGGTTGACGTCCATTACCAATTATTTTGTTATTTGCAGCGGTCTTAACAAGAAACAGCTGCAAAGTATGGCGACCGACATACAGTTAAAGTTGCAAAATTATAATATCCGCGAGATAGGAAGAGAGGGATATACGGGCGCCCAGTGGATACTCATGGACTATGGAGATGTAATTGTTCACCTCTTCAATAAGGATATGAGGCGTTTTTATGACCTTGAACTCCTGTGGGGAGACGCGCCAAAGTTGTCATGGAATCCCCCATATTAAAAAAACATATTCTAATAGCTGCTCTTTTGCGGACGAATCGGCGTTTGTCCTGGAATACCAAGCTTTTGAGCCCTTTTAATATTTTTAAGCCTTCGGCTTTCTTCGCGTCTCTTTCTTTCGGATGGTTTTTCGAAATAGGCTATACGTTTTGATTGATTAATAATACCTTCTTTATCACACATCTTTTTGAATCTTCGCAATGCGTCCCGAATATTTTCATCACCAGTTATTTGTATTTTCGCCATAAATTATTAACATTCCTTTCCCATGACTATTATTATGCATTATATTTTAAAAATTATATTATAAATTTTTTATATCAAAAGTCAAATAAAAATTAATGAGGTCATAATCTATGCCTATAAAAGAAGCCATATCCAAACTGGTAGACAAACAGGATCTCGGCACAGAAGAAAGTTTTTCAATCATGACACAAATCATGGATGGAAACGCCACCAATGCACAAATTGCATCTTTTCTTACCGCTCTCAGGATGAAAGGAGAAACCGTCGAAGAAATTACGGGATGTGCTATTGCGCTGAGACGTAAAGCAGTGAAAATACATGCAGGCGAGGGCATGATTATTGATACCTGTGGGACGGGCGGAGATGCGAAAAATACCTTCAATATCTCAACGGCAACTGCTTTTGTGGTGGCAGGCGCCGGTCTCAAGGTTGCCAAACACGGCAACAAGGCTTCTTCCAGTATGTGTGGAAGCGCGGACGTCTTGAAATACCTGGGAGTAAATATCGAAGCGGACGTTAAAACGGTAGAAAAATGCATTGCAACCGCCAATATAGGATTTCTTTTTGCGCCGCTCCTGCACCAGGCAATGAAACATGCCATTGGTCCGCGAAAGGAAATTGGCATTCGCACAATATTCAACATTTTAGGTCCCTTAGCAAACCCTTCAGGAGCTACCCACCGTATTCTCGGCGTGTACAATGAACATATGACTATTATTATTGCAGAAGTGCTCAAAAATCTTGGAGACCAGCATACCTTTGTTGTCCACGGACTGGACGGACTGGATGAAATAACCGTCACCGATAAAACCAAGGTGTGCGAACTTACGGGAAATATTGTGAAAAGTTATTATCTGAATCCTGAAGATTTCGGGATAAAAAAATCAAAACTTTCAGACCTGGCCGTATGCACGCCGGAGGAGAGCGCACAGGTCATTCGGGAAGTCCTTGAAGGTGCTGGCGGTCCCAAAAGGGATGTTGTTCTTTTCAACGCGTCGGCAGCAATCATCGCTGGCGGTTTGGCAGACAATTTCAGGGAAGGATTAGAGATCGCTGCGCAATCAATCGATACGGGTAATGCAAAAAAGTCGTTAAATATATTGATTGAAACAAGCTGGAAATAAGCGAAAATTAAGGCAAAGGGACGTATTTCAAAAAATACGATTTATTCCAAAAAAATTCTATTGCATTTCAATGTGAAATTTGTTTCACTAACACACTCATTTTCTTTTATCTTTTTTATGATTTTTTAATTGTTTGAGGAGCCGGGCAATCATGAACATACCTAGGTTGGTATTCTTTACCAAGGGTGCTGGAAAACATAAAGATAAGTTACAGTCGTTTGAGCTTGCATTGCGGGTGGCAGGCATTGAAAAATGCAACCTGGTGAGGGTTTCGAGTATCTTTCCCCCGAATTGTAAAATTGTTACAAAGGAACAAGGGGTGCCGATGCTGAAAGCCGGACAGGTTGTTTTTTGCGTTATGAGCGAGAATTCTACCAATGAACCCAATCGAATGATAACAGCTTCCGTTGGTATGGCAGTTCCCTCTGAACAGGAACACTATGGTTACCTGAGCGAACACCATGCATATGGTGAAACCGAAGAGAAATCAGGCGACTATGCGGAAGACCTTGCCGCTACCATGTTGGCAAGTACCTTGGGTATCGAGTTTGACCCCGCAAAGAATTATGATGAGCGCAAAGAAACCTACCGCATGAGCGGTAAAATTGTAAAAACACGCAACATCACCCAGGCTGCGCGTGGCGATAAAAATGGTTTATGGACCACCGTGGTTGCAGCAGCCGTATTTATTCTCTGATGTCCGCAACTTGCAAGAAGTGTGTGCATTCCCTGAATCCTCAGGCATAGCACCTCATATACATTGTTATTTCGAACGCCGTGTCTTTGTTCAAAGGACCGTAGAAAGAATATTCATAACGTGGAAGTTATTACGGCAGGAAGTATTGTTGCTCCAAAGGGATTTCTGTCCGGGGCTGTCTATTGTGGCATTAAAACTATGAAAGACAGTCTTGATGTCGGAGTGATTTATTCGGAGTACCCCGCAGCAGGTGCTGCCCTGTTTACCACAAACCAGATTTATGCAGCGCCCGTAAAATATAGCAGAAATGTAGCCCGGAAAGGAAAAGTACGCGCCATTGTCATGAACAGTGGCAATGCAAACGCCTGTACCGGAGAGCAGGGTTATAAAAATACTGTGGAAATGGCGCGTAGCGCCGCGCGGTGTTTGAAAATTTCAGAAGATGAAGTCCTGGTTGCATCCACTGGTATTATCGGACGGCAACTTCCCATGGACAAGCTTATTGAGGGTATTCATAAGGCAACCGCATCCATGGGAAATACCTGTGAACATGGCAATGCCATGGCGCGGGCCATCATGACGACTGATACAAGACAAAAAGACATTGCGGTAAGGTTGAAGATAAACAACAAGGATGTGACTATCGGCGGTATTACCAAGGGCGCCGGCATGATTGCCCCAAACATGGCGACGATGCTCTGTTTTCTTACAACCGACATTTCCATTCCATACATTCTTTTGAACGAGTGCCTTAAAAAATCTGTAGAATCCTCGTTTAACCGTATTACTATCGATGGACACATGAGTACGAACGATACCATTGCCATCATGGCAAATGGTGCTTCCGGGGTAAGCATGACATCTCAGCATGCGGATTTGGAAAAATTTCAGGAAGGTCTTGATTTCGTGGCAAAATACCTTGCCCATGCCATTGTTAAGGATGGCGAGGGCGCCACAAAATTTGTCCAAATTGACGTGGTCGGCGCACGGTCACGTAACGACGCCGCACGTATTGCCCGGTCAATTGCAGACTCGCCGCTTGTTAAGACAGCGCTCAACGGCGAAGACCCTAATTGGGGACGTATCGTTTCTGCCGCCGGGTATGCAGGTGTGGGACTCGACGAATCGAAGATAAATCTTTATATCAACAATATTTTAATCTTCGCCAAAGGAATGCCCACTCCATGCGACCTTGGAGTACTGAGCGTCTCCATGAAAAGCAGGGACATCCATATCCGCCTGGAACTCGGACTTAGCGCTTATTCAGATACCGTCTGGACTTGCGACCTGTCCCACGAATACGTTACCATCAACGCAGAATATCATACATAATTATTCCTTTTTGTTAAGCTGCTTCGTAATAATTATTCAGTTTCTTCACTCACTGGGACTGAAAATATCCGCGATAGAGTTAACCATCTTCTTAATCTTTATAAATTTTCCGAATAACCTCCGCACCATACGTTTTTTTCATGCCTTCGTATGATAAAATACCCCTCCGCCATTTTCTGCATCGTCCGCCGTGGTATTACCGCCTTTCAGATTTACCCCGTCTCTCATAGCGCCGATGGATTGAAGAAATGTCCCGATCCATTGAATGGACAACTCTTATTGATTTCAATTTGTTAAAATGCGCTACTCTATTCCATTTCCTATGTAAAAAAAATCTTTATAAATGTGACGTACGTCACAGACTTTTCTCTAAAGGCATGGTAAAATGTTTAAATTATAGTATTACTGTGTAAAAACCTCTTTTTTTGTAAGTATTTTACAACTCCCTTCACGCCCTTATCAAGAGGTACTGTTTGTTTATGAGAGAAAGATTGCTTCGCTTCGCTCGCAATGACAGACTAAGGTGGTTCCTCTTTGCAATGATAAAGCGCAATGCACCATGACAACGTGCAATGTGCCATCAAAGCGCATAGTCCGTGTCATTGCGAGGGTTTTTTCCGAAGCAATCTCCCCGCTTTCATAAAGGAGCATTGGTTGCGGCTATGCTGCGCTCGGTATTACGGTAGCTTTAATACAACAAATGCAGGTAGTTTCTTACAAAAATATTTTTTATGAATAAGAGAAGTAATCACACAAAGATACGAAGCCGCAAAGAATGATGAAAGATTGAATATAAGGCAGGACAAGCGTCTCGCTTGTCATTACTACATGAACAATTAATGGGGATACACCATAAATCTTTGCGTCTGTTTTATTTTGTGTTTTTTGGTGTGTTTCATAGTTACCCAGGTTTTTCTGTGTAATCTGTACTACAATCCATCAGCTTCTTGTTTTTTCTGCGTGTTTTTCATGCCGCCATTTTTGTAAGCGCTTTAATATCAAGGGCTGAAGCTGTCATCAGCGAACAAGAGAACTTCTGGCCTTTCTCCGTCAAAACATAGCGGTTGGCCTGCGGAATTTTGCGGATTAGGCCGTGTGCCCGCAGCAGCTTTATCCGTCTGGTCGTACGACCAGAATACTTCTTTTGCTGATCCTTGCCGGCTTGTTCGGATTCCCGGTAAAGCC
>JAHFOW010000143.1 GCA_023261465.1 Planctomycetota bacterium
TGCTTGTATATGCCGGTTTCAGGGTAGCTAAAATCCCCCGTAAAAAGCTTATCATCGTCCACATTTTTGACTGAACACGATGGGGGGAAGATATGGTACATTAAGGGAGGCAATCCATATAGTAGCAAGTTGTGGTGGCAAAGGAAATCGATGTAATGCCTGATTCGTTGTAACTTATTTTTTGACTATAACGTTAATTCCGCCCATATAAGGCTGAAGAACCTCAGGAACGGTAACTGAACCATCCTTTTGTTGATAGGTCTCAAGTAACGCAATAACCGTTCTTGGCAAGGCCAGGCCAGAGCCATTTAAGGTGTGGACAAAACGCAGTTTGCCATCCTCGTCACGGAAACGGATGTTCATACGTCTTGCTTGAAAATCTTCAAAATTACTGCAGGACGAAACCTCTAAGAACTTGCCTACTCCGGGCGCCCACACCTCAATATCATAACACTTTGCTGCGGCAAAACTCATATCGCCCGTACACAGTTTAGCTACCCGATATTCCAATCCCAGGAGTTGAAGTATTTTTTCTGCATTGAGGAGCAACGATTCAAGTTCATTATATGAAGTTTCCGGTTTGACAATTTTAACCAATTCAACTTTGTTAAATTGGTGTACCCGTATAATGCCCCGCGTATCTTTACCATAAGAACCGGCTTCACGCCGGAAACAGGGGGTATAGGCTGTATAATAAAGAGGAATCTCTTTGTAAGAGAGAATCTCATCCCGATGGATATTCGTTACAGGTACCTCTGCGGTGGGTACGAGAAAGAGGTCGTCCGTAGCAGTTCTGTACATGTCATCTTCGAGTTTTGGTAATTGTCCCGTGCCTGTCATGGATGCACGGTTGACGAGGAACGGTGGAAATAATTCGGTATAACCGTGTTCCCTCGTGTGTACGTCCAGCATAAAATTGAATAAGGCACGCTCAAGTTTTGCGCCATATCCTTTTAATAGTATAAATCCCGACCCGGATATCTTGGATGAACGTTCCAAATCGAGGATATTCAGAATACGACCGAGTTCCCAGTGAGACATGGGGGCGAAGTCAAACGTTTTCCGTTGCCCCCATGCCTTGACGATAACATTATCCTCTGCGTCTTTGCCGATAGGAACATCTGTTGCCGGAATATTAGGGATACGGAGCAGGAGATTATTGATTTGCGGTTCAAGTCCCGAGAGTTTTTCTTCATAGGATTTTATCTCGTCTCCAATCTTTTTTGTCTCTTCAATAATTGCGGAGGCGTTTTGTCCCTTTTTTTTCAGTTCACTGACCTCTTTCGATTTTTCATTGCGCTTGCTTTTTAATTGTTCACAGGCATGAATCGCTGACCTTCGCTGCGTATCAAGCTCAAGGATTTGATCTATGCTTGCTGCGTTCTCATGTTTATGTACGATAGCCTGCTTTACTCTGTCAGGATTGTTTCTGATGAAATTGATATCAAGCATGTATGAAAAAGTCTCCTGGTGTTTACCTATGTTTTAGACTCAACCTCTATAAAATTCATAATATCCATCATGTCATCCCTTATTGCCATTGCATAAATACCATTCTTTGTGAGACAGTTGGTTACATCATCTGGCAAATAAAGCGAAGTAAATATGGGGACTATTTTTTTATTACTGTATTCAGGATAATAGTCATGGAACTCTTTTAATTAGGATTAAAATAAAATTTAATTATATGGAATCTTTTGCGTGAATTCAACCGAATTCCCCGTACCCTGAAAATGTAAAACAAATATTATTCTATGCCTGTGAATAAGGAAAAACTGGCTTTTTCAGATTAAGTTTGAGATAATAAAGCGCATAAAATTTCCCGTAGTGACGTTTCGATGGAACGTCTCTGATGGATAAAACAAAATATCCTGAGAACTTCATAAACTATGCATATACATGACAAAATATCGCGACGAACTTTTCTCAAGGCAGGAATCGTCGCCGGGGCAGGTGTTTATGGTTTATCCTGTTTAACTGCCATGAAAAAAAGTCCTGGCCTGAAAAAATGTAGGGAACACAGTCTGAAACCAGGGCTTGTAGTTGTTCATGGCAATGTAACAGATAATGCCGATGAATCAACTCTTATAAAAGAAATGGTACGACGCTCATTAAGTGCGCTGGGCGGGATGGACAAACTCGTTCATAAAGGCAATAAGGTGATTATAAAACCTAACATTGCCTGGAATCAAAGACCTGAATTCGCCGCCAATACCAACCCTTTTGTTGTGGCGGCCCTTGTGGAATTATGCCGTGAAGCAGGGGCGGGACGAATACGCATTATGGATCACACCTGTTCTGCAAACCCGGAGCCTTCCTATGTCAATAGCGGCATTGCGGAAGCGGCACGCCAGGCGGGCGCTGAGATAATTTATCTTAACAAGAACCGCTTTAAGGACTTTATTATCCCCGGTGGCAGGATTTTGAAATCATGGTCTTTTTATGAAGAAATGGTATATGCCGACGAAGTCGATGTACTCATCAATGTGCCGATTGCCAAACAGCATGGCACTTCAAGACTTTCCATGGGACTGAAAAATGTCTTTGGGATGATTGGGGGAGATCGGGGCAGCTTGCATACTGATATCCATCCAAAGATTGCCGACCTCAACAAATTTGTGAAGATTGACCTAACGGTACTTGATGCCGTTCGCATTCTGAAAAATCATGGCCCAACAGGCGGGCGGCTGGACGATGTTGATAACTCCCCCGAGTGCGCACGCCGCATAATTGTGAGCACAGACCCCGTTACCGTGGATGCATACGGCGCTACTTTATTTGGTATCCAACCGAAAGACGTGGGTTATATCAGGGAATCGCAAGAACAGGGTTTGGGGGAAATAGATTATCGTGTAAAAGGTTTTGAAGAAATACAGGTATAATCCCGTATCGGGTTTTTTGCACTCCTCTCCTTAATCCCCTCTTGGAAGGGGATAGGGTAATAACAGAAAGTTTGGATTTCCTATACAATGAACTTAAGTGAAGAGAAATATCGTTCGCTGGTTGAAAACCTTCCGGATATAGTGTGGACGGTTGACCAGGAAGGCAATACCACATTTGTCAGTCCAAATATAGAAAAAGTACTCGGATATACCCTGGAAGAAATCTACGAAGCAGGCGATAGTCTTTGGCCAGAAAGTATACATCCCGAAGATATTGAAAAAGTAAAAAATGCGTATGAATCATTTTTCAAATTAAACAAGAGACTAGACGTTGAGTGCAGGATCAAAAGAAAAGACGGAAGCTGGATATGGTTACATAATAGAGCAGCAGCGCCCTACGAAAAAGATGGAGTACTGTATGGTGACGGCTTGTCCTCAGATATTACCCGCCGCAAAGACGCAGAAGAGAAAATACTTCTCTTGCAAACGTTGGTCATGGCGGTCAGCACATCCAAAGACTTACATGATGCGCTGGTCATCACGTTAGAAAAAGTGTGTAATGCAACTGGTTGGGATTACGGAGAGGCATGGATGCCGAACCCCGAGGGCACATATCTGGTACGCGATCATACATTCTACAGTAAAGCTACCGGCCTGGAGAAATTTAGCGAGTTAAGCAGTTATTTCTCTTTCCCTCCAGGCGTAGGACTCCCTGGTCAAGTGTGGTCTACCAGACAGCCGGTATGGATACGGGATATCACATGCGACCCAAATTATCCACGCGCTACAATTGCCAAGCATGTTGGACTTAAGACAGGTATCGGAATCCCCATTTTGGTCGATGCGGAAGTCGTGGCTATTATTGCATTCTATATGTTCGCGTCGGTTGAAAAGGACGAACGACTTACCTGCCTTATTTTCTCTGCTGCGGTTCAATTGGGTGCAGTTCTCAAACATAAGCAGTTGGAAGAGTCACTGCAAAAGGAGAGAGACAGGGCGCAAAGGTATCTTGATGTCGCTAAAGTTATCCTCATTGCAATTGATCCTGCGCAAAAGGTCACCCTTATTAATAAAAAAGGCTGTGAAGTATTAGGCTATGAGGAAAAAGAGATTATTGGTAAGAATTGCTTTGATAATTTTGTGCCTCAGGGAATGAGGCATGAGATAAAAACCGTTTTTTCTAAAATAATAAATAGTGAAATTGATCCGCTCGAATACCATGAAAACCCGATTATTACCAGGAACGGCGAAGAGAGGCTTATTGCATGGCATAATACCCTATTGAAAGATGAAAAAGGCAATATCATGGGTACACTCCACTCCGGAGAAGACATCACCGAACGCAAGCGAATGGAGAAGGAACAAGCAACGCTGAGAGAAATGCTTTATCATGCGCAGAGGTTGGATTCCATCGGTAAACTTGCAGGTGGTGTCGCCCATAACCTTAACAATATGCTCATGGTAATCATGGGGTATGCAAGCATATTACAGATAGAGATGAAAAAAACTGATCCATCACAAGGATACATTCAAAAAATATTTGCCTCGTTGGAAAGCGCTGCTCACATCGTTCGTGGTCTACTTACGTTTAGCAGGAAAGAATCAAACAATCCCCAACAGGTAAAAGTGAACGAGATTATAAAAAAAGTCACGCTCTTTCTGCGAAAGATTATTGACGCAGACATAAACATCGAGGTCACGGTTACCGATAAAGACCCTGTCATAATGGCAGACAGCATCCAGATAGAACAGGTCATGACGAACCTTGCCATAAACGCAAGGGATGCGATGTCCGGGGGGGGTCTTTTGGCCATAAGCACAGATGTTGTGGAGTTAGACAATAACTTCATAATCTCTCATGGTTACGGCACATTAGGGATGTACACCCTTATATCCGTTACAGATACTGGAACAGGCATAGATGCGGAAACGAAAGAAAGTATCTTTGAGCCGTTCTTTACCACCAAGGAGGTTGGGAAGGGAACAGGACTTGGGCTTGCGATTGTGTATGGCATTATTAAGCAACACCAGGGTTACATACGTGTTTACAGCGAACCAGGCAGAGGAACAACATTCAAGATATATTTACCACTCATTAAACATGTAGGAGATGAGAAGGCACTGAAAAACTCACCAATGCCTGCAGGTGGGACAGAGACAATATTAATAGCAGAGGACGAGACGGCGGTTAGGCAACTTACAAAAATGATACTTAGTGGCTTTGGTTATAAAATCATAGAAGCAGTAAACGGAGAGGATGCGATACATAAATTCATGGAGAATAAAGATAGGATACGGCTTCTAATCCTTGACGTAATAATGCCTCGTAAAAATGGTAAAGAGGTATACGATATAATAAAAGAGAGGTATCCCGATAGTAAAGTTATTTTTATGAGCGGTTATGGCGAAGATGTTATCTGTAAAAGAGATTCCCTTTGTGAAGGAGTAAACTTTGTCTCCAAACCTATTTTACCAATGGAACTTCTGAAAAAGGTGAGAGAAGTACTGGATAAATAGATTTTTAATTTTAGGTTGCGGATTGCCGAATGAAATCTTTTTGCCGGGACGGATGAAGCAATCCCCATTTAAAAAGGAAAAACACATGAAAATACTGTTAGTTGATGACAACTCTGAAAACAGGAATGTCCTGAGGCTTATGAGCGAAAGACGAGGATGCAAGGTCTTCGAGGCTGGAGACGGACAGGACGGTCTTGAAAAAGCAAAAAACCATCATCCTAACATGATTATTACTGACGTCAAGATGCCCAGGATGGATGGCTTTCAGTTCCTCAGAAATCTTAAAAGGGATAAAAAACTTAAATCCATTCCTTGCGTAGTCTTTTCAGCAATCTACACTGACGGGGAGACCAGGAAACTTGTATTGTCACTTGGGGCAGAGGCATTTATCGCAAAACCCAAAAGGCTCGATGAATTGTGGGAAGAAATTGATGCCGTACTTAAAAGGGAAAAGCCCGATGAAGAGAAGATTGAAAAGCAAGTAATTGCAAATGGAGAAACGTTTATTAAAAGTTATGGACAGGTTGTGGTTGCAAAGCTTGAGGAGAAGATTGGAGAACTTGAAAGAGAAATCACAAGGCGCAAATTGAGTGAAACACGCCAGGTTGCCCAGTTTGCGCTGACTCGTATTTTTACAGAAGTCCCTACGTTGCGTGAGGCAATTCCAGAAATTCTAAAGACCGTTTGCGAAGGGTTTGGATGGGAACTTGGCGAATTATGGACTGTAGACAATTTGACAAACAAGCTATGGCTGGAAAATATATGGCATGTGCCATCGCTGGATGTATCGGAGTTTGAAAAAGTCAGCCGTACCATGAGTTTTTCGGCTGGTGTAGGTTTGCCTGGCCGGGTCTGGTTAAGCGGCCAGCCTATTGTCTGGATATCCGATGTTCTTACAGATAGCAACTTTCCCAGGGCTCCCTATGCAAAAAAAATAGGATTGCATGGAGCTGTGGCTTTCCCGCTTACCGTAAAAAATGAAATTATTGGAGTAGTAGGATTCTATAGCAAGCGAATTTGTCCGGTTGACAATGAACTTGGCAAGATTATGACAGATATCGGCAGGCGTATCGGCTCATTTATACATCGCAGACTAACAGATGATATGCTTCGTGCAAGTGAATATAAGTACCGTACACTTCTCGAAAATCTGCCACAAAAAATATTCCATAAAGATCGCTATTCAACGTATATTTCATGTAATCAAAATTTCTCCGATTATTTAAATATTAGGGTGGATGAAATTATTGGGAAGACAGATTACGATTTTTTCCCGCAGGAACTTGCTGATAAATACAGGGCAGAAGACAAGCACATTATAGAGTCGGGACAAACGATGGAAGTAGAAGAGGCATTTATTGAAAATTTGCAAAAAATTATTGTACAAAAAATCAAAACCCCCTTAAAAGATGAAAAAGGCAATATTACCGGTATAATTGGGACTTTATGGGACGTTACTGAGCGCAAGAGGACGGAAGAGTTGTTACGGAAAAACGAGGTTCTGCTCCACTCTATTATCAATAACACGACGGCAGTTGTTTATGTCAAGGACGCTCAAGGGGAATATGTCTTTATCAACAAACAGTTTGAAAAGTTATTCAATATTAAGAGAGACGAAGTGAAAGGCAAGACCGACTATGATCTATGGCCGGCAGATATGGCTGACGCATTTCGTGTAAATGACCTGAAGGTAATTGAGGCTAAAACTTCTTTGAATTTTGATGAAATTGCGCCTCATGAAGATGGAATCCATTCCTATATCTCAGTCAAATTTCCCTTGTTTGAATCTACAGGAGATATCTACGCAATATGCGGCATTTCCACGGATATTACGGAACGAAAGAGGATGGAGGCGCAAGTTCAAAAATTATCTCTTGCTACTGAACAAAGTCCGGTTTCAGTTGTTGTCACCGACCCCAGAGGTACCATAGAATACGTAAATAAAAAATTTACTCAAGTCACCGGCTATACACAGGAAGAAACACTGGGGAAAAATCCCCGGTTGTTAAACTCTGGAAAGACG
>JAHFOW010000012.1 GCA_023261465.1 Planctomycetota bacterium
CATATAATATTTTACTTTTTCTTCGTGGCCTCTAATTTCTTTTTATACAGGGAAAAATACGTATCAGCCTCTTCCTTCATACCCTTTGCTTTGCAGGCATTACCCAGGTCATTATAAATATCGGCATTGTTAGAGTCTAGCATTGCCACCGTCTGATAGGCATTAATTGCATCGTCATATCGTTTTTTCTTCATACAATTTTTTGCCAGACGGTACTGGGCGTCACTATTGTTTTTATTGACTTCAACAGTTTTGCTGAAATATTGAATTGCCTCGTCTACGTTTCCTGATCTGTCATATAAGAGACCCATATTATACAATGCATTTTCATGGTTCGGATCAATTTCTAATGCCTTTTTAAACTGCACTTTTGCATCCTTTTCCCTGCCCTTCATGGAATAAACAATACCTAAATTCGAATAGGCTATGGGGAGGTTTGTATCTAATGCAATGCGTTTCTTTAGTATGTTGATTGCATCGTCGTATTTACCGATTTTGCTGTATGCGATTCCCAGAAGGGATAAAGCAGAACGATGATCCTGACTAATTTGTAGCGTTTTTTTAAAGGCGTTGATGGCCTTGTCGTATTCGCCTTTGTCAAAATATACAGCGCCCAGATTGTAAAAATCCTCTGCGCCTTCAGGTCTTTTTTCTACGACCTTTGAAAATGACTCAATGGCCTTGTCATACATACCTTTTTGAGCATACGCGAGTCCAAGATTTTTATATGCGTCTACATTATTGGGATTGGTTGCCAGTGATTTCAAACACATCTCAATGGCTTCATCATACATTCCATATTTTGAATACTCTAGCGCCTGTTTGTACTGCTCACTTGCAATGTCTAAATGTCCTCGTGGACCTTCGACCACGGCATTATTCTTACTTTCCTGGCCATGCGGTTCTTCATTTGAAAGACAAAAATGTGTGCCTGCAAAAACTCCCGTAATTAAAATACCGGCAGTTATAAATAATTCTTTTTTATTCATCACCATAAACTCCCCGTGTTCTGTCTAAGTAAATTTACTGGAAATCCAATGTCTTTGTTAGGAGCAAACTCCTGTTGGTGACCGGGCACATGTGTGTCGTTTTGAATTGCCAATCGCTGTCAGGAGGCGGCTCCTATCATGGGACATTTAAACCAAAGGCATTATTTAAATAATACTATCATCAAAAAGAATTATATCCGTCCACAGATGTTGATTCAACCTATCTTTTCCAGATTCTCAAAACGACTTTGACGAGGTAGACAAGTATGAGTACCAGACAAAGTAAAACAACATCGGTAGGACCAGTTGGAAGGTCAAAATGATAGGAGAGATAAAAACCAATAAATGATGTGGTTATTCCAATTACTGATGAAACTACACAAAAAAGCAATATACCCCGGGTGATCATTCGTGCTGTAATGGCCGGTATAAGAAGGAAACCGAAAATCACTAAGGGACCAACGGTCATTACTCCAAGCGAAATGATTACACCAATGATCAGGTAAAGGAGTATATCCCATAAAACGACATGCTTGCCAATAGTGGTTGCCATGTCAATGTCATACGAAACTAATACAAAATTGCGATGAAAACCAACTAAAATAATAAAAATCATGCCGTAAATAGCAAGCATTGACCATAAATAAATATCAGGAATAGAAATAATTTCCCCTTGAAGCATAGAAAGTACTTCTGCTTTTCCATACGGATTCCATGAAACAAACAAGATAGCCGCAGCGCCCGCAATGGCATAGGTAAATCCTATCCGGTTTTCCGTGAATCCTTTTCGCCTGCGCTCAAGAATGGCTAAGACAAAGATTGTAATGAGTGTGAAGACAACTGAACCTGTCAGTGCCATGACCTTTTCGGATTCTATATGATGGAAAATATGCCACCCTATAGTATGCAATAAAAATGCAAAGGCAATTCCTGCATTTGACACCTGAGGCAAGGCTATGCCTAATAAGACCATCCGGCGTAAGACAAAAAATATTCCCACTTGCGGGCATACAAACCCCACTATCAGGCCTGCATAGAAGGCATTTCGTAAAAGAAAATCAGGGCTGAGTATCTGTAAAAGTTGTTCCATATATAATTATCCTTGAGTTGGTATTTCATCGATCCTTGATAAGGAAATTATCTCTTCCAATGAGCCAAGCACTACTTTATAGTGATGAATATGGATTATTTTATTTACCCAGCTTGGAATATGGTGAACCTCATGGGTAACCATCATAATCGTTAATTGGTGCTTTTTGTGTAATTCAGAGATAAGTTCAATAATCTTTTTCTGGGCAATAACATCCACCCCTGTAATAGGCTCATCTAAAAGTAAAACATTTGGTCGTGTAGCCAGTGCACGTGCAATAAGTATGCGTTGTTTCTGACCGCCGGACAATTCAGAAAAAAATTCCTTTTTCATGTCCAGCATTCCTACATCTTTCAAGCATTGTTCTACCCAATCGCGATTGGTTTTGGCGGTAGGATGAAAAGGTTTCATCTCTCCGAATGTACCCATCAACACTACTTCTTCTGCCGTAAATGGATATATTTCATCTAAGAATTGACGTTGTGGTACATAACCAAATCTTGGAGTATAATCGTTGCCATAAATAATATCCCCTTGAACAGGTGGAATAATTCGTAATATGGTCTTGAATAGCGTAGTTTTGCCACATCCATTTGGTCCGAACAGGACTACGAATTCCCCTGTTTTTAAAGAAAAATTAATGTCATTGAGTATAGGGCTCCCATTATACCCAATAGAGACATCTTTCAACGTAATGCAATTATCCGTATTCATGATTGTTTAAGATTTCGTTTCCAATGCGATCACAATCTGTTTAACAATGTAATCGAAGAGGGCTATATAGTCAGTTGTTTCTTTTAATCCCCCCACCATTATTGGTACAACAACAATTTTTGCCCCAGTCTGAGATGCAACAAATTCGGGTATTTTACGTTCCCGAAATTGTTCAATAAGAATAAGTTTTACCCCTTCTTTTTTCATCATCGGGATAAGGGTATTCAGGTGGGTAGGTGAGGGCGGAATTCCTGGCTTTGGTTCAAGCGTTCCCACTACATCCAGATTAAACCGTTGCGCAAAATAAGGAAATGTCTTGTGATAGGTGACAGTTTTTGTGCCTCGAAATGGTTCCAGCATTTTTTGCCATTCTGATAGTTTCAGATCCAGTCTCTTTATAAAATTGTTTAAGTTATCCTTGTAATACGTACAATCTGCTGCATCGATTTCGCATAGACGGTTACAAATATGTGTTGCAACAATTCCCCCATTCAGTGGATCCAGCATGAAATGAGGATTTCCAAATGGGTGGACATCTCCCAGTGCGCGGCTGACTTCAGTGGGTACTTCTAAAATATTAATTCCCATAGATGTAACAACAAAGTATCCAGGATTTCCCGGGAGTATTTTTTGATTTCTTGCACTTAAAACCAGTGGTGGCAACCATCCGATTTCAAGCTGCAATCCTCCCTCTATAAGCATATCAGCTTTATTAAGTTTAACAATAAAACCAGGTTTTGCATCTACAAAATGAGGGTCTTCCGTAGGTTTCGCAATGCTCGTTACCTCAACTTTATCTTTTCCAATTTCTCTGACAATGTCACCCAAATCCGGAGTTGACGCAACAATATTCAATTTTGCGTGAGCAACGGATGTCCAGCTTAATGCAAATAACAAGTAAAGACAAATGTGATATTTTATTTTCATGTTATACTCCTATTGTTTCATTAACAAATGTCATCATGAACATCAAACCAATTTCAGTTAAAATCAATGATATAAGGCTAACCAGAATTACACGAACAATTGCATAAACCTACATTTTAATCATCGGATCACACAAATGAGTATTTCTGAATGATCGAGAAATCCATTCTGTAATTTTCCGGATGTAGTCTAAGCAATTAAAACTTATGTGCCCCATGTGAACCCAGTAAAAATTCGAATTGGAGAAAGACGGAATGTTCTGTACTGTTATTTCCTAATATATCATCGTAATTATATTGTAGTCTAATTTTTGAAAATTCCGATGGATAAAATGTAAGATTAGGAGAAAGCCTCCAGCGTTCAAATCCCGAAGGATCCGTAGCACCCTCTTCTCCATCCACATAGTCTCCCCGAAGCGCTGCTACCCACCGTTGTTTGAATCCCCACGAGACCTGTGAGTAGGAACCCCAGTTATGCATAACCTCGGCAGGCAAGTTGTCTGTTACTGCGCCAGCCTCAAAACGCCTGCGCATGACTTCCGTTTGCCAGGTTACAAAGGGAAACCCTCCAGAGGCATATTTTGATTTCCATTTCCAGAACATGTCGAGACCGTAAATCAGGGTGTTTTCATCCGTCCCTGTTGAGTTTGGTCCAAAAGCTGCCGAGGACCCCAGCACAATAGTTTGCTCATCGGTCAAATCAAATGAAGTTGCAACACGCGGAACATAAAGCATGTCTCCTAAATTTCGTACATCAGTATCTACATGATTCCGCCCAAACAGCGCATGCTGGTTTCTAAAACTATACGCAGTTTCACCCTGACTATCCTGCATGGTAAAAAACAATTCCGTGTAATTATCAGTAGGGGCAAGCCATGAAATTCTCGCACCCGGATTTCTTAAGCCGTCTGGTCCTAAAAAACGTCCATTAACCAAAGGTTGATCAGCAAAATCCCATGTGTGTGGATGAGTTTGGTTTAATCTGCCAAATTCTGTGAAAAAAGTACCTGCCTTTACCTGCAAATTCATAGGAAGCGACATTGAGGTAAGATAAGCCTCTTCTACCTCGACAACTGATTCCCCACCCTTGTCAATTTGAAAAACAATGTTAGATTGTCCCTTAAAATAGGGGTCTATCGCGCCTTCAAAGACTGTTTCTAAATTTTGCACAGTAAATCCACGTTGTGCTGGATCATGCCCACCGGTTTCAATATCCTCCAGGTCTTTTGCCGTTGAACCACCAGCAGCGAAGAGTCCATCAAAGGAAATATTCATGTAATTCTTCCCTGAACTCCAAAGAGTAAGAGGTTGAGCAGGAGACCATTGCCCTGAGACAGAATTTGTTGCCTGGCTTGCCATGCTTGTATCTGGAAAAATGGGAGCACTCGATGTGCCAGGAGCTTCAGTCTGTTGGACTGTTTCAGCTTTATTTGATGGCGGTGATACCATCTCTGTTGTTTTATTATTCTGTGGAATGGAAGTACCTTGATCAGACAAAGGATTCGTTATTTTTGCATCTGATTGTGATATAAAAATATTATCCGTTTTTTCCCTTTCAAGGGTAGCAATTTTTTCCTGTAACTCTTGAAAACGAGATTCATAGTCTTCTTTCATTTTTTCCATAAGGGCTTTCATACCCTGAAGCTGTCCTACGATCTCATCGAATTCGTCTTTCCTGATGCGAATTTCTTTGACGTCTTCCCCCGTTTCTTTTGTATTGATCATGGATTGTAAATCTTCGTTCTTTATTGGTACAGCCCTGCAAGATGGAGAAAAAGTAACGCTTTTTATAATGATTACACAGAGAAAAAGCACATACAGTCGCCATTTCATAGGAATTCTCCTGTTGAAACTATTTATGCTAAGGGAATTTAATATGGTACAGAGACACAAACAATCGTCGTGAGCTCAGTCGAACGATTTTACATTTCTACGTCTATTTGTTTCCTTGTCTAATTAAAATTATCGTCACTGCTGAATAAATAACTATAGATTTTTGTAAAAGACAAACTCGGCTACCATCAGATTTAAGAATGCACAATAACACCAGAAACGCATCTACATGGTATCGCTTGAAATATAATATTGTCTTCAGGCGGAAAAATGAGAAAAAGAGGGTGGCGGACGGATGGTAAATTTGTGGATGGATAAGGAAGGGGTTACAGTGTTGGAGTAACAAAAATAGTGGGTGTATACACAGTTGAAGTGTGTATCAAGAGACAGAAACTGTATTGTTGTGGATGGAGTTTTTAACCATTGACAAATTTGACACGTTTCCGGGTTGTGGTGTGAAATGTCTTCAATGGTTTTAACTTGGGGAACGTTACAATCATGAAAAACTGACGTTAACGCATGGTTACAGTTTGGCGTTTTAAAGAAAACATCATGAATGCCCCCCACGGTCAAACAAAAAACAAGATAGGGGAGGAATATACAGACAAACAGGGTATTGGTTAATTTTTTATCTCTTATAAACGGTAATATCATAAAGCACAGCCGCAACCAAAATGCATTTAACCAAAAAGAAAGAAATACATAGTCTTCCCTGAGACTCCGGATAATATATTAAAAAAATGCTAATAACTTTTACAAAGTAAGTCAAGCGAAAATGAAGAATATTTGTTTGAATGGATAGAATAAACACAGGTGTAAAGGCTCAAAATCGTTCGACTGAGCTTACGACAAAGGGTTGCGTCTCTACGCCAACCTTTCAGAAACGCCGCATGTGTTTATACCTTAATACTTTTCCATCGTCCCCTTTTGTACAGTATATAAATTGCAATAGCCCGGAGAATCCAATCGAGGGCGGACCCGAACCATACACCAGCCAATCCCCAGCCCAGGGTAATACCAAAGAGATAAGACACGGGGACATGGAAGCATAAGGTGCCGACGATAGTTATAATCATGGGACTTATGGTGTCTCCTGCGCCACGGAGGCCACCAGCATAAACCATATATACTGCAAGCGCCGGTTGTTCTATGGCTGCAATCATAACACACGCCACTGCCTGGGAAAGCACGCTGGATTCCGGATTGAATACCCTTGCCATCTGCACAGGAAATATGAGAAACACCAGGGCGAACCCCCCCATAAGGATAAGGGCAAAAGTACCATTGCGCCGTATACTGAGCTTCGCAAGTCCCACGTTCTTTGCGCCGAGACTTTGTCCTACCAGCGTGGCAGTAGAAACTGCAAAGGCAAATCCGGGCATAAAAGAAATGGATTCTATACGGACAGCAATCTGGTGCGCTGCGAGCGGTATGGTGCCAAGGATGGTAACAATTTTGGTAAAAAACAGAAAACCAGACTGGGTGAGAATGGCGTCGATAGCCGCTGGTAGAGATATGCGAACAATCCTTCGAATACATCCGATATGAATTCTGGCTACGGAGAGGATGGGAATGTGTAAGGCACACCGACCGGTAAAAAGTTTTCCGCAGAGGAGGAAAGTACCGGCAATATAAGCAATGGCCGTTGCCCATGCCACTCCTGAAACACCTAGTTTTGGGAATGGGCCTACACCAAAGATCAATATCCAATTAAACAGGATGTTAATGCAGTTTATGATAAGGGTGACTTTCATGGGCGTCTTCGTATCACCAGTACCGCGGAGTATCCCGCTACAACTCAAAATAATAAGGCGGAATATAAGAAACCCGCCTAAAATCTGAAGGTAGCCCTGTCCAAGTTCGGTAACGTGTGGTTCTGCGCTCATCAGCACGAGTATTTTTCCTGCATAAAGCACCAAAAATGGGGTAATAAAAATCCCCAGGATAAGTGACATAAGTATGGACTGGGCGCCAACTACCCTGGCAATCTCCTTTTCCTTTGCCCCAATATGTCGCGCAATAATGCTCGAAGTGCCTACATTAAGGGATGAAAAAACCATGGAAATGACAAAAAAGACGGTGCCCGCCAGACCCACTGCTGCTATAGCGCCAGTCCCCAAACGACCCACCATAATTGTGTCGGATATAAAGACGCTCATGTGGAGGAGATTTTCAATAATTACAGGGACGCCTAATTTGAAGATATTTTTATTGAGATTTTTTTCGGTCAGATCTAGCACAGGTAAATAAATATTGAAAGATTGCATTTAAAATGATAAAATGTTTATTTTATTATAAGCTAAAAAACAAGGCAATATAAATGATATTTTTAATTTAATAAAATCATGAGATGTCCACAACAGACAACAAAGTGGTATAGCTTTTTCTATCCCGCCTCTATTTTTTCTCTTTTGTAACAAGTTCAATCTCATTTGTTTTCTGTCGGCACAAAAAACATTTTCTTATATAATCATTTTTAGGAAATATGCTTAACCTGGAAAAAGAGGCAATTGTTTTTACAAGAGCAAATCTACATGGATAAACTCAAGGCAATATCAACGGGTACCGTTAATGCAATTTTAAAAAAAATATATAAAATACTTGTCAAGATTTTTCCTTTCTTACCGAAACAAATTGATGTCCATTTCCGGGAGTTACTTAAAGGAAGTACTGTTACGCTTATCATACGTTTGCTGGGGATGGTAGTTACATATTTTTTTACTTTTCTCGTTACAAGAAATTATGGCGCTGTGGCAATGGGGATTTTTTCTCTTTCACAGACAGTTCTTTTAATTGCTTCAATAGTTGCAAAACTAGGGCTTGACAGTTCATCTTTACGTTTTGTGGCGGAATACTCTTCTCAGGGAAAATGGGGAAATGTTAAAGAAGTATATATAAAAAGCCTAAAGCTTATAATACCAACGTCAATATTTGTAACTTGTTTATTTTTTTTCTGCGCACCTGTTTTATCTCAATATGTATTTAAGAAACCTTACTTATCTTCATACTTCAAGATAATGGCTTTGTCTCTTCTCCCATTTTCAATCCTCTTTTTACATTCTGAAAGTCTGAGAGGTTTGAAGAAGATCGTTGAGTATGCCATTTTTAGAAATATGTCCATACCTTTTGCGGCATCACTCGTGATGTGCATTGCTCTCTTTTTTCCAAAGGATATGTCTGTTCCAGTTATCGCCCATGTTATAGGTACAGGAGTTTTATGTGCGATTAGTCTCATTGTCTGGTTTAGACATGCAAAAATTCTTGAGTATAAGGCTGAAAAATCTTTACGCTATAAGAATATCCTTGACGTTTCTTTACCGTTGATGCTGTCGAGCTCTATGTTATTGATTATGCACTGGACTGATACTATAATGTTAGGTATATTTCGTTCGGAAACCGATGTAGGTATTTATAATGTTGCAATAAAAATTGCTAATTTTACCGCGATTCCCCTGTTTGCAATCAACGGCATATCCGCGCCAAAATTTGCCGAATTTTATGGAAAAGGGGATATGCGTGGTCTTAAGAAGGTCGTAATGCAGTCAACAAAGCTTATTTTTTGGAGTTCTTTTCCGATTCTTTTGGTTTTTCTTTTTTTCCCATCATTTTCGCTCGGTCTTTTTGGAAAAGAATTCAAAACAGGATTTTATGCTTTAGAATTTTTAACCATCGGGCAGTTTGTAAATGCTATCTCAGGGTCTGTTGGGATTATTTTACAAATGACCGGCAAGCAAAAGGCGTTTCAGAATATAATGTTATTTGCGACGGTACTCAATATAACGTTAAATGTTGTTTTAATTCCACGCTATGGTATAAACGGGGCGGCTTTTGCAAGTATGATTGCTATGGCTTTCTGGAATCTCAGTTCGGTAATTTACGTTAAATCATATTTAAAAATTGTTACGCTGTATATTCCTTTTTTAACGAGAAAAAGGATTAAAAAATGATAGAAAACTCCTCTGTTGGAAATTATCGGTATTTAATAATTGGCGGCACAACAAAAGCCGCAACATCATCATTGTTTAAGTATCTGGCAGACCATCCTCAAATATGTGCTGCCACGAGAAAGGAGACCCGTTTTTTTCTCGATACCGATTACCCTGTTTTTTCAAAATATAGATTTGAAGAAGGCTTGGATAAATACGATCAGTTTTACGACAATTGTACTGATATAAAAGTACGCTTGGAAGCTACTCCAGATTATCTTTATTCTTCAGGTACTCCTGGAAAAATAAAGGACTCCCTACCCAACGCAAAGATGATTTTTATCCTGAGAGAGCCAATATCCAGGCTTGTTTCCTGGTATAGGTTTGCAAAACAAAACAATAATATTCCAGAAAAAACAACATTTGATGAATATGTCAAACTACAATTAAATTATAACAGCGAAGACAAAAAAGAACACCATCTGCTGTCCCTTAAACAGGGAAAGTATTCTCTTTATCTTAAATCGTATTTTGATTTGTTCGGACAAAATAGAATTCACGTTACATTTTATGAAGACCTTTCAAATAACCCGGTATCCGTAATAAAGGAGATATGTACTTTTGCAGGAATTAATCCTGACTTTTATAATAACTATGATTTTAGGATTTTTAATAGCACAAAAACAATGAAGAATCCAAGAATTCATCAATTGTACAAGGCTTTACAATTGAAAATCCGTAATTATACTCATAACAAACCACTTGTTCGTTCTTTTTTTAAATATCTGAAGAGTATGTTAGAGCCTGTTTATCAACGTTTCAATGTTCGTTTATCAGAAAATTTATCCGTATCTCAATCAACGGAAAAATTTTTAAGAAAATATTATGAGACAGAATTCCGGTCCCTTGATAAATTACTGGGAAAAACAATTCCCTGGCAAAAATATGCGGATGTGGAGATTTAATTTATGGTTAAGCCAATTGATTTAATGATTGTTGGTGCGCACAAGGCGGGGACTACGTCTCTTTTACGTTATCTGGGAATGCATAAAGAAGTTTGTATACACCCACAATCGGAAATGACTTTTTTTGTTCGAGATGAAGAATATCAACTTGGTTATGAAAACATTTTCGGGAATTATTTTAAGAACTGCCATAATGCCTCTCTTATTATGGCGAAAAATGTCGGAATTATGTATTCAACAGAGGCGTCAAAAAGGCTAAAAGAACACAATCCAGACATTCACATTGTGGTTGTACTCCGTAATCCCATCGATAGGGCTTATTCCGCATATTGGTACGCACGCCGTAAAGGGTGGGAAAGACTGAAGTCGTTTGAACAGGCAATTAATATAGAATCTGAACGACTGCGGGAAGACTCGTTCAAATGGCGTCATTGTGCTTATCTGGAGAGAGGAATTTACCATAAATATATCAGCATGTTACTAGAGTATTTTGGAAAAAACCATGTGCACATATTCCTCCTTGAAGATTTGAAAACAAATCCCGGTGATATATGTCAGAAAATATACACCTTGTTTAACATGGATTTTACTTTTCATGTAAATTCACATCATAATAAGGCGGCAATTGCTAAATCCGAGAAAATAGCAGCTTTTCTTGTGTCTAAAAATCCACTAAAAAAATTAATAAGGTCTATGATTCCCGACAAAATCGCATTCTCTATCAAAAAAAAGATTATAGGGTTAAATGAAAAAAGTTTTATACCCACACCAATAAATCCTGAAACGAGAGTGCGCCTTTCCAAATATTTCCAGACTCACAATGGCATTCTAGGTAATATTATTGGGCGAAATCTTGACCATTGGAATGATTAAAACATGTTTACGATGGGTTGAATTATTATGTTTGTCGGGAGTATCTAATTCTGAAAATTGGTAATTGAAAAATATAAAAGATGTTCTGCTGATGGAAAAAACAGATAAAAATATAAAAATAATTCCTTATGTCCTATTTCTTGTAGTTCTTTTAATGGGCATGTTTATACACCTGCACATATACCAAAAGGTTGATTTGAGTTACTTTTGGTACGGAGTATATGCAATATCGGCCGTTTTTCTTATACGCAAATTTAAACAAGGATTAATATTTGAACCAATATTTATTTTACCCAGTAGTTACTTCTTACTGATATGCATTGGAACACTCTTCTTTGAAAACCTTAAAGGTATTTCTTTTGATTACAGCTTGTCAAATCTTGTTGGAGTCGGTTATTTATCATTAATCGTAGGAATTATTTTGTCTCAATACTACAATTATGAACTTGTTGCAAGAAAAACAAGAATAATGAAATGGCTTCTCAAGCCTATGAAAAACAGATTATTGGTTCTTTTCGTAATTTTAATTAGTTTGTCTGCTACAGCGCTGCTTTTCTTAAAAGGCGGTGTGCCATTGTTTGCGAATGATGTGAACGAGGCAAAGTTAGAGGTCTTTTCCAGTAGTGGTTATTTGGCCATTTTTTATCGGGGACTACCGATATTTTCACTGGCTATTTTATATGATGCATGTATAACAAAAGACAAGAAAAAGCTTTATTATTCAAATGGAATAGCGTGTATCGTCTTACTGGTTACCCTGATGATGGGGTACCGTAGCAAGACATTTGTTTTTGTCGCCGAATATTCATTATTATATCTTTTTTTTCATAGGCGAGTTTTTTCGCTAAAACTATTTTTAACAATCGCGTTATTGTTCGTTATGTTTTTCAGTGTTCTGGGCGCTTACAGAAGAGGCAACAGTGTTGCCACATCTTCGGTGCTCAACGAAGCGAAAATCCTTCTTGCCGCACGACCAGCTTTGTTTAAACTAATTTGTGAAAATTTTGACAGCTCCCATTATTTTTATGGTTCGAGATATTTTTATGATTTTAAAAAGATGTTACCTGGTTCTCAGGTTGGCGCAAATGTAGACCTGAAGAATCAAATTCCCATTGAATTCGCAAAAAATATGCCTGATATTGCTGCGGTAACTCCCAGTATAATCGGTGAAGCGTATATGAACTTTGGTCCGCCAGGAGTCTTTTGGATAATGCTTGTATTAGGGATTGTTCTTGGTATAAACTATAAATATACGAAGTATCATCCATCATTTATCGCATGCGCTTTTTACTTTAATTTTGTTTTTAATATGGCAGCAGCCGTTAATAACTCGATTGGCGCTTCATTGCTTCATTTTACTTACCAGATAATCTGGATACTCATTACGAGTGTTTTATATGAAAAGAAAATTGTTTTAATTTTTTCAAAGAAAGGCAGGATAACGCATGAAGTTGTTAAATAAAATATTTATAGCAGGATTTGTTATTACCGTTTTATTAAGGCCATATAATGCTTTTTCTAAAGATATTTCCCGTACAAATGTCTTTAACGTTCCCCAGGGGATTATGACATTTGGATGGGGGAATAACTTTATTGATTCAGAGTCAGAAACATTCCTGGGTACAGGAGCATTGAATCTTAATTATATTTCGGGCGTAACTGTTTTTTTTGGATGGCGGGATTTAGAACCAGAAGAAAACAAATTCGATTTTAGCTCCCTTGACAAACTTATTGCGCTAGCAAAGGCTAAAAATAAAACAATAAACATTATATTTTTCCCTGGCGCCAATGCACCTAAGTGGTTATTCAAAAAAGGTATTGAAACATTTACCTGGGAGCGTAAACTTAAGGAAGACGTTGCAGTGACGAAGGGCGATTATAAACAATTGACATCTCCTTTACCGTGGGACTCTACTTTTTTAGAATATTGGAAAAGATTTATATCGAAAGTAGCAGAAAAATACAATGGCGAAAAAACTATAGGCTATATAACAATTACAGGTCCGGTAATTCATGAAGCTGGCACTGGTATTCTGTTGAAGGAAGACGCCGACTGGGAACGATTCGTAAATACCGGTTATACATATAACAAATTGCTGAATGCATGGAAAGATATTGTTGAATATTATGAAAAAGTTATGCCGGACAAGCGACTTGTTTTAATAACTGGATTTAACCGTCAGGGTAAACCGGATATTAGCCGTTCTAAAGATATTGTTGAATATATTATGAAAAAGAAATATAAGAATATATCTTTTTTGTGTGTATTCTTAAATGACACGTGGTTTCTAACGAGTAAGGGATCTAAAAATATGCGAAGTCTTTTGAAAGAAGCAAAGTCTAATGGTTTTACATTTGGTTATCAAATGGCACAATCCGCACATAGAAATTCGACATGGGTAAAAAGCTCTCCGATGGTAAAAAGTCTAAAAAAATGTTTGGAAACCGGTGATGAGGACGGAGCTTCTTGGATTGAGGTTTGGAATGATGATATTATCGACCCGAATTTGAGATCTAAAGGTATACCAAACAGTACCTATATAGGAGACTTAAAAGGGGCACACCAGATTCTCATGAAAAAATAATGAAAATACTTCAAGTTAATAATTATCATTATTTAAGAGGAGGATCGGAAAGAGTTTACTTTGAAACTTCGAAATTATTAGAGGAGAATGGGCACACCGTTATACATTTTAGTGTTAAAGATACAGATTCTTTTGATAGTCCATTTAAAGGCTATTTTGTTGATCCTGTTACCTACTTTAAATCCGGTTTATTAAATAAAACAAAAAATGTTTTTAAATTTATTTATTCCCGTGATGCAAAGAATAAATTTGAAGAATTAATTAAAAACGAAAAACCGGATATTGTACATCTTCATATCTTTTATGGAAGGCTGACTTCTTCGATTTTACCTGTTTTAAAGAAATACAGCATTCCTGCCGTAATGACTGTTCATGAGTATAAAATGTTATGCCCTGTTTATAACTTTTTAAACAATGAAGGAAAGATTTGTGAAAAATGCGCAAACAGTTGTTATTACCATTGTGTTATTCACAAATGTAATAAGGGGGATTTGTTTTATAGTAGTGTTTCTGCCTTAGAGAGCTATATACGCGATAAGTGTTTTCCCTATGAAAAATACATCGGCAGATTTATTATGGTAAGTAAATTTGTTCTGACTAAACATTTACAATACAGACCACAAATACAGAATAAGGCTATCCAGGTATCCAACTTTGTAAATGTTGAAGAATATACTCCAAACTATTCCCCCGGAAATTACTATCTCTACGTTGGCAGAATATCAAAAGAGAAAGGTATTTTAACATTACTAAAAGCATGGAAACATTTAGCAAACATAGCGCTTAAAATAGTCGGGGACGGCGATTATAAGGATCAAATAATAAGATATATAAAGGAAAACAATATCAACAACGTTGAACTGGTCGGCTATTTAACGGGAAAACAGCTATTTGAAATAGTCAGGAACTCTAAGTATATGATAGCTCCTTCCGAATGCTTTGAGACATTTGGTTTGAATATAATAGAAGGTTTTGCCTGTGGAAAACCTTCTATAGCCTCAAAAATTGGAGCAATCCCTGAACTAGTACAAGATGGAATTAATGGATTTCTTTTCGAAAGTGGGAATGTTGATTCTTTAGTGAAAACCATAAAACTAGCCGAAGATACTCCCGGTGAGAAATACTTAGAAATGGCAATATCAGCCAGAAATCTAGTGGAAAATAATTTTAATAAAGAAATTTATTATAAAAGGTTAATGGGTGTTTATCAGGAAGCAATATTAAATGATTTTAAATAACCCGTCAAACAACCATAATATTTTGAACAATTTCAGTATATTTGTTGTTGGCAATAGTCGAAGTGGCACAACTATGATGGGGCGTATATTGGGAAATCATAAAAATATATTTACCTTCCACGAACTTCATTTTTTTGAACAATTGTGGTCTATCAACGACAAAAATCACACTTTGTCTCCTTATGCTGCAAAAAAATTAGCGGCGCGCCTATTATGCATTCAGAGAGATGATTATTTCAAAAGAATTAAATTAAATAATTTTATTCATGAGGCAAATGATATTATTCACGAAATAAAAGGTGACGTATTCACATCTACAAAAGTTTTTGAGGCATTCCTCTATTATGAAACCATAAAAAACAACAAAAATATTCCTTGCGACCAGACGCCTCGCAATGTTTTTTACATGGGAGAAATATTAGAATTATATCCCAATTCAAAAATTATCAATATGATAAGAGACCCACGTGATGTTTTGTTATCGCAAAAAAGGAAATGGAAACGAAGATTTTTAGGCGCAAAAAATATACCTTTAAAGGAATCCTTTCGTTCCTGGATAAATTATAATCCGGTAACTATAAGCAAACTATGGAACGCGTCAATTTACGCTGCTGATAAATATTCAGGTAATAACCGAATTATTTCATTGCGGTTTGAAGATTTGTTGAAAGATCCCGAGAATTATGTTCGTAAGATTTGTGACTTTTTAGAAATCCCTTTTTATCATACAATGCTTGAAATACCACAAATAGGTTCATCCAGCGGTTTTGACCAACCTGAAAAAAAAGGCATAAATAGTGAACGTATTAACATCTGGAAAAAAGGGGGATTAAACTCAACAGAAGTTTATATATGTCAAAAAATAACATGTTCTTTAATGAATCATTATGGCTACCCCATCATAAATGCAAATCCAAATTACTTTAGTATTGCGTTTTATATCTTTATCCTGCCTATAAAATTATTAATAGCATTTGTATTAAATATAAAAAGAATGAAAAATATTAAAGAAACTATTAGAAAAAGGTTATAATAAACGTTTGTATTTTACTCTATGAAAAATAACAAACTCAACGTCTGTCTTATATTAAACTCCCTAATAATTCCCAGATGGCAGGCTTTTCTCGTCGGGGAAATAATTAGTTTACCTTTCGCGAAAGTTTCACTGATAATATTAGAAAGAAAATTTGAAAAGAAAAATTCCAAAGAGTTTATTTCACATTTTTTGTATATTTTATATGCCTGGTTAGATTCCAGATTGTTTAGAAGAACTACTAACACTGAAGACCCGCTACAACCCGTTGATTTGACAGATAGATTGTTGGATAGCGAACAAATACCTGTTGATTTCACACAGGAGAAATTTTCAACAGAAGATACAAGAGAAATTGGTAGT
Organism: Planctomycetota bacterium; assembly: GCA_023261465.1. GTDB lineage: Bacteria > Planctomycetota > Brocadiia > Brocadiales > Brocadiaceae > JAHFOW01. The sequence continues at coordinate 16,536 of JAHFOW010000012.1, forward strand.
TTTAATATAGACGTTGTACTACAACTTACACCAGGACGCATACATAAAGAAATTGCAGAGTTAAGCCGTTATGGTTTATGGTTTTTTAGTTTTGGCAATCATAAAGGACATACAAGGAGTTTATCAGGCTTTTGGGAAATATACGGTTCCAATCCGGTAACATGCAGTAAGTTGTTGGCATTTACTCAAAATAAATGCGCAAATTGTATACTCTCAATTTCCTGGACGGCCACTAAAAATTATTCGTTGTATTTGAATAGAACAAGAATTTACTGGAAATCGGCGCATTTTGTGGTAAATCATCTCAGAACTATCCACCAGTATGGGTGGGAGTATTTGTTAAAGAAGAGGCATGATATGGCAGAGGAAAATGATTTATCATCAAATAACGATTGCCCAAACAATTGGCAAGTGATCGTTTTTATGGGAAAAATATCTGTGAATCTTATCAAAAAGATATTAAAAACGGTGTTTGGCCATGAGACCTGGGTGATTGGATTAAGGCAAAAACACGATATAAAAGACTTGTCTTGTTTTGATAATGTAGATAAGTCCATGTTTAAAAAAATTAAATCCAACCGAGACGGTTTTTTGGCAGATCCATTTATCATTGAGCATAAGAAGAAAAATTATATTTTTTGCGAAGAGTTTCTCAAAAAAGAACGCAAGGGTATTATCAGTGTAATTGAAATTTTGAATGACCTCAATATTACCCATCCCCGCACCGTTCTTGATCGTCCTTATCATCTTTCTTATCCTTTTCTTTTTAAATGGGGTGAAGAGCTGTTCATGATACCAGAAACATCCAGAAACAGAACCATTGAATTGTATAAATGTGTTCAATTTCCGGATCAGTGGATATTGGATAAGGTTCTGTTTACATCAACAAATGCTGCGGATACTACAGTGTTGTATGAAAAAGGTATATTCTGGTTATTTACCTGTCAGAATAATGGTGAACTTGACGCTTATGATGCCTTTGACGAATTATATCTATACTGGTCGTATGATATAAGAGGACCGTGGTATTTTCATCCGCAAAATCCAATAGTGTCTGACATACGCAGGGCACGATGTGCGGGAGCCATAATTCGTCTACAGAACTCATTAATCAGGCCGAGTCAGGACTGTTCTGAAAAATATGGTAAACGAATTAATTTCAATCACATTGTTCAACTTACACAAACGGAGTATAGAGAGGAACCCATCGGAGTTTTTGAGGATATTTGGTATTTCGGCGCCAATGGAACTCACACATGGAACTCTAATGAGTGTTTTGACGTCATTGATGCTTCAATATGGAAATTTAAGCGTTTTTCATTTTTCGGCAAGTCATAGTTCTCGATGCGCTCCCGTATTGTAAGTTAAATAAATTTTTAAAAATACAGGTATTTATACTCGAAAAAAAATTTGATTGCCCAACTAGACTCACTTTATATTAAAATACGCCCTACAAAAGTTATAAACCGCTTAATAAGTTATACTTTTTTTGAGGGACGTCCGGTAACGACAAAAGGGCGGTGGATAAACCCTCTGGTTTTTTCTCTTTTTTGTGTAGAAAAAAAACTACCTCAACTTAAGAAAGTCGAAAAACCTGTTTTTGTTTTAGGAACGGGGAGAAGCGGAACGACAGTTTTAGGAATAATATTATCCATGCATAGAGATGTGGCGTTTCTCAACGAACCAAAGGCCATGTGGCATTCTCTGTGTCATTATGAAGATGTAATTGGTAATTATAGCAAGGGCGAGGCACGCTATCGTCTTAGTGACAGGGAAGTAACTGAAGACATGAAACGTTTTGCACATCGTTTATATGGAGCATACCTTGCAGCCACTTGTTCAAAAAGGGTTGTTGATAAATATCCGGAGCTCATATTTAGAATTCCATTTGTAAAAGCACTTTTTCCCGATGCAAAGTTTCTATTTTTGGTACGCAATGGATGGGACACAATTCAGTCAATTGAAGAGTGGTCAACAAGATACGCCGTGAAGACGGATAACACAGTCCATGATTGGTGGGGTGTAAATAACCGTAAGTGGTATTTGTTGGTAGATCAGATTGTTAGTAATGATCATGTGTTTTCTAAAATTCAAAATGAAGTACGAAATTTTACCAATCAGGTTGATATGGCCGCAGTAGAATGGATAGTGACCATGCGCGAAGGTCTTTCACGATTAAAACAATATCCTGAAGCAATAAGATTGGTACGCTATGAAGACCTTGTTCAACATACCGAGGAAAGTTTAATTTCCATACTGGATTTTTGTGAATTGACTCCGGATAATATTTTTTTCAAATATGCAACAAAAACATTACATCCAACAAAAAGCCGGGGGTCAATTGGTTTACATCCTGCAATACAACCGTTGTTTAATGATGCTATGGAAAGTCTTGGATATCCGGTATTTTAAAAATAAAGGAGGAATAATGTCACGTGTCTTAGTTACTGGCGCAGCAGGATTTATTGGTTCTCATGTTGCTGAAAATCTTATAAAAGATGGTTATGAAGTAATAGCGGCTGACAATTTATCTGGGGGCTTTCAGGAAAACATTCCAAACGCCGCTACCTTTGTTAATCTGGATGTTACCAATTCCGATTACGTTACAAAACTTTTTAAAGAATATGGCCCTTTTCAACACGTGTACCATCTGGCAGCATATGCCGCAGAGGGACTTTCTCATTACATCCGCCGGTTTAATTATATTAATAACGTCGTTGGAAGTATCAATCTTATCAACGAATCAGTTCGTAACAGCGTCGAATGTTTTGTTTTTGCGTCATCCATTGCTGTATATGGAACAAACCAAACTCCAATGCATGAAAGCATGGTTCCTTTACCAGAGGATCCCTACGGTATCGCAAAGTACGCCGTTGAACTGGACTTAAAAGCCGCACATGAGATGTTCGGCTTGGATTACGTCATCTTCCGTCCTCATAATGTTTATGGTGAAAAACAGAATATTGCAGATCGTTATCGTAATGTGATTGGAATTTTTATGAATCAAATTCTCCACGGAGAATCACTGACTATATTTGGAGATGGCACACAAACAAGGGCATTTTCATACATAGCAGATGTTGCGCCTGCAATTGCACAAGCTCCTTACATTAAGAAGGCACGTTGTAAGACATTTAATATAGGTGCAGACGTTCCTTATACCGTCAATGATTTGGCTCACATGGTTGCAAAAGCATTCGGGGCAAAACCACACATAAAATACCTCCCGGCGCGCAAGGAGGTATTGCATGCATTTTGCGATCATACTCTGGTGCGTTCAGTTTTTGAATTAGCCGAGCCCGCCTCATTATCTCTTGGGATTAAACGTATGGCAGACTGGGTGAAATCTATAGGGCCACGTCAATCGATTGGGTTTGATTCAGTAGAAGTGGAAAAAAATTTCCCACCAGGATGGCGTCACTATATTACTTCATTAAAGGGAAAATAACACATGAACCACCCTTCAAACACGAACAACCCAATCCGGGTTGCTTTATTAGGTTCAAGAGGTGTCCCCGCGCGTTACGGAGCATTCGAAATATGCGCTGACAAAATTGCCACAAAAGGCGGGTCGGATAATGTTCAATGGACAATTTATTGCCCAACGGAAAGTAATTGTCCCACAACCTATGGAAAGGCCGTTACCTTATCGGTCAAACACGGCAAGGGTAAAACCGCCCCTTTATTATACGATATCCGTTCGCTCGTGCGCGCCTCAAGAAGCAAGGTGGATGTAATTGTAATGCTCGGTTACGGGGCCGGACCATTTTTAATTCTTCCACGCATTTTTGGGAAGAAAATAATAACAAATACCAATGGGTTTGAATATCTTCGGTCTAAATGGCCGTGGTACGTGAAAATTTACTTCCGGTGTGCCGAGTTTTTTGCTGCCACCTTTTCAAATGAACTCGTGAGCGATTCTGTAAATATCGCTCATTACTATGAAAAACGTTATGGAAAAAAATCCACCTTTATAGCTTATGGCACTGATATCCCTGATGCGCCTGCTGACAATTCGTTCATACAAACGATGGATAAATTTTTAAGCCAGCACAAATTAAAACATCGGGAGTATCATGTAGTTGTAATGCGGCTTGAGCCTGAAAACAGTATTCAGGTGATTTGTGAAGCTGCAATAAAAAGAAAAACGGGCAAACCCGTTCTCTTAATAGGCCCATCAACCCCATTTTTCGAAAAAAAGGTTAAACCCTTAATTGCTCGGACTGCAAATGTAATCGTGGCCGGTCCAATTTATGACCGCGTTCTTTTGTTTTTACTCAGACGTAATGCGCTTTCTTATATTCATGGACATTCTGTCGGGGGAATTAATCCAACATTATTGGAATCTCTTTCAACGGGCACACCTATAATAGCCCGTCGCACACCATATAATGAAGAGGTATTGGAAGAAGCAGGGCTTTATTTTCATGATATTGATTCACTTGTACAGCAATTGGACTGGATTGAGTCCCGTTCTTACGAGGAATGGCATAAAGTATCCCAGTTAGAAGGTTCAAAACTACGTCCCTGCTTCACCTGGGAAAAAGTTGTTGAGAGCTATGAAACACTTGTTAAAAAGTCATTGAGCGATAAACACTAATTGACGAATTTCCGAAAAAGAACAGATTAGTTGAGGGATCATGGGCAATCAACATAAAAATTTTCTGCTAATAAATGAATCGATCGTATCGCTGTCATTAATATTTATTATATCTTTTTTTGTTAATTTGTTAATTATAAATATTTTCAAAAAGAGGACATTCTGTGAAGATGGTGTAGAGAGTAATAAACCACAGCGATTTCACGATATACCAACGCCAAGGGCAGGGGGGGTTGGTATTTTTATTTCTGTAGCAATCGGCCTTCTTATCTTTGAATGTGCATTGCAAAAATTCTCCTTTAAGGTATTATATTCGACATTTTATTCTTTATCTAAGACGCGTCACATATTCCTTTATATTGTTTTGGCATCACTCCCGGTCTTTTTAATAGGTTTCTATGAAGATATGAAATCTAACACAAGCCACAGGATGAGATTAATGGTGATAGGCATCGGCGCTATTATCGGTATTTTTTTAATGGATAGCACAATTTATAATTTGGGTATATGTAAATTACCTTTCTGGATTGCCCTTCCTTTTACCGTTTTTGCTATTGTAGGCGTCACCAATGCCATTAATATAATAGACGGTTTCAACGGGCTTGCATCGGGAATATCAATTATAGCCCTGTCTTTTTTTGCCTTTACATCATATATTCATGGAGATTTGCTCATCTTTACCATATCTCTTTTTGTAATATCAGCTATAATTGGTTTTTTTATCTGGAATTTTCCCAATGGTAAAATTTTTCTTGGAGACAGCGGGGCATATTTCATTGGTTTTGTGCTAGCACTGATTTCTATTTTTCTCGTAAACAGAAATCCCCAAATTTCTCCATGGTTCCCCTTCGTACTCCTTATGTATCCAATATTTGAGGTTCTGTTTTCAATTTATAGACGAAAGTTCAAAAGGGGCTTTTCATCATTTGAACCAGATGCCATGCACTTGCATACGCTTATTTACAGACGTGTTACGAAGAAAAATTACAAGACATCCGTTTATCTATGGACTCTGGCAGCATTCTTTAATGCAATAGCATTTCCTTTCCGCATGCATACTTTACCGCTTATCATCATCTTTTTCATATTCTCTGCTACCTATATTTATCTTTACCGGAGGATTGTAAGGTTTAAGATGGGGTGGTGAAACCGTGAATTTGATGCTGGAAAAAGTGCCGGACATCTGATTGACGCCTTGATTTTATTGACAGGGAGATTTGTTTATACATATCAAAATACAGCATACCGTTTTTGCGTCCTTTATTGCGCCATTCTTTACCATTTCAAATGCATCGCGAAGTTTTATTTGTACAATACCTTTAATTGACTCATCATCCTGATGATTGGTTTTGGTCTTTGTGAGATATGTTGCCTTAAAGAGGTGCATGGTTTCGCTCAGGATGCCCGGTGATGGATAGATGATAGTAAGGGGAACTAATTTGCCGGCCCTGTAGCCAGTTTCCTCCTCTAATTCACGCGCGGCACATGCCGCGAACGTCTCCCCTTTGTCCAGAGTGCCAGCAGGGATTTCATAAATAGTCTCTTTTACTGCATGCCGATACTGTTGAATGAGGATAATTTCGTCTTCAGAAATAAATGGGATAATGGCCGATGAGCCGGGATGCTCAATAACTTCCCGTACCGCCTTTCGGCCATTATCGAGGATAATTTCATCTTTTCTTACGTTTATTTTTATACCAGAATAAATAAGCATAAATACTCCTTTTGATTAGTGGATTTGGTTGCGGCGTAGCTGTGCCAGGAATATTGAATTATGAATGAAAAGACATTCGTTATTCGACATTCTTTTGTTCGGCGTCCGATATTCGTACTTACCAATGAAAATAACACGTTTACCATTCAGTCATCCATCTGAAATACCGTATCTTTATTGGGGTGACTGATCTGTCAACAATAGCAACGAGCTTCTTTTCTGCATAAGTTTGGGTTGCATTACTATTGACGATACGCGCAGTGACATATACGGCAAACACGTTGGTATGGGTTGTAATGAGATTTGTGATGGAAGTAAATATAAGGTCTTTTTCATCTTTCTCATCAACAAGCCCGTCGCTATCATTGTCTATACCATCCGTCCCAAAATAGTCCATTCCTGAGACAGCCGGCAGCTCTCCAATTTTAGTGTAGGGGCGATTATTGATGATATTGGTAATCAATGCGCCCTGGAGCGCACTCCATGTCCCTATGGAGGTAGTTGTGCTTGACCCCGGCAAAGCAGCCAGCACACTCGATGGCGCCGTGTTAATATTGATACGGCCTGGTACCTGAATTTCCGGTCCATCAATATCCCCGGTTTGAGTACCTGTGTCGGTACCGATAGCGCCATCAAAATCATCATCGATGGTATCGTTTTTTGGGTCGAGAATGGTAAAATATTCTGGAATGACAGTTCCCGTACCACTGAAGAGATTCAATTTTGCATTGTCAACGGTGCTGCTGCCAGCCACATTATAAGTCGAATTGCTGGTATAGGGGGACTGTGTGCCATATCCGATCGTCAAAAGGTGTCCCGCTTCGCCCAAAGAGATCATATTGTTATTTGCCACCACCAGTTGTTTACGTTCGTTGGTCGTGACTAGACTATAGCTATAATTTACTTGTCCCAGGGTGTTGGTGGATGTGGTTGCCGTGCCCCAGTTAGTTGTCGGCGTACCTCTTTCTATAAGCGGGTTCTTTCTTTCACCGATGGATGCCCTGACGCTTAGGTTGCTACTACAGTTGCAACCATTTAATGCATTTATTGCTACTAGCGCATCAGCTATGAGTACTGATCCAGCGGAGGAAGTGATTTTTCCATTACCGACATAAAGATTGGTCTTAGTAATAACAGCATTCAGGTTGGAGATTGCATCACTAACTCCGTTAGTTCCCGGATTCCAGATAACAGTTGTGCCAGTGTCTGGTTCTACAAGATTGGTAAGGGCATTGTTGCCAGACTTTTCCGATGTGTGCGGCGGTCCATAAAGACCGTCACCTGCCTGGGCTATTAACGCGTTGTATGCATCGTTAGTCATGGCTCCTGCGATATATTCGCCGTTGATATAAGCTATTACTTGATACACAACCCATAATAAATCGACTTCTCGTAGTGTATTCGTATAAGCATTTGGCACAGCCTCATCTAAAATCAAGTAATCCCCACTAGGCAATGCCGATGAACTTCCCATAAGGGTAACAGTCACTTCCTGCGGTATATATGTACTATCAAAATCATAGATGTCAAATCCTGTGACTGTTTGTGTGCCGCTCAGAGATACGGCAGTATTTTGGGTGCCATATCCTAATACTACGTATCCTTTGGGCTGTATGCTGAAGTTGACGGTGTTTATTGGATATGTTTGAGGGGTGATAGTGCCGGTTGCCCAAGTACAAGACGAGCTGTCAGCAAGGTAATATTGCTTCTTAGTAACCTTCAACACCAAATCCATCTTTGAGCTATTTATACTTAAGGTACTACTGCCAATGGCGACGTCAAATGGATTGTAGAGTTCGATGAGGTTTTGATGCTGCTGGGCAGAACTGGTACCCGTATAGTATAACTCGTTAATAAACGGATGTGGCTCTAAGCCATATTTTGTCGGTGTACCATAAGCAGTGATATCATTATCCAAATCCATATAATCCTTTATGTTGACGGTAAGTTGGGTGGCTGTTCCCTGGCTGAATCCAGCTATTTGCAACTGACTGGTTATGCTGCCGACAGGGGTTGTGTTGTCCAATTTCAAACGGTAGTAATTTTTATTGTCAGGCAACAAAAGACCACTGATACCATTATTTGTTATAATAGCATCATCGGAATACACGGTAAGGTTTCCTCGAACATTTTTGAAAAGGGGGGTATCATCAGGTGCTCCATTATTGATGATTTTGCGTAGCCTTGATTGGTAGGAGGCGAAGGCGGTATATGTACCAAAGCAGAAATCGGCAGCGTCGAGGACGTTAAAGGGGCGGTCTCCACTCGCGGGATTACGGGGCTGGAAGTGAGAAGCTGTTGTGCCTGGTGTTCCATGACCACAGCGTGCGGTGTTTGTACCAACAACGACATTCTTTGCTGTTGTGCTACCAAGGATGTCTTGTAGCCTTATATCATAGGTAGTTGTACCACTGCCGTACACGAAATTCCCCGTTGTTGTTCCAATATTTCCTGTGGCATTTATATTGACCCGTGATTCCCCTACGTCTTCAATAAGAATGGCGTACTGTGCCTTTAGTCCTTTGTCCAGCAAGAAAGGCGCATTCAACCACGTTGAATCCTTTATTCCGTCTCCGTTATTGTCAACGTCGTTACTTGAAGCGCTGGCGCTCCCGAATATCCTGTCAGTTCCCGTCCCCAACCATTCTTCCGTGTACGCATCATAATTCTCATCGTAACCCAGCGTTGTTGTGCCAATATACCGGTAGCTGTTATTATTATAGACAATAGTATCTGTGCCGTATTTATCCATTTTTAAGGTGTAAATGGCGTATTCAAGCCCGCTTCGTGCGACCATATCTGCCTGAAGGCTGTTGACGTAATTGTCTGTAGCATTAAAATCAATGGAGGTTAGATTCAGGAACATTACACCCAGAAGGGTAAGCGCTACCAGGATAAACATGACGACAACAATAATGTAACCTGCGTTTTTTTTGTTATCCATGTATTATAAAGCTAAAATTCCTCAATAAAGTTGTGAAGGGGCGAAGCATTTGAAACCTGATGTATAAGAATTTCAAACAAGCCACAAAGTCACGAAGGCACTAAGTTTTTCTTTGTGACTTGCTGCCTTGGTGACGAAAAAATCTCCAAAAGCTTAATTTAAATAAACACATTTAAAATTGTTTAGTGTGTTATACGATAGGGGAGTGCAATTATGGCCGTATAGGTGCCGATTTCCACGGTATTTCCCGTACCTGTGCCGTATATTTGTAAAGTAACTTTCACGCTATCGGGCAGTCGGCCAGTTGTAGTGCCACTCGTACTATCCCATGTACTTTCCCAGGTATTTTCCGCGTTATATTTACATTCGAAATAATTCATATTTGCTGCAAGTTTGTAGTATGTAGAAGACCCGGGACTGAAATTTGTTACCGTTCCGTATATATAGGACGTGTCGTTGTATTCTGACTTCATGAGTTCGTCGTTGTTGCTTAAATAATAGGTAATAAGGGTGACAGGGGTAGATGAACCGTTAGGGGTCAGGGAGAGAAAGGTAAGTATGCTGCTATTATTTCTGGGCTGCGAATTGCCGGTGGATGTGCCAAGGCCAAATGCCTCTGCTATAGTAAATGACCGAAAGAAATCAGTGTTATCCTTTAAGGTGGCGCCTTTCAGATCCCGGGAGATGCCGTCCATAGCAATCCGCGCATATTGGTACATCTCTAATTTATTTCTGGAAATAATAGACACCCCCCTGGATTGATAAAACATGGTGTAAGCAACACCCCAGAGCATAGCCATAATGGCCATAACGATAATCACTTCCAATAAGGTAAATCCGTTTTTGTCTTTTTGCATAGATTTATTACACGTTTG